>OMVB01000093.1 GCA_900314395.1 uncultured Prevotellaceae bacterium | reverse complement strand
ATTTGGCAAGTTCCGGGGCCCAGTTTTTCCTTAATGTTGGTCATTACGAAAAAAATCGGAATAAAGTAACAAACTTAAAGCAGAATAAATAAAGACATTACATAAAATTTGTGCATATATATCCAATAACGCATATGAAAAAAATTCATTTTTATGATAATTATTTCAATTAAAACGTTATTTTTGTATGGATTTACGCAAAAAAGACAATTTGGCACTTACACAAATGACCAACATTCAACCACTAATAATAAAATCTATGAATGAAGTTCATGTAATGAAAGGTACTCGCCTTGGCAAGTATCTGGCATGCGCCTTTGCAGCCGCCGCATTCCTGTGCGTCCCTGCATTCGGTGCTTCCGGCGTAACGTCGGATTCAGAAGTTCAGGCACAGCAGCAGCGCAAGACCGCAACCGGTATTGTCGTAGACAAGAACGGTGAAGGTATTGTCGGCGCAGGTGTCGTAGTAAAAGGAACCAACAACGGTACTGTTACCGGTGTTGACGGTTCTTTCTCCATTGCAAACGTTGCAGAAGGCTCCGTTCTCCAGATTTCTTCCATCGGTTACAAGACCGTTGAGGTAGTTTGGAACGGACAGAATGTAAACGTGGTCCTTGAGGACAGCAGCGAATTCCTTAGCGAGTCTGTAGTCGTAGGTTACGGCGTACAGAAGAAGGAATCCCTGACCGCAGCCGTTTCTACAGTAGACGTAGAGAAGGCCCTCAACGGCCGTCCTATCCCTGATGTCGGCCGTGGTCTCCAGGGTGCAGCTCCCGGTTTGAACGTACGTATCGGTTCCAATGAGGTTGGTTCCGATCCTATCTTCAGAATCCGTGGACAGGTTGGTTCACTTAACGGTTCCAACTCTCCTCTTATCCTCCTCGACAACGTTGAGATTCCTTCCATCAACCTTATCAACCCTGACGACATCGAGTCAGTATCCGTACTCAAGGATGCCGCTTCTGCTTCCATCTACGGTGCAAAGGGTGCGTTCGGTGTAATCCTTATCACCACCAAGAAGGGTGCAAAGGAAGCTGAAACTGTTCACGTAACATACTCCGGCAACCTTTCATTCCAGAACATGGCAAAGAACTACAAAGTTGGTGACGTAGAGGCCCTCCACTACACCGTAGAGGCTTCCGAGCGTACTGGCAACTTCAACCCTACCGGTGCATTCTGGCTCATTGACCGTGCCGGTTACAATGCAGCTGTTGCATGGAAAGAGAAATATGGCAGCACCCTTAGCAAGGACGCACCTATGACCTATGGCCGTGACTGGTATGTTGGCAGCACTGGCGCCAAGATTGGTGTTCGTACCTATGATCCTTACCACTACCTTGTTCGCAAGAACGCTCCTACCCAGACACACAACATCTCTGTTTCCGGAAACAAGGGTAACACTAACTACAACATTTCCCTCGCTTACCTGAACCAGAGCGGTATGCTCAAACCTACCGACTATGACGGTTTCAAGCGTTACAATGCAAACGTAAGGCTTAACACCCAGATTAACAAATGGCTCAACGTTCACGCCGGTTTGATGTTTACCAAGGCTACCAAGTCATGGGCATTCGCAACCAACTCAACCACAGCCGATATCTGGTACTATGTATTCCGTTGGGGTCCTACCTATCCTCTCGTTCCTGTTGACGAGTACGGAAACAACGTTCGTACAGCCGCTTATGAGGTTGCTACAGCACACAAGGCTACCATCGACAAAATTTACAACAGCGTAAACGTTGGTACAACCATCACTCCTCTCAAGGATTGGAGCATTAAAGTTGACTACACCTATGCCCGCAGCACCAGCGAGGAAAAGAACCCTGGTATTACCTACATGGCAGGTGATACATGGGTAGCTCCTGTAAATGCCCTTAAGAACGGCGCAACCTTCACCGTTCCCAACGAGTGGGCAAGCATCAACGGCCTTGGTGACGAACTCACCGCAAAGCAGCTCAACGTATACAGCTACACAAGCACATACGATTCAATCTATCAGGACAGCTTCAGCTCACAGAGACAGACCTGGAACATCACTTCAGACTACGCTCTCAAGCTCAACGAAGACCATAACTTCAACTTCCTGGTTGGTTTCAACGCAGTAGGTTATGACTACAGCGGCGTATGGGGCAAACGCATGACCCTTCTTAACAAAGACAACCCTCAGTTCGACCTTGCAGTAGGTACCCAGACTTCAGGCGGTAGCTACAGCTGGAACTCAACTGCCGGTTTCTTCGGCCGTATCAACTATAATTATAAGGAGAAATACCTTATCGAGGCCAACCTCCGTTACGACGGTTCTTCCAAGTTCCCTACAGCACTTAAGTGGAGATGGTTCCCTTCAGTATCCGCAGCTTGGCGCGTTTCCCAGGAACCTTGGATGCAGGGCGTAAAGGACATCGTTTCCTCACTTAAGCTCCGCGCTTCTTGGGGTTCAATCGGTGACCAGACCGTTCCCAGCTCACTCTATATCCCTACAATGGGTTCAATCACTGACTACTGGATGCACGGCAGTTCACGTGACTACTCATTCGCTACCCCTGGTCTTGTTGCAGCAGACATCACCTGGCAGGATATCGAGACCCTTGACTTCGGTACAGACTTCTCTCTCTTCAACCAGGTTAACGTAACCTTCGACTGGTTCAGCAGAACAACAAAGAACATGATCATCCCTATGGGTGGTACAGGTTACAACCTTGGTGCTTCAGCTCCTTCAGGAAACTACGGTGCCCTCCGTACAAACGGCTGGGAGCTCTCCGTTAACTGGGGCCATAGCTTCGACAATGGTCTTCACATCAACGCAACCGCAACTATCGCAGACGCAAAGACCAAGATTACCGAGTACGATCCCGATGCCAAGGGTATCAACGGATGGTATCAGGGCAAGACCTACGGCGAGATCTGGGGATACCGCGTAGACCGTCTGTTCCAGTGGGACGACTTCGAGGGCGGTAAAACCCGTCAGCTTGTAACAGATACCGACAAATATGGTAAGATTTACAAGTTCGCTGCAGGTAAAGACTATGCTACCCAGGGACGTATTACCAGCGGTAACCTCATCTCCGGTCCTGGTGACGTTAAGTTCAAGGATCTGAACGGTGACGGAATCATCGATTACGGTAACAGCCTTACCGACGACCACGGTGACCTTACCGTTATCGGTAACACCACTCCTCGTTACGAGTACAGCCTCCGCCTTGATGCAGACTATAAGGGATTTGATTTCTCTATCCTCTTCCAGGGTATAGGCAAGCGTAATATGTGGGGTTCTTCATCAATGACTCTGCCCGGCTTCAACACCGGTGACGGTTCAATGGCCAACACCTTTGTAAAGGACTTCTGGTATGAGACTCTTGATGGCAACGGACAGGTAATCGACGCCAACTACGACGCTTACTATCCGAGAGCCGCAAACCTTGGCAACACAAGTTCCAACACTGCAGGCTTCAACATGGTAATCAACGACAAGTACATGCTTAACATGGCATACTTGAGAATCAAGAACATTACTGTTGGTTACACTCTTCCTACCAACCTGGTTCGCAAAGCAAGCATTGAGCGCGCACGCGTTTATGTTTCACTTGAGAACTTCTTCACCTTCGACCACCTCCGCGGCCTTCCTATCGACCCGGAAGAAATCGCCGGTTACTCATATCTTAACAGCAGCAACTACAACTCAAGCCGTGCCGGTATCGGTACACCTGCGTTCAAGACAGCTTCTGTAGGTATCCAGGTTACTTTCTAATTCTAATTCGAGAATAAGATTATGAAAAAGTTATTTAACATATTTGCAGTCGCTATTCTTGCTCTTTCTGCGATGTCTTGCAACGACTATCTTGACAGGGAGTCCAAGACTACGATGGACGATAATAACTACTGGACATCAGAAGGCAACCTCCGTCTGTTTGTCCAGGGTGTCTATGGCTCATACTTCAACGGTTATTCAGACAACTGGGGCGCCGTTTATGCTCCTGGTGTTTACACCGGTGAAATGAGCGATGACCGTACTACAACCGGCACACAGCCTGTCATCCTTACATCAGTTCCCGGTGACAACTGGTACCGTGCAGAGCTTCCTTACCGCGGTTACTGGCTTATGCGCCGTGGTTCCGGTCCTTGGAACCTTGCATACGTTCGTAAATGGAACCTCATGCTCGAGCGCCTGGAGGTCATGAAAGAGAAGAACATCCTTAACGATGAGGCTTACAATCACTGGGTTGGCGTAGCACGCTTCTTCCGTGGTTGGGAGTACAGCCGCTTCGTAGAATCATTCGGCGATGTTCCTTACTATGATCACACCATCACCGCAGAGGATATTGACGCACAGTTCATCCCCCGCAGCCCCCGTACAGAGGTTATGAGCAAAGTTAAAGAGGACTTTGACTTCGCTATCCAGAATGTTCGTACCAACGACGGTACAGACTATGTAAACAAATATGTAGTCGGAACCATCGCTTCACGTTGCATGCTCTTTGAGGGTACATGGTATATCTACCACAAGAATGACCCTGCAATGCAGACCGCAACCAACGCCAGCACACTCGCAAAGACCTTCCTTGAGGCCGCACGCGACTATGCAGCTGTTGTTATCAATTCCGGTTCATTCGCATTCAACACCGACTTCCGTACCCTGTTCGGAACTCTCTACAGCCGCCCCAGCAGCAAGGAAATCATCCTTTATCGTGCATACAACAAGAGCGTTCAGTCTTCCAGCCAGCACTGTATCGCATCCTACTCCAACGGCGCAGAGAGCCAGGCTGCTAACGGTAACCTGAGCACACTTAAGGCATGGCTCTGCAATGACGGTCAGCCTTACGCTACTACAACAGTTGCAAACGCAGACAGCTGGAGACTCCAGGATATGGTAGTTACACGCGACCCTCGCTTCGAGGCAACATTCTGGGATGAGCCTAAGAACAGCTCAACCGGTCTCTACTGCGAGAAGTTCATCGACCGTATCGGCCCCACCTATGCATACAACGGCCAGAGCCGTCCTACATGCTACGGTTCCTGCACCAATGAGAACGGTTATCCTTGCGTTCGCTACGCAGAGACTGTACTCAACTGGATTGAGGCTAAGGTAGAACTTGCCGACAGATTCGGCGGTGCCGCAATCACCCAGGCAGACCTTGATGCATCCATCAATGCACTCCGTGACCGTCCTCTTGACGCTACCGCAGTTGCAAAGGGCGTTAAGAAGACTGCTCATATGACTCTTGGAAACTATCCTGACGACCCTGAGCGTACCAGTGCAGCCCAGCAGGCTACCCTTGGTTACCAGACTGTAGGCGCTGTTTCTCCTCTTCTTTGGGAGGTTCGCCGCGAGCGTCGTATGGAGTTCTTCCTTGAGCAGTACAGAGTTCTTGATATCCGTCGTTGGGGACAGCTTGAGCTCATGCTCGGTGCCAACAACCCTGACCTCCTGATTGGTGGTTATGTAGAGCTTGACCTCTCTGCGACCCTTACCGCCACCCAGGCAGAAGGCCTTGGCCGTGCCGCCCAGACAACCAACCTTAAGAAGACTCTTAACAACCAGGGTTACAACCTCCTTACCATCGCCAACATCGGCAAGGTAAGCGTTATGCCTATCGAAGGCACCAATGCCGACGGTACTCTTAAACTTGGTGAGCGCAGATTCTTCCAGGGCACGGTTGTTGATGGTAAGATTACGACCTCCAACTATGACCAGATGCGTGGCTTCCTTGTTCCTAACAATGTTTCAGACCGTGATCCTCTGAACGTTAATGTAAGGAACTATCTGGAGCCCGTTTGCGGACAGGTTATTTCCCAGTACAAAGAGAAAGGAAAGGAAATTGCCCAGAACGCAGGTTGGGAATAGTATTTTCTAAACCACAGAGAGAGGGGGCCACTGCCCCCTCTCTTTTTAATATTTGTAACTATGAGAGTTTTTGCTTCACTACTTGCTTTTGTAACGTCAGCTGTCCTTCTTACAGGACAGGCCCAGACCAGCCAGATGAAATTTGAGAAGACTGTACCGGACAGTGTCCTGTACATGATGCCAAACTTCCAGGACGGCAGAGTAACATTCAATAACGGAGATTTTTCTACCGGACGTTTTAACATCTGCACCCTGGACCAGACTCTTCGTTACCTTGACGCCAATGGTGACGCGATGGTTCTTGCCGACGGTGCTTCCGTTGAGCGTGTAAACATCGGCGGCACTCTTTTCTATCATTTCAAGGACCTTTACATCAAGTCCGTGGATATGGCAGGAGAGATAATCCTTGGAGTCAACCGCAAAATGATTATCAATGACGCCAAGAGAGGAGCCTATGGAAGCGAATCACAGACAACCAACATCACCCAGGTAAACCGTGTAGATGACGCCGCAAACGGCATCGTTTACAGTTTTAGCGGTGACGTCAAATACAAAATGCAGGAAAGGCCCTACCTTGTTCTGAAGAATAAAGTATATGAGGCCTCAAAGGGTTCGCTGAACAAATGCTTCCCGGACAAAAAAGATTTCATCAAGACTTATCTCAAGGAGCACAAAGTTCACTGGAACAATGTGGAAGAGATTAAAGCCCTGTTTGATCTTCTGAAGAAGTAATCCTTTACATCAGTTTTTCCAGGAGAGGTGAGAGATATTTCTCCACCTCTTCTCCTTGAAACATAAACCTGTAACCGGTAAAATCAGGATAAGAGAACGCTACTGTCCCGTTTTCATCTTTTTCCTCAACCGTAGGCAAAGCCGTATCCAAGGGAGCATAGAAAAAAGTTACACCTACCATCTTCTTTACAAGATTCTTCCCGGGAAGCCATCCGTAAGAAATGGAATACATATATTTTCCTTTTACAAGGTCCTGGAAATCAAGGTCAACATCCATTACATCCCTGTTGCCACCCGGCAACTCATAAAGAAAAGAAGCATAGCAGGAACCCAGCATCCTGGAACTTTTAAGAATAAGCTCCTTGTCACCAAATTCCACCTCTATATCATAATTCGACGCCTTTTCACCGGGGGCATCGGCAATCGGGAGCAACACTCCCCTTTCCGTCTTGATAAAAGAGCCGTCATAAACTTTTGTCTTTTTGGGACCGCAAGAGACAGTAAACACAGCCAGCGCCACAAGGATTATCAGATATCTTTTCATATATTACATTTTTATAATGTAA
>OMVB01000067.1 GCA_900314395.1 uncultured Prevotellaceae bacterium | reverse complement strand
ATTACCATCGTTATCTAAATGACTAAAGTATATTCCATCAGCACTACTTATACTTGTTTCAAAAGACACTGCCTGGCTTCCTCCGGGCTGAAGGATGACAGGAGAAGGATTGGTGAACTTGAAACCATCTGAAGGTCTAGGGCCATCAGGGTAAATCCTAATGGCTACCTTTCTACGGATATTCCTTTTGACATCGAAGTTGCTCTTGAAATCAGTGTTACTAAGATACAAACGATATATTATACTTTCGTCTTGTCCTGTAGATTCTCTAACACAGTTAACACCAATCTCAACATATGAACAGAGGGCGACATCACTACCTAATTCCTGATAAACTTTACTCCAATTGGATGCAGGCCCCTTATCTCCCTGACAATTCTCAAGGAAATAAAGAGTAATAGCTCTTCCTTCTTCAAAGTCAACTAACTCCTCTTCCCTGGCCCTGTCAACAACAGCGAGCTTGCTTGAGGAAGTCTGCTTGTAATCCCCATTATAGAAGAAAGGAACCTCGGTGTTCACCTTGGAACTGGAAACAAACAAACTTTTAACATCAAATCCTTCTGCCGTAAGAGCGTCAGGGATTAGACGAATCTCATACTTCGCAAACAGTCTCTTAATCCTAAGAGTCAACACGTCTGATGAAGTTGCAAGAGTAACATCATTCATCATTCCGGCCATTGGCATGTGCTCCATAGCAGCCAGGGCAGAACCATTCGTACAGGAAAACATAAGGTTATCTCCATAGAGATCACTCTCTGTAAGATTAGCATTAGAAAGCGCACTCTCAAGGGTAGACTTCCAAGTATTGCCTGTTCCGGCGTTGGCTACAACCCAGACATCCATGGCGGTTCCGACCGGAAGAGACCATTCGAATGTCTTTGAAGTAGTGTAAACAGAGACGGGAGTCCCATCCTCGTAATTAAGAATCTTCTTGGTAGAAGCGTCGAATGCAAAAATGTACGCATCGTAGAAGTTCTCAGTGTCGACATCGATAAGGGACTTCGTGCCCGGATCGTCGGAGGTCATTCCGCCATCTTCCACGCCCACCTTAATGGTGCTGAAGACGAGCTTCTCCTTGTTGTCCTGCGAACCGGACTCCTTCTGACATGATACAGCAAACAAGGCTGCAATGGTGAAAATCAAAAATAAAATCAATCGTTTCATAAGCATTAATATTTT
Organism: uncultured Prevotellaceae bacterium; assembly: GCA_900314395.1. Lineage (GTDB taxonomy): Bacteria > Bacteroidota > Bacteroidia > Bacteroidales > UBA932 > Cryptobacteroides. The sequence continues at coordinate 4,583 of OMVB01000067.1, read as the reverse complement.
TGAGTAACATTAACTATCTAAAACTCAATGAACATCGCAAAGATAAATAAAATAAATAAATTTTACAACAAACTTAGTATTATTTACAACAAACTTTGTGTATTTTAAATAAATTCAGTATATGTGCAATAGTATTTCACATGGTATTGTGTTCATAGCATAGAACAAATTATTTTGAGTAACATTAACTTAATCATCTAAAACTCAAAGGCAGGGTGCTTCACAGCAGCCTGCCTTTTTCCTTTCCCACGCAAGAACCGGAGCTTCGCTCCTATCCGTCGGGAATCTCCACCGCGAAGTATCTTATTCCGGTTGTATTCCAGGCGGATTACTTGCAAGTGGCCATGACGGTTATAAACTTTGGTTACGCAATCTTCCGGGATTGAGGGCACTCACGTACCCCACAACCCGCCAGACCGCTTCACAAATTTATTAACCGTCCGCACAGAATTATGGAAAAAAAGTATGTTAGACTTGCCATCGTTGGTGGCAGAGATTTTCAAAACTATGCTTATATGCAAGAATGTCTTTCAGAACTCCAAAAAGAATACACAATAATAGGAGTAATCTCCGGAGGTGCAAAAGGAGCTGATACACTTGGAGAAAAGTGGGCAGACCAAAATAAAATCACGAAAAGAATATTCCCAGCAGATTGGGAAAAATATGGCAAAAGTGCTGGAATGAGAAGAAACAAAGATATTGTAGACAATGCTGATATAATCGCAGCATTCTGGGATGAAAAATCAAGAGGAACGGCAAACACAATTGAACGAGCAAGATTATCCGGAAAAATCTTAAAAATTTACAAATACTAATCACAAAAGAAAACAAAAGTTATAAAATAAAGTTAATATTGCTACAAATAAACCTATTCAAAAAAAATTTTATAATTATACTTGTATGATAACATTAAAAACCATTATCTTTGCTACCACAAAACATAATTACTATGATAGCAACAGAAACAACAAGAAAACAAACTGGATGGAGAGTGAATCCAATACTAATTGAACGGGTTAAAGAAGCCGCAAAGCGGAAAAGTATCAGCGCAAATGATTACGTTGAATCAATCCTATTCGATGCTACAAAAGACATAGAATCCGAAAAAGAACGAAATGAAAGAATTGCGAAGAATGAAGCATTTCTTAACCGTTTTGCAGGTAAATGGTCAGGTGATGAAAGTCCGAGTCAGCCACCCACGAATGAATTCGTGGGCTTGACACAAGCCAACGCGCATGCGGAACAAGCCCAGGCTGATCAGCCCCAGTGACGAGGCATAGACCTCCGAACTACGTTGATTGGGAACACATAGGCACCAAGGGGTGTTTCTTCCAGCCCTTTGCTCTGCGGACAGTGATTAAAAGAACTGTGAGGTAGGTTCGGTGTCGCTGTCATACAAAACCCCTTTCAACCTCGGCGCGGGAGACCCACAGGCCTTGAGCCTGCATTACTCCGAAAGGAGTCACGACACTACCCGGCAACGCAGCGGACCTGCGGAAACGACAAAACCGAACGACGTATGTATATCTATGTTCAGGCACAAGACGGCTCGCCGCTCATGCCAACCACAAGGGCTGGCAAGATACGCCATATGCTCCGTGATGGCAGAGCCGTCATCGTCTCATATACGCCGTTCACCGTCAGGTTGACGTATGAGACCACACGCTTCACACAGCCCGTAAGCCTCGGCGTTGACGCCGGAACGGTACACATAGGGCTTTCTGCCACGACAAAGAACAAAGAACTGCTTTCCGCAGAAATCGAGCTCCGTACGGACATCGTTAACAACCTGTCCACACGTAGAGAAGCACGACGTACACGGCGCAGCAAACGTTCCATCCGCTACCGCGAATCGCGGTTCAACAACCGCAGAGCGTCAAAGAAGCCTGGCTGGAACGCGCCATCCGTGGAGCAGAAAGTCCATTCGCACGCCAAGTCAGTGCGGGACGTCTGCCGTATCCTTCCCATTACCTCCGTCACTATTGAGGTGGCGCAATTCGACACGCAGTGGATAAAGAACCCCGGCCTGACCGGAACCGACTATCAGCACGGACCGCAGCTCGGCTTCTGGAACACTCGTGAATACGTGCTGTTCCGCGACAACCACGAGTGTCAGCATTGTCATGGCAAGAGCAAGGACCATATGTTGAACGTCCATCACCTCGAATCCCGCAAGACCGGCGGCAATAGCCCGGACAATCTCATTACACTCTGCGAGACATGCCACAAAGCCTATCATCGTGGAGAGATTGAACTGAAAGTCAAACGTTCATCAAAGTCTTTGCGTGATGCGGCGGTAATGTCCATCATGCGATGGACGGTTTACAACCAACTCAAGGACATGCTTGCCATTCCTGTCCGACTCACCTACGGCTACGTGACCAAGCATACCCGCATTAAGAATGGACTGGAAAAGTCCTACTGCGTCGACGCCCGCTGCATCAGCGGACATCCGCTGGTTATCCCATCTGAAGAGCTGTTGCATTACAAACAGCTGCGCCGTCATAACCGCAAGGTGATGAAGTCGAACCTCCTGCCCGGAGGCCGCTGGAAGCGCAATCAGGCTCCGCGTGAAATCAAGGGGTTCAGGCTCTTCGATGTCGTAACATACAACTCCGTTCCTGTCTATGTGCACAGCAGGCGTAGCACGGGCTACTTCGTCGTCAAGGACTTCGAAGGCAACACTCTGTCAAACTCGGTCTCCTGGAAATCACTGGAGCTGAAAAGACATTCCAATTCATATCTGTTTAACCTCAAAAAAAGGCAAGGTCCGATTCCTCCCACGGATGAATCCGTGGGTTTCCTCGGACAATTATCATGACGAAAAGAGCCAAAGCGATACTAGACTCATGCGTTCTAGTCGATATCCTTCGAGGAAATAAACATGATTTAACAAAAAAAACAGCTGATATAAACATTACCGAATGTGGAATTGCTGATTTAACAAGATTTAAACTTCTTAATGGAGCTTATTTAAGCAAAGAAAAAGAAAAAAATATCAAACTAGTAACTGAACTCTGCAAACAATTTAAAGAGTGGAACTCAGCGAGCGGATTTGATCTCGCAGCAAAAGAAAAAGCACGTTTGAAAAATGAAGGATTACTTATTCCTGATATTGACCTCTTTATCGGATGTATGTGTAGTTCAAATAATATCCCTCTAATAACAGGAAATATAAAACACATGGAAAGAATTTCCGGAATCAAAATAATCAAATGGTAAACTATTAATTACTATCAACAATTTATTTTTTTTAAAATCATCTTTTAAATACTGACAAGGGCGAAGATTACTTCGCCCTTGTCTTTGTATTCTTTAATACCTATCCTACAATAACCATTCTATTTCAACCAAGCGGGTACTATTTGCCCCCGCGCAATGTCGGCATGATTGACCTTAAAAAAACGGTCATATTCAACCAACTGCAGTTGCTTGTCTGCCATAGGAACCGGATGCAGATACCAGGGCTTATCAGGGGGAAAGGAAGAGCGCTCCCAATACCACTGTGCCGTATAGATATCCTTTCCGCCGGCAATCAATGCCAGGCTTTCATCCACATTGGTCACCCAAGACGACATCCTATTGCAATTTATGGTTGGAATACTTATAATCAAAAGTCAAATAGTAATCAAAACACTAACATCCTCAAGAATCGGCTCTGTCCAATCATAACCACCAGGTGTCAGTTCTGAAAGATTCCATCCTCGAACAGTAACCCACTTACCAGCATCGGAATCAAGTGATTCCAGTTCAATACGGAGACTTCCAGTGGTTCCTGCCTTGCTTCCTGAATCTGTAAACAACGCATCCGCCTGCCTGGGGACACGCACCCTGTACTTCCCGGAGATATCCTTCTTGGCCTCCGCCACGAATTCTCCGGAATGAATAGTCAAGTCCGGGAGATTATACCCATCCACATCCCCGCGAACCATGACCCTATAAGCCTTATTCTCAGAAAGTCCACTTATATCAATCAGGAGATTGACTGAAAGGGACATCAACGGCAAAGGAAGAGTAAACGTGTCGTCACTCTTACGCAGTATCCTGTTTGCGTAAGTGCCGACACTCTCCGGACACTGTGTTCCTACCGGAATAGCTAATTTATTCTCTCCCTGCACTGTCATCCAACCGCAGAGCCCAACAAGGGTCATCTGCCCCTTGTCGATATCAACAAGGTGCCCCTTGTAAAGCTCATTCACACTGGCCACTACACTCTTACTCTCCTTCCCGCCCTTCATACTAATATCAAAGTACATATTCGACCAAACGGACTCATCAAGACGAGGAACTGTCTGGAGATAGACATGAGCCGGACAATCTGCCTTGTCCTCAAGCACAAGGCTTTGGCAGGATAAGGCTAATGGTAAAAATGCTAATGATAAAACAAAACCAAAGAACCTGTTCACAATCATAAAAACTTATTAGCTATTACAATATTTATACTTGATTCAAATAAGGTATGCAAATGCCACAAACGACATCATGATAATTGTCCGATTCCTCCCACGAATTCATTCGTGGGTGGCTGACAATATATCTCAAATTAGCTATTCAAATTTGAATCTCCTCCGTCATCCCAGCCA
>OMVB01000002.1 GCA_900314395.1 uncultured Prevotellaceae bacterium | reverse complement strand
CAGGAGTGCAAGTGAAATTTTCAGAGGAGGAATCAGATATGAATCGGAAAGCGAAATGGCTCAGTATGGCACTTGGACTCGCATTGCTCACAGTACCTTTCGGGGCAGCGGTGACGGCGAGCGCAGCCAAGGCCGCGCCGCTCGTCATCGCGGAGCAGGGCGTGTTCTCGGCGGGCGGCAAGGTCGTGACGTCACCGGGAACGTTCGTGCCCGAGGATCAATGGGAGGAGACGGGCAGAGGGCAGACGGCGCATGTGGATCATGCGAATGTGCTCTATCAGCGTCCCGTAAAGGAAAAGGGCCTGCCGATGGTGTTCCTGCACGGCTATGGCCAGTCGCGCACGGGCTGGATCACGACGCCGGACGGCCGTGAGGGCTGGGCGGAGGACTTCCTGCGCAAAGTCCACAGCGTCTATCTCATCGATGAGCCGCATCGCGGCGAGGCGGGCGCGACGTCGACGCCGGGCATTATTTCGGACAAGACGCTCGACCAGCGCTGGTATACGCAGTTCCGCATCGGCCGTTGGGAAAACGGCCGCTCCGTTGCCAATGCAGGCTCGAAGTTCCCGAATGATGACCACAGCGTCGACCAGTTTTTCCGCCAGATGACGCCGGACACGGGCATGAAGTCTGACATGGGCGCGGATTTCCAGCATGAGACGGTCGCGACGGCCATCGCCGCCAGCATCGACGCGGCCTCTGCGCAGACCGGGCGGGATGCCGTGCTCGTCACGCATTCGCAGGGCGGCCGTGCGGGTTGGAAAGTCCCAGCGCATACGCCGCACGTCGCAGCCATCGTCGCCGTTGAGCCGGGCGGCGCGCCGGAGGTCGGTTCTGCGGATTACCAATCGCTCGTTGAGAAAAAGATTCCCGTGCTGTTCCTCTTTGGCGACTATATCGACAATGGCGATCCGAAACTCCAGGCGACAGCGGCCTGGCAGCGCATGCGCCAGACATGCTATGACTTTGCAAAAGCCTATACCGAGGCGGGGCTGATGGCAGAAGTCATTGACTTGCCGAAAGTTGGCTTCACGGGCAACGATCATTTTATTTTCGAGGATACGAACAGCGCCGAGGTGGCGGCATTTGTTGAGGACTGGCTGAAGAAACACGTGAAGTGATTTTGAAATAGATATGCCTGTATAAGATATAGGCTCATTTTTAGGAGGAAAGGTTACGATGGATAACAGCATTACGCTTAACAATGGTGTCGAGATGCCGCGTATCGGCTATGGCGTTTATCAGGTGGCAAAGGATGTTTGCGCACAGTGTGTCGCAGACGCGCTTGCGGTCGGCTATCGTATGATCGACACGGCACAGTCCTATGCCAATGAAGCGGAAGTGGGCGAGGGCATCCGCCAGTCCGGCGTTTCGCGCGAGGACATTTTCCTTACAACGAAGCTTTGGATTCCAAATGCGGACTATGCGCGTGCGAAAGCCTCGATTGACTGTTCACTGGAAAAGCTCGGCACGGATTACATCGATCTCCTGCTGATTCACCAGCCGTATGGCGATGTCTTCGGCGCGTGGCGTGCGATGGAGGAGGCGCAGAAGGCAGGAAAAGTGCGTGCCCTCGGCGTCGCGAATTTCCTCTCCGACCACCTCATCAATTTCTGCCATTACGTCGATGTCCTGCCCACTGTCGATCAGGTTGAGACACACGTATTCTTCCAGCAAAAGGAACTGCGCCAGTATATGGAGCAGTTCGGTATCGTGCATGAATCCTGGGCACCTTTCGCGGAAGGGCGCAACGACTTTTTCAAGAATCCCGTTCTCGCCGCCGTCGGTCAAAAATATGGCAAGACCGGCCCGCAGGTCGCGCTCCGCTATCTGTATCAGAACGATGTCGTCATCATCCCGAAGTCTGTGCATCGTGCGCGCATGGAGGAAAACCTGAATATTCTCGACTTCGATCTCGATGCAGAAGACCTGTCAGCTATCGAAGCGCTGGACACGGGCAAGAGCCTGTTTTTTGACCACCACGACCAGAAAATCGTTGAGATGATGTGGCAGATGGCACGGGAACGGAAAGGTTGGGAATAATTTTTTGTTTGACCTATTGACTTTTTGACATTTTAGCGTTATTATATAGGTGTCGAAAGGGAAAGGGCCTGAAGGAAACCACCGGAAGGGTTCAGGTGCCTGGCAGACCTCCTCTCGACATTGTCAATACAGAAGTAACCGACGTTTTCCTAAGGTCGGCGAGACATAGAAAGGGGTTTTTGATCATGTTTGGATTAGTTCCGTTTGTAGCACGCAATGAGTTGGGCAAAGAAGAAAATGTGTTCGATCACCTGTGGAATGTCTTTGATGAACCGTTCATGCAGGGGTTCCGCACTGATG
>OMVB01000119.1 GCA_900314395.1 uncultured Prevotellaceae bacterium | reverse complement strand
TGGAAGTGTCACCTCAGTATTTGAGCCGCATCCTCTCCGGAACGGAGAACTTCTCGATCAAGAGTGTCGCTAAGATTGAAGCAACACTTGGTGTTTCCTGTTTGGAACCGGTATATTGAAAAAAGGCAGAAGCAGAGTCAAACATGGAAAACAGGTTTCATGCTGAATCCGTACCCCTTTCAGGCGTACCGCTCCTTCCTTTCCTTTTCCGCAAAGGTATTGCCGTCCCGTTGACTGCCGGAAGAATCCCCGTCAGTCCCCAAAGCGCGGCTCTGCCTTGTCCGCGCAAAGCAAGGGTACTATGGCGGCTTCCCGTGGGATTCAGCCGCCCGTCCGGAACTCCGTCCGATGTAAAGAAAACTGCTGCAGTGGCGCATTTTCTTTCACGTCCCCTTGCTTCCATTCAGTCCGGCCCCTGGCGCAGCGTCAAGGACGGAAGGGCGGACGCCAAAGAGTCCCTTTAAGTAATAAGATTACAAAGGGGTACGGATAAAACAAACCAAACATGAAACCCGAAACACTAAAAAACAGTATAAATACTATAACAATTAAAACTAACAAGCCATGTATCAGAATCAGTATAACTACCCATATCAGAACTTAAACATAATGCCGCCTCCCTACGTGGACAAGTACGGCAGGCAGTTCTACAGAGATAACTACGGTTACGCATACAACATTGACCAGTACGGCAACGCTGAATACCTCAGACCGCTTCCGTTCCTGAAAAGGCACTTCCTGGCAGTAAGACAGTATAAGACCCTCTGGATGATACTTACCTTCCTGTTTGTAACTCCGGTAATCGTTCTTACTTACCTTGCTTGGAATGCCTTCATAGGTCTTGCAATTGCATCATGGTACATAATCAAATACGTTGTAATTGCAGCAATATTCATTTTATCTCTCGTATTTGGCAGAGTGACATTTATCAGCTAAAAAACAAAATAAACTACAAAATACTATGAAAACACGAATGAACCTTCTTCTCGCGGTGTTTATCCTTTCTGTCGCCGTGATGACCGCATGCTCCTCCTGCAGCAAGGAGTCCACGGAGCCTTCCACCCCCGGAACCACCCAGCCTGCAGACCCTACGATGCCCCAGCTCACCCTGGAGAACGCAGCAGCACTCTTCGCCTACGTTGGTGAGCCGACAGAATACACATACAAGGCCTCCGGTAACGGAGCTTCCTCCGTATCCGTAAAGGCGGGCAACGTCTACAATACGGAGATAGTTAGCAACACTTATAACCCCTCCGATGGAACAGGCAAGATTACCGTTAAGCTCACCGATGACGCACACCGCACCGGCACAGCGCAGTTCTACCTGGAGACTGTCCTCGGAACAAAGACTGTCAAGAGTCAGTTCACCGTAACTACATACTACCTTCGCATAAATGCTCCGGAGGCAATCGTCCTGTCCGGAGAGAAAGACAACCAGTATAATATATCTGATATCCTTACAGTAAAGACCAATATCCCGGAGTTCACTCCGGTCTTCAATACAGATGCCTCATGGCTCACTGTATCAGACAACATCATAAAGACAACGGAAGAGAACAGGACCGGAGAGGACAGGAAAGCAGTCATAAACGTAAACGACAGCAAGAACCACTTCAACAATACAGCCATCAACGCCGTCCAGACCACCCTTGGGCCGGAGCCCAAGGCCGGCTGCGTGGAATTCGCAGAGTGGCCCTTCAAGAAGACATGCCTGGAAGTGGCAGACACCGATAACGACGGCGAAGTGTCACTTGATGAAGCCAAGGCCGTGAAGGAGCTTAATATCTCCAATAAGGGTATCAAAAACCTCAAGGGCCTTGAGGCCTTCGAGAACGTATGGAAGATTGATGCCCAGAACAACGACATCGAGGATGCAACCGTCCTTAAGGAACTCCACCAGCTCTACTGGCTGGACCTCCAGGGCAACAAGAACCTTAAGACCTTCGACCTCACGGGCTGCACTATCTACTTCGAACACTGTAAGTACGAAATTACTGATGAATTGAAGTATTACGTGCTTGAAAAGCAGGTGGGTGTCTCAGGTGGTGGTGACTACTGCACCAACTCGGATCCCTGGTGCAATTACTCTAAGCATATCAGGGACGAAAGACAAACTACCGACTGGTCACACCAGTATAACCTCATTAAGGTGAAGGAACATACTAAAACATGGACCAAAAACGGAGTAGAACAGAAATACGCCCTGTGTCTCTATGGACGTGGATTCATTGACACTGATATCAATGATGGTTCATACGAAAGAATGATGAAAGACTTTATTTCCTCTATGAAAGAAAACACAGAAGAATTATACGGCAAATGGGAATACTTCGACATCTACTATATGGAATTCATTGAGACAAATAGATACTATCTAATGTATTACGCAAGTGAACCAGAACACCAAAAAGTAATAAACACGGAACTTGAAATAAAAATAAATGCAGAAACAACCATAGCTGATAAGATTTATCCAATATTGACCTGGCAGGAGAATGAAATCTTACTTACAATAAGCGTAGGGATAATACCTAATGTAAGACAAATTAGTTATCCGGGCACAATCGGTGCAAATAGTTCAAGAACTAATAAAGGTCATACATATTACAAGATGTTTACAACTTGTTTTACAGTAATGCCCTATCAAAGAAAGAATACGGGAGAAAAAGACAGCGTTATATGCTATACACCATTAAATTGGTTTAATTCAACAACCCCGGAAGATTTAAAACAAACAACTAGGGATCGTCTCTTACAAACTATTTTTTAATGGGAAAAGAAGAGGACGGCCTAAGTCAACTTGACTTTTTAGCCGTCCTCTTTCCCGATAAACACACAATTAAGTATATTTGCAACGAAATCACACATGGTATTGTGTTCATAAATTAAATTTAGTTGTTACAGGCAGGCTGCTATGAAGCACCCTGCCTGTTTTCCTCTCAATTCATGTCTCTAATAAAACTATTATTGTTTCTTTGTTATGCCTTTGTCTAATGAAGGGGTATCAAATACCCGATTCAACTTACCATAAGCTTCCCTGATTCTACTCTTTCTATCCGAAACTTCAGCTGCCATTTCATCAGTCTTCTCAGACATAGCTAATCCCAGGTCACTAAGCAATGATTCTTTATGCTTATTATCAATTCCTTCTATAAGTTTATCCTTCTTTC
>OMVB01000094.1 GCA_900314395.1 uncultured Prevotellaceae bacterium | reverse complement strand
TTGATGCTGCGCGTCACATTGTCCCATGTGCTGCATCCGGCGGATTTCAGCATGTTTGCCGCGTATGGGGCCATCAATGGCGCCAGCAAGCAGTTTATGATGGTGACTATGCCCGCGATGGTGATTTTCGCCGTGGCCATGGCTATCAGCAACGTTGTATTGCTGCGACATGAACGGTCGCGGATGCAGAATGCCTTGGGACTGGCGGTGAGCCTGCTGCTGCTTGTGGGGGAGGCTGCGGGCTTTTTCCTTTTCTTCCGCGATTTTTCCGGCTCGGAATGGGAAGGTCGCGTGCAGAGCACGCTGGAGAACGTTTACGCCACCGTTTTCGTATATTTTGAATGCATGCTGGTGGGCTCCGCCGTTTGCGGTCTCAAGGCCGCCCGGCATCAGCCTCCAATGGATAAGGATTGTATCGTCATCCTGGGCTGCTGGTTCCGACGTGACGGCACGCTGCCGCCGCTGCTGAAAGGACGGGTGGATCGGGCGCTTGATTTCTGGCGGCAGCAGCGGGAAACGAACGGCAAGGAAGCCGTTCTGATCCCGTCGGGCGGTCAGGGAACGGACGAACCCATGCCGGAGGCGGAAGCCATGCGGCGCTATCTGTTGACGCAGGGCGTTTCGGATACCGTGATCCGTCCGGAACCCCAATCGAAGAACACCTATCAGAACATGGCCTTTTCCAAGCGGATTGCAGAGAAGATTGCCCCGCAGGGCAAGATGCTTTTTGCCACCACCAATTATCATGTGTTCCGCAGCGGTCTGTGGGCCAATCTGGCAGGTTTTCCAGCGGAGGGCATCGGCTGCAAAACCAAATGGTGGTTCTGGCCCAACGCTTTCATGCGGGAATGCCTGGGCCTCTTGTGCAACCGCTGGAAACAGGAGATTCTGCTTTTGTTTTTGCTGATCCTCTTCTTTGGCGTATTATCGATGGTGCTGGGATAAAATGACGATGAAAAAATGGACGGCGCTTTTGCTGCTGCTTGTGATGACTTTGCCGAGACTTGGAATGACGGAGGGCGCATGGATTCCGCTCCGGGAGGCAACGGCAGGCAATGCCTGCGAGTACACCGGCACGGTGACCATCACCTTTCTGGGGGATTGCACCCTGGGCGGCGAGGAGAAAAGCCGGGAAAAACCCACCGGCTTTATTCAACGTATCGCAAAAAACGGCTATGATTTTCCCATGCGCAATTTGAAGGCCCTGACCCAGACGGACGATCTCACCGTGGCGAATCTGGAGGGTGTGCTGACGGACAGAGATCTTAAAAAAGTGGATAAAACCTATAATTTCAGCGGGCCGACAGAATTTACAAGCATCCTGACGGCGGCGGAGATCGAGTGCGTCACACTGGCCAACAACCACAGCCACGATTATGGCGACGAGGGCTATGCGGATACCAAAGCGGCTCTGGAGGCGGCAGGCGTGGCATGGTTTGGCACGGATGACGCGGTGATCTGGGAGAATGCACAAGGGCTGCGCATCGGCTTTACCGGCGTCAATTATGCGCTGTACGACCGGCAGGCAGCGGCCTATGATCGGCAGATGCGGGCATTGAAGGACGCGGGCTGCGCAGCGCTGATCACGGTGATGCACGCCGGTGAGGAGTACACCCAGACCATCGATCGGCACCAGAAACAGATCGTGCGCTATGCGGCGAAAGAAGGAGCTGATCTGGTCGTGGGCCATCATCCCCATGTGGTGCAGGGCTTTGATTTTGTGCAGGGCATGCCGGTGGTTTACAGCCTGGGCAATTGCTCCTTTGGCGGCGCGCGGTATGTGAAGGATACCGACGCGCTGGTTCTGCGGGCGGAGCTGGATTTTGAAGGGGGACGGCTGACGGGTATGACCCTGCGCTTTTATCCCATCACGGTGACGACGGACGAGACCTACAACAACTATTCGCCGGATTTTCTGACGGGAAAGGCCGCCCAGCGAGTGCTGAACAAGATGAAAAAATCCACCGGCTACGACATGGGAGAATTTGATCCGGAGATGGGCGCCGCCGTTACCTTTTCGGTAAGCAAATAATTCTAAGTATAATCCATAATTGACACAAAGCCACTGACATGTGATATAATCAATTTTGTATTTTCGGATCTTCACGGGGGGAACAAAATGAAGCGCTTCAAAAACCTTGTCATCGGCGGAATCCAGAGCAAGGTGTTCAACCTGATCCTGCTGACGGTGATTTTGATGACCGCCGCGTTTTCCGCGGTGTCATTGCGCCAGATGCACACGCTGGAAAAACTGGTTGCGCAGACCAATGTGCAGCAGCAGGAGTCTATCGACACGATCACGTCGTCGGTCATGGACAGCGTGGTCAC
>OMVB01000092.1 GCA_900314395.1 uncultured Prevotellaceae bacterium | reverse complement strand
CAAGCTGGAGGCCGGTGTGGATCTGATCATCGTGGACTACCTGCAGCTGATGAGTGGTTCCGGCAGCGGGCACAGCTCCGAGAGCCGGCAGCAGGAGATCTCCGAGATTTCCCGATCCCTGAAAAGCCTGGCGAGAGACCTGGATGTCCCGGTGATTGCCCTGTCCCAGCTCTCCCGTGCCTGTGAGCAGCGGCCGGATCACCGCCCGGTGCTCTCTGACCTCCGCGACTCCGGCGCCATCGAGCAGGACGCGGATATCGTCATGTTCCTCTACCGAGACTATTATTACAATAAGGACACCGCGAACCCGAACATCGCCGAGGTGATCATTTCCAAGCACAGAAACGGCCCGCTGGGCACCGTGCAGCTGATGTGGCGCCCGGAACTCACGAAATTTGTCAATCTGGAAAACCCGAAGAATACCACGATTTCCGTGGACTGAGAGGAAGCCGGCGGGAGAAGGCCATATATGTAGGAGGCCTTTTCCACCGGCTTCTGGCGTGGTTGATTTTATCGCCTCCTTGCTGATTGTTCTTCTTGCAGTTACATATCTTCCGCAAATCTCGCTGCTGCTTCCGAGAGTGCTGGGCTATTAGAATTGAGAAATGGCAATTTGAGATGATCGATTGCGGATCATTCTGAGAAGGGGTAGATTATGACAGAGAAAATAAAGATTGGTTGCATCGCCGATGATTTTACAGGGGCGAGCGATGCAGCTTCCTTCCTGGTGAAAGCCGGCATGCGGACGATTTTGTTCAACGGGGTGCCCAGGGAGGAACTCCGTGAGAGCTGCGATGCCGTTGTAATCGCACTGAAAACGCGGAGCGCCCGTACTGACCGGGCGGTTGCGGATTCCCTTGCCGGCGTGGAATGGCTGAAAAGGCAGGGAACAGCGCAATACTACAGCAAATATTGTTCAACCTTTGACTCCACTCCGAAGGGGAATATCGGACCGATTCTTGATGCAATGCTGGAGACACTGCAGGTGAGGAGCAGTGTCCTGTGCCTGGCGCTTCCTGTCAACGGGCGGACGGTCCGAGACGGAATTCTCTATGTCAATGGGGTTCCTTTGGCGGACAGCCCGATGAAAAATCATCCGCTGAACCCGATGTGGGAATCGGATATTGCTAAACTGATGGAGCCGCAGAGCAAATATCCATGCCTGAAAGTCAGTGTGGAGCAGATGAAATGCGGGAAGGAATCTGTCTGGAGAGAAATCGAAGGCAAAACAGCTGGAGTGACCCATTTTTACCTGGTTCCGGATTATTATGAAGATGCCCATGCCGAATTGATTGCGGATATTTTTGGGGAGTCAACGGTTCTCTCCGGGGGGTCGGGGATTCTCACCGCCCTTGGGCGGCGTGCGATGGACGGCGGAGGCACGGGGGAATCGGTGCCTTCGGCTGTTCCGGGAAAGGCTGTCATTTTGGCGGGAAGCTGTTCAGAAGCAACCCGCAGACAGATTCATGAGTACGAAAAAGATCATCACAGGCTGGTCAAAATGGACCCGCTGCGCCTGATTGGCGGTATTGACCAGGCAGAGAGCTATTGGAGACAGGCGGAAGATCAGGACGGCGTGTTGATCTACAGTTCAGATTCGCCTGAGGAAGTCGAGAAGGTGCAGAAAGCTGTCGGTAACAGTGCCTCGGAGCATCTTGAAAAAACAACGGCGGAGCTTGCTTTACTGGCACGGAAGGAAGGATACACCCGTTTTATTGTCGCCGGCGGGGAGACCAGCGGAGCGGTGACCCAGGCCCTGGGTTACGACGCCTATTGGATTGGCAGCAGCGTTGCGCCGGGCGTCCCGATTATGATGCCGCTTGGTCACCCGGAGATCCGCCTGATCCTCAAATCCGGGAATTTTGGCCAGCCGGATTTCTTCTTCCGGGCGGTCGAGATGACAGGAGAACATAAGGAGCACGGGAATGGATGAGGCATTGAAGAGCAGGATGGAAGATGCCCTGTGGGTTGCGCACAGCCTTTTTGACCGTGGGAAAACCACCGGTTCAACGGCAAATATCAGTTTTCGATACGGTGGCTGCATTTTTATCAGCAGAACCGGGAGCTGTTTTGGCAGGCTTACCGAACAGGATTTTGCCGTGCTGAAGGAGAAGGAAGGCAAGGCCGTGACAGTGTCGGAAAACCGTCCCAGCAAGGAGTTTCCTCTGCATTGGATGATTTATCGGAATGATCCCGAGGTAAATGCGGTCATTCACACGCACAGCTTTTATTCGGTGTTGTGGTCCTGCCTCAAACATGAAAATCCGGATGATGTTGTTCCGGCGTATACCCCTTATCTCCGGATGAAAGCCGGAAAAGTGAAGCTCGTCGGGTACGGGGAACCGGGAAGCCCGGAACTGTTTCAGGCATTTTCTACCCGGTTGGAAACCGGCGGCACCTATTTATTGCAGAATCATGGCTCGGTCGTCACCGGAAAAACCATGATGGAAGCATTTGCCAAATGCGAGGAACTTGAGGAAAGCATCAAAGTGGCCTGGTATCTGAGAAATGAGCCGCAAGATGCCGTTCATCGCCTTCCGCTCAAATGACCTGCCAAGGCAGTACTGAAAATATTCGCGGGCAAGCAAATTTGCATAGCTCGCGCTAAACTCGCGCTTCGCCCGCGGGGCTCGCGCCCCGCTCCGCGGATAGCCACTCCACTAAACTCGGACTGCGCTTTCGCTTGTCC
>OMVB01000091.1 GCA_900314395.1 uncultured Prevotellaceae bacterium | reverse complement strand
GCGGTGCGGAAGGGACTCGAACCCTCGACCTCCGGCGTGACAGGCCGGCATTCTAACCAGCTGAACTACCGCACCAGGTAGTATGTTTTCCCGTTTGGGATTGCAAATGTACAACAAAAAAGTCTATCTGCAAATTTTTTTGCCGTTTTTTGCATTAATTTTTTTCGGTTTCGGGGAAAACAGAGTCATCGGCATCAAATTCATCTGTCAGGTTAAGAATCTGAGGCGCAACGGTTGTATCTGTAAAACGGGCTTGTATCAGGGAATCCAGGCGGTCTATGCGGTCCCGCAGTTCCTGGATTCTGGCGTCGCGGGCCAGGATGGATTCATCAGTGTGGGCGTAGATGCTCCGGACAATGTCCTGGACCTCGTCCCCGCCAATGCCAACTGCACTGTCCTGCAGTACCATCCGTTCCGGCTTGATGTGATGCCTGGCTGCACTCTCCAGCAAAGCCGTCATTTGCTCTTCCTTCAGCGGCTCGCCGGCAAGATGCACCGCCACTTTGTTGCCGCCGTCCTTGAAAATCGTGTAATCGTATATATATGTTTTGCCGATGACGCGGTTCTCTGCTATGAAGGCCCTTACGTTGCTTGTGAAATTATTGTCCCGGATAAGACCGTAAGCCGTAATGAAACTTGGTGCCAATATAATAATAAAAACGCTGGTAATCAGTTTTTTACGCATGCGCATGATTCTGTGGTCCAGGATGTCTCCAGCATCCTGGAAGTGCAGCAGTTTTACCCCAAGGTAGGTTGCCGTTGCAATGAATACCGTGTTGATAAGGAACAGGTACATTGCTCCAAGAAAATAGTGCATGTCCAAATGGGCCAGGCCGAAGCCGGCGGTGCAGAGCGGCGGCATGAGCGCCGTAGCGATTGCAACGCCGGACAGCACGGTTCCCCGCTCTTTCCTGCTGTTCTCCAGAATGCCGGCGGTTCCGCCGAAGAAAGCTATAAGGACATCGTAGATGGTAGGGCTGGTACGGGCCTCCAATTCAGTAGGGTCTGCCAGATAAAGAGGGGAGACAAGGAAATATATGCAGGATGCTAAAAGACTTATAAGAACCATTGTGGCAAGGTTCTTAAAGGACAGCTTAAGCAACTGGACATCATTTGTTCCCACGGACAGGCCAATACCCAAAATAGGTCCCATGACTGGGGAAATGAGCATCGCGCCGATGATAACGGCCGTAGAGTTGACATTCAGTCCAACGGACGCTATGACAATGGCGCAGACAAGAATCCATACGTTGGGGCCGCGGAACCAAATACCCTTCTTGATCCGCTCGGCTGCATCGGCAGTATCGAAATCATTTCTCTTCCAAAAAAGCCGGTGCAAAAACTCTTTTGTTCTGTATACTATATTCATATTTTCAAAGATAAGATGTTTTTTGTATATTTGTATTCCATGATGAAATTTTTATGCCTGCAGAAGGAAATATAATAATTAAAGGAGCGAACGTAAACAACCTTAAAAACATATCTCTGGAGATTCCAAGAGGTAAGCTGGTTGTAATTACAGGCATTTCCGGTTCCGGCAAGTCTTCGCTTGCCTTCGACACCCTTTTTGCAGAGGGCCAGAGGCGTTTTGCAGAGAGCCTTTCTTCTTATGCCCGCCAGTTTCTTGGCAGGATGAGCAAGCCGGACGTAGAGGTAATAGACGGCGTACCCCCTGCCATCGCAATAGAGCAGAAAGTTAATATACGCAATCCCCGGTCTACCGTTGCCACCACAACGGAAATATATGATTATCTGAGACTTATCTTTGCCCGCATCGGCCGTACATATTCCCCCATAAGCGGCAGGGAAGTGAAGGCTCATTCGGAAAACGACGTCCTGTCTTACATTTATTCCAGGGCCGGGGAAACCCTTTATCTTCTTGCCGATGTCGCCTGGAACACCCGGGAAGACAAGACCGAGCTGCTGCTATCATTGAAGGAAGAGGGCTATAACCGCCTCTGGACCGGCAAGCCGGAGCGAATCGACGATGTGCTGCAGCGCTCTTCCGGCGGCTCCTTTCCGGAGGAGGCCTACCTGCTTGTAGACCGCTTCAAAGCCGCGGAAGAAGGTGCGGACAAAGACCTGGAAACCCGCCTCCACTCTTCCATAAGCACTTGTTTTTCAATGGGGAAGGGCGTGCTGTACGTAACAGCGGACGATGCCCGTCCTGAGCGGTTCTCCACTGCCTTTGAAATGGACGGAATGACCTTCAAGGAGCCCGATGAATATATGTTCAGTTTCAACAGCCCGCTGGGTGCCTGCCCGGTCTGCGGCGGCTTGGGAAAAATCATCGGCATAAGTGAAGATCTGGTCGTCCCGGACAAATCAAAAACCCTGTATGACGGTGCAATAGCATGCTGGCGCGGAGAAAAGATGGGATGGTTCAAAGACCATCTGGTAGAGGTGGCGGGACGCTATGGAATCTCTGTTTTCACTCCTTACTGCCAGCTGTCGGAAAAGGAAAAAGATACTCTCTGGAACGGCCACAGCGTAGAGGGGGACGATAAATCCATCATAGGCATACGTGAGTTCTTCGACTGGGTAGAGGCCAACCGCTTCAAGATTCAGTATAAGTTCATGCTCAACCGCTTCAGCGGCAGGACAACCTGTACGGAGTGCGGCGGAACAAGGCTCAGGAAGGATGCTTCCTATGTGAAAATCGGCGGGAAGAACATCAGCGAGCTGCTGGCAATGAATGTTGCGCAGCTGCTGGATTTCTTCAAGACGGTGGACCTTTCCGCCAGCGAGCGTTCCATCGCCGGCAAAGCCATGGAGGAAGTGACATCCCGGCTCCAGTATATCTCTGACGTAGGACTGGACTACCTTACCCTGGACCGCGCCAGCAACAGCCTCTCAGGCGGTGAAAGCCAGAGAGTTAACCTTGTAACAGCGCTGGGCAGCTCCCTGGTGGGCTCAATGTATATCCTGGATGAACCGTCGATCGGCCTGCACCCAAGGGATACGGAACGCCTTATTGGCGTCCTGAAGCACCTCAGGGACATCGGCAATACTGTTATAGTGGTAGAGCACGACGAGGAAATAATGCGTGCGGCGGACCTCCTGATAGACCTGGGCCCCAAGGCGGGCGTAGGCGGGGGAGAGGTCGTTTTCAAGGGGCAGTTGCCGCCAAAGGGTTCAAAGATAAAGTCGGCAGACAGTCTCACCCTTAAATACCTGGCCGGCGAGCGGCGTATCCCGGATCGCGAAACCCGCCCCTGGACCTATTCCATCAAGGTAGAGGGCGCAATGGAACACAACCTCAAAGACGTGGACGTTGCCTTCCCGCTGGGGACGCTTACTGTGGTAACAGGTGTCAGCGGCAGTGGAAAATCGTCCCTCGTTGGGGATATCCTTTACCCGGCGCTGCAACGCAGGATCAGCGAGACAGGGCCGCTCCCGGGCGTTTTCCGTCAGCTGTCCGGCAATGTAGACCGCATTTCGAGGGTGGAATATGTAGATCAGAATCCCATAGGCCGCAGCTCCCGTTCAAACGCCGTCACGTATCTTAAGGTGTACGACGACATCAGGAAGCTGCTGTCGGCCCAGCAGTATGCCAAAATCAACGGTTACACCCCATCCTTCTTCTCCTTCAACCAGGAGGGCGGACGCTGCCCTGAGTGCCAGGGAGAGGGAATTATCCGCATTCCGATGCAGTTTATGGCCGATGTCACTATGGTCTGCGACGCCTGCGACGGCCGCCGCTTTAAGCCGGATATCCTGGAGGTGAGGTATAAAGAGAAGAATATCGACGACATACTTAACATGAGTGTGGAGGAAGCCATCGGCTTTTTTGGCAGCCAGCCGGAGGAAGATGCAAAAACCATCGCAAAGAAGCTCCAGCCGCTCATGGACGTAGGTCTTTCATACATAAAACTTGGCCAGAGCAGCAGTACCCTTTCCGGCGGAGAGAGCCAGAGAATCAAGCTGGCATCGTTCCTTAATATGGAAGAGGCTGGCGGCCGCAAAAAGATTCTGTTCCTCTTTGACGAGCCCACCACCGGCTTGCATTTTTACGATATTGAGAAGTTGCTCAAGTCCTTTGACGCCCTGTTGGACAAGGGGCACAGCCTGATTGTCGTAGAGCACAATCCGGAGGTGATTTTACGGGCCGACTGGATTATCGATCTTGGTCCTGAGGCCGGTGCCGATGGCGGCACGGTTGTGTTTGAAGGCACTCCGGGGCAGCTTCTGTCCGATGGCAGCGGCCATACGGCCGATTATATGAGAAAAATTTCTGGTTATGGCAAATAAGAAGATAGCGGCCGTTACGATGGTCCGCAACGACGACTTTTATCTGCGCAAATGGGTGGAGTATTACGGCGCCCAGCTTGGCAAGGAAAACTTGTACATCTATTTTGACGGTACGGACCAGGTGATTGCTCCTTTCTGCGAAGGCACCTATGCAGAGCTGGTGCCCAAGATTGGCTCTCAGGTAGTGGAGGCAGAAAAGGGCCGGCTCAGTTTCCTGTCAGGCAAGGCCGCGGACCTGCTGGCCGGCGGATACGATCTGGTGATTGGCGTAGACGCCGACGAGTTCATTGTGGTGGATCCCAAGCTGGGCTTGGGTCTTGTGGAGTATCTCTCTTCACTTAAGATCCGGGGCTCTGTCTCCGGCCTTGGCGTAGATTTTGGCCAGAAGCTGGGGGAGGAACCGGATATTACAGAGGACAAGCCTTTCCTCCAGCAGCGTCATTACGGACAGCTTGGTACCCGCTATACAAAGCCTTCCATCCTTGCAAAACCTCTAAGGTGGGGCAGCGGCTTCCATCGGATCAAAGGGCATAACTTCCATATTGCCAAGGACTTGTATCTTTTCCATTTCGGTTACTTTGACATGAAGCGCCTTGAGGACCGTTTCAAGGATAAGGACCGTCTGGCGCAGGGCTGGGGCAAGCATATGGAAAAACGTTCGCGTACCATCCGCCTTGTAACTGACAAGAAGGCCAGGGACTTTGACAAGTGGACCAAGATTGCCCGCAGGTGCCAGACTCTTGTGCGCCCTCCTTATGCCCTTAACAAGCCCGCCATGTTCGAGGCCAAGATTATTGTCAGGATTCCAGACCGATTCCAAAATATCGTATAATGATGGAGATTGATGCATTGTTGCCGTGGGTCGATGGCGATGATCCGGTGCTCAAGGCAAAAAGAAGCAAATATATGACAGGTGTTGCTGCCGGAAATGACGATGTTGCCGGGGCTACGCGTTACAAGAGCATCGGCGAAATAAAGTATTGTGTGGCTTCCATCCTGCGTTTTGCCCCTTTTATCCGGAAGATTTTTATTATGACCGATGGTCAGGATCCTGGCCTGGGCCCTTTCATTGAGAAGAATTTCCCGGGGCAGAGCGGCCGCATAGAGATAATTGACCATAGCGTCATTTTCAAGGGTTATGAGCATGCGCTGCCGGTTTTCAATTCAAATGCTATAGAGGCTGTGTTCTGGAATATTCCCCAGATGAGTGAGCATATCCTTTATTTTAACGATGATTTCATGCTTACTGCCCCGGTGAAGCCGGAGGATTTCTTCCGTCCGGACGGCCGTGTGGTTTGCTTTGGCTCTTGGTTCCTCACAGCGTTCGGAAAGCTCCTGAGGGCTGTTAAGCCCAAGCACAACGGACATAAAACCATCGGCTTTAAAGACCTGATGATTAATGGCTTGGACTATTACGGCGGAGGTTGGCGGTTCATTAATCTTGGGCATACGCCGCGTCCGCTTCTTAAGAGTTGGTTCCAGAATTGGGCCAAGGAGAGGGATGATATGGTTCAGACCAATATCACCGGTCGCTTCCGCGAGCCTTTCCACTTCCAGACCCAGGAGCCGTTCTACATTGATCTTGCGCGTAAGGGTAAACTTGATTTGGTATCGGCGGATAAGATGACGTTGTATTTTAAGCGTCGTAATGCCAAGGATTATGTTGCGCGTAAGTTGGCGTCCTTCGATGCTTCCGACAAGCCTTTCGCCTGCTTCAATTCCCTTGACTACTGTACCCCCCAGGAACAGCAAATGGTCTTATCCTGGCTCCAAAAACGCATCGGCGTTACTGAATAGCCGCCGAGCTTGCTTGTTGCGAGGCGGCGCCACTCGGCCAACTCAGAATAAAAATAGCCTCCCCAAACAAGGAGGCTATTTGGTGCCCGGGGCTGAATTACGAGCATTTTCTTCTTGCATCTGGCTACAGTAATTTGTAAATTTGTAGAAACAACATACTGGCTTATGTCGAACTTGGAACAGATACAACTTTTTGGAGAAAAGCAGATTAGAACTGCTTGGAACGATGCGGAGGAAAAATGGTACTTTTCCGTTATTGATATCATTGCTGCGCTTGTTGAGACGGATCGTCCTAGAAAGTATTGGTCCGACCTAAAGAGGAAATTGCTAGCTGAAGGAAGTGAGTTGTCCGAAAAAATCGGACAACTGAAAATGAAGTCTTCAGATGGAAAGATGTACGCCACTGACGTGGCTGACCAAGAGCAGTTGTTCCGTCTTGTACAGTCAATACCTTCGCCTAAAGTTGAGCCCATAAAATTATGGATTGCGCGAGTTGCAAGCGAGCGGATTGATGAAATAATAGATCCGGAGATATCCATCGACCGGGCCATCGATATGTATCGGCGAAAAGGATACTCAGAGGAGTGGATTAATCAACGCCTTCAGGGCAAAAAGGAGCGCAAAAAACTTACTGATGAGTGGAAACGCGTCGGCGTGAAAGAAAAGCAATATGCAATCCTAACCAATGCCATTTATGAAGTCTGGTCAGGCATGACGGCAAAGGAGTATAAGCATCTCAAGGGCTTAAAAAAGGAAAACCTAAGGGACAATATGACCGATACGGAAAGTGCCCTGACCACCTTGGCAGAGGTGGCAACAAGGGAGATTTCGCAGAATGAAGATCCTGCAACAATCGCCCATAGCATTAATATCGCCCGAAGGGGAGGTGGAGTTGCCAAAGTTGCCCGCGAAGCATTGGAAGACCAACTGGGCAGAAGCATTATCTCTTCGGAGAACGCAAAGACTCTTAATGCTCCGGAATCTCCAAAAGAGATTGAAGAACAGTAAAAGGCGTGTCTAGACACAGGAGTTGGACGGTCAAGCGAGCGGGTTGGGCCCGCTCTTTTTCGCAGGTCTAGTCTCCTTCTTCCTGCCATTGGCCTTCACAGGCCTCACTCGCTGCTGCGGCTGCGCGGACTCTCACGACCTTGCCATTGCTGTTGCGCTTGTGCGCCTTGACTTTGATAAGTTTGTGAGCTTCTTCCTCTATCTTTTCTATTGTAGCATAGGAAACAAAACGGTATATCTTTTATTGCGAAAGTGTCTGTAGTAATATGATATGGCAGAGCAAAAATTTTCCTGCATCAATGTATTAATGATTTGTCTTTGGTCGGGCTGGTGCCGATGGAGCGAAAAACGAAGATGCCCAATGTGCTAAAAAAGCGCCAAATAATTGCGTTATCCTCTAAAATTGATGGAGAATACGCATGTAAACGGCTGAATACTAGCGTTATAAAATGTATGATGCTCCGATTGCCTACAAATATAGCATTTAAAGCGGTTTGTTGCAAGGATACATGCCTCAACCTATTTCCGTCTTTATTTTTAAAGGACCTGATAATCAATAATAATTATTCCATCATGATTAATTTATCGTCAATAACCGAAATATGCATCTATTGCTGCCAGGTCTTCTGCTTGCTTGGAACTGCCTTGATAAATATCTGAGTCTCCGTATTTGTATGTCTTTGAGTATGAACTGGAGCTTGAAGATGTATTGAAATTTGACGGACTCCTCAACAATGAATAATCTCCATATTTAGGTAGTTCCGTTAGTTTTATAAACGAGTAACTGTCATATGTAGATATGGTTATCTTCAACAAGTCTTTTTCGGTCGTGAAATCCATTGTAGATATCCAAACATAGTATGATGGGAAAAACCAAAAGTGAGTTTGTTCTAAACCGCCTAAAATATCTATTCTTCGTTCTCCAAAGAATTCGACCAAATACTTTTCTACGTTTTCTATGCCTTCACTATTTGACTGAATATAAACCGTGCCGAGTGAATCATCTTCTTTATAATGATACTCGATATTGCATGATATTGTTGTACTATCAACTGTAATCAGGTAATTATTATCACTGGTCTTGTTTAACTCACCCTTGCTTATTGAGAGTTTAAGACCTGCATTCAGAAAGAATAGAGGGTTATCACAGTGATTCTGTTCCTTATCACTGGATGCAAACTTAACTTTTGGGTGATTCCTGCAATCCGTTATATAAGAGATTTCTGAAGCATTTATTTGTAGTGGATAAGTAGTATTCTCCTTGCGGTTAATTTTTGACTGTAAAGCCACTAAAACAAGGATAATCAAAGACAGGACTATTATTATATTCTTATGTCGCATAGTATCAATTATTTACTATTCCGCTGAACAATAATATTAAAGATATTGGCAATCGTTTGAGCCCGTTTTGTGTCAGACCCGAGTTTTATCTCTTCAATAGGGTTCGTAAAATCATCCAAATTAATGTATAAGGTATATTTATGCCTTACCTTTGAAGTCTGAGTACCGGTTGGTGATGTTACGGTTTCTTTCTTGGCAGTAGTCGCTCCTGCCAGTGCTCCAACGCCACCTAAAAGAACACCACCAACTACAGCCCTACCCAGCATACTCCCAGTACTTGTTTTTGTCTCGCTTGAATAAGTAGTTTCGTTATGCAAGACAGTTTCTGAATCATCATTTAGGCTGAAGGCCAAAACTTTTTCAAATGGAAGCAATCGACCTCTAAGGCTAAGCATTTTACCTTTTTCAAACACGTATATCCAACTTGAAATGTCTTTTGGTTCAATCCCTAATTGGACAGATGTGGTAACGTCGCCATATTTATCCACCAGAGCATTGTATGCCAAGGCAAAATCAGCTTCAACCTTCTCTTGCTGAGCTTTACGTTCTGCCTCGGCTTTTTCCTTAGCAACTTTCTGTTCCGCCTCTTTTATTTTCTCTTGTTCTTCAACCTGCCTATTATGCTTCTTTATAATCTCGTAAAGATCATATATTACAAAACACCCAAGGGTTATAGAAAGGACAATTATTATAGGAGTTAGCATATACTGTTATTTGATGTTCATTTACTCATTGTTCCCAAGGAAGGCTATCCTTTTGAGTGGTAGCATGTTTTGTCGTTGTTGGTCCTTTTATCATAGTACTCATGACATTTCACTGAAGTCGCAACATCTAGAACAGTATGACGAAAGGACTGCCGGGATCGCTGGGTATCTCCTTTCTCGTAGCCTTTCTTGGACCATTCCAGAACGAACTGCTTTGCTGCCTGTTTTCGTTATTAAATATGTCTATTATTCATCTTGGAACAAATATATAAATAATTCTTCAATTTTCCTGCATCAATGTATTAATGATTTGTCTTTG
>OMVB01000004.1 GCA_900314395.1 uncultured Prevotellaceae bacterium | reverse complement strand
TAAGCTTTCATATAAATATAGCGAGTATATTCCGTTCCTTTCATCTGATGTAAAATCTGGCGAAGATTTCTTTTTTAATCAGGTGATGATGTCCGGCCCCACGGTAAAAAAGGCTATTACTGTTGTTCCGCGTCCGTACTGCTATTCCCCCTCGGGTAATAGTATGATGAAGAGGCTATGTATGCATGGCTATCTTGATACAGTTATTGAATTACCTTCAGGGGTTTTTAATAACACTGCTATTAAGACATCCATTATCGTCCTTTCGCTCGATAGCAAACGGGATACTGTGCGTTTCGTCAATGCGGAAACGCTTTGCCGGAAATTCAGCAACCAGGAAGTCATCCTTGATGCTGACCATATTCTTAATGTCATTGACACCAACGACGCCGAATATGTAAAGGAGGTCAGATATGAAGAACTGAAAGAGCAAGGTTTTGTCTTGGTCTCCACCTTATACCTTAACTCGAACCTTGAGAACGTTGACGGCAATGATATTGTCAGATTCGGTTCACTCATTACTTATGACCCGGGCATTGCTGTTAATCATACAGGCCAATCAGAGAAGTTGATAAGTAGAGAAGATCTATCCGATAATCTTTATACCATTTTACATCCTGAAAACAGGCCTTTACCTAAGAGGGTCATAAAGTATTGTCGGCAGTATTCTGGCAAAAAATTAATCGCCTACTTCCTTAAGGGCGGTATTAAGCTTTATTTCCATAATTCGGAAGAAGACTTCTATGCCCAGCAGGACTTCTTTGTGTTCTCTGTAAACGAGGACTTAACGACCTATCCTTATATTGCCTTATATTTCCTGAAGGATAAGGACTTGTCGGCTATTTTCTCCGAGATATGTGCTGCACGCAGTAAGTCGCTTTTCAGAACTGTCGAGACCCTTAGAATTCAGTTGGGTGACCTGCGTGTTCAGGAGGAAGACGTAAAGCGCCGTCTTGATGAGGAAGACGAGATGTATCGCCAGGAGCGTGACGCCGAAGATGCCCGTCGTGGTTTTTCCCGTGCGACATCGGATTTGGGGCATATGCTCGGATTTCCGATAAAGCGGCAAAACGATATCATTGAGTCTTTGTCCATGCAAAAGCAGGGGACCGATAAGTACTATGCTCGGGTAAAGGCTCTTGTTGATGTGAGCCAGTACATCCAGCGTATAGTAAATATTACTGGCGGGGACTTGTCTAAGGCAGAGTTCTTCAATGAGGAGCTGAACATCTCGTCATTTGTCAGCAAATACCTCGAAGCGTGCAAGAACTTTGGACGCACAGAGACATATGACATCGTGTTAGAGGATAACACCCAATCCGATATTTCAGTTGACGCAGATCCTGACATGTTGATGGTGCTATTTGACACTGTTTTGGAAAACGCCTGGCGCCATAGTTTCAATAAAGGCTCTTTCAAGGTTGAGGGTGGTAACGAAGTGCGCATACGAGTGTCTCCTGTTATTTTCAACGAAGGTCGGTATGTTCAGATTTCGTTCATGAATAATGGAGCGCCTATTGCTCCCAGCTTTACAATTCATGATTACATTACGCGCCGTAGGTACAATGCCAAAACCGGACGTAGCGGGTTGGGTGGGAATCACGTCTATAATATCACAAACCGTCTCAATGGAATCCTTTCATTGCGAACGGATAAGGAGTGGCCGTTCATACTGGATGTATTACTTCCTGTAGCCGCCTCTACTATTTCTGACTTTAGTTTAACGTATTATTCTGAAGACTATGTATAACATCATCTGGGCCGATGACGATACTGGCATTTACGATGCCTCATATGAATCACTTGCCGATACTCTCGAGAGCAAGGGTGTAAAGATTATAGCCACAGCGACAAACGCCGAGGAACTTGAGGAACGCATCAAGGAAAACCTCAACTTTGTAGATGCGGTTATCATTGATGCCAATTTCAGCGTCGATGGCGATGATCCCGAAGATGAACATGACATCTCCGGTTTGCAGTATTGCGTCCATAATCTTCTCAAGACGTACGGGAAGAAAGGTGCTAAAATTCCGTTTGCTCTATATACCGCCAGAAAGTTGGACGAACTCAAGGAGTGGTGCAAAGCAGGTCATGAATTGCGTTACTTTGAAGAACACAAGCTTCTTTTCGACAAAAGGAGGCATACCACAGGAAAGGTTCTTGATGCACTGATCGCAGAGATTGAACTTATTAAAACTCCAGAATTTAAGATCAGGAACCGTTATGAGAAGGAATTTGCCGCCGCTGAACAGATTCCAGACGCATGTGATATTCTCATTAATGGTTTGCTTTTCGAGTATAACGATGACAGCATTGCTATAAACGCACAGGATCTATTCAATCCACTTAGGAAGATTGTTGAGAAGATTATGGATTCTCTCAAGGAAGAGAAGCTAATCCCTCCTAT
>OMVB01000089.1 GCA_900314395.1 uncultured Prevotellaceae bacterium | reverse complement strand
GATGACTGCAATAAGAGGTTCACGACATATGAGAAGGTAGAGACAATCCCTCTTATCGTGATCAAGAAGGATATGGGCCGTGAGCAGTATGACAGAAGGAAGATTGAGAAGGGAATTCTCGTTGCCTGCCATAAGAGACCTGTATCAGCCATGGAGATCACGAAGATCGTAAATGAGGTCGAGAAGGATATCTTTGCCAGGGAAGAGCGGGAGATACCCAGCTCGGTCATAGGAGAGATCGTGATGGACAAGCTGGTGGATGTGGATCCGGTTGCTTATGTCAGATTTGCATCAGTGTACAGGGAGTTCAAGGACGTGAATTAATTCATGAATGAACTGAAGAAAATGATGAAAGAGAAATAAGCTTGCAATTACAGATGCAATAGTGTAAAATATTTCAGTAAATTTTGAAAAGAATCAAGGAGGTTCAGATATGGTAACAGCCGGCGATTTCAAAAACGGCATCACGATCGAGTATGATAACGGAGTTTATCAGATACTCGAGTTCCAGCATGTTAAGCCAGGAAAGGGCGCAGCATTCGTCCGCACCAAGCTTAAGGATATCAAGAACGGAGGAGTAGTAGAGACCACTTTCCGTCCGACAGAGAAATTTCCGCAGGCACATATCGATAGAAGAGATATGCAGTATCTGTATAATGATGGCGATCTCTACTATTTCATGGATACTGAGTCATATGATCAGATCTCTCTTCCTAAGGAGGAGATCGGAGATTCTTTAAAGTTCGTAAAAGAAAACGAAATGGTAAAGATCTGCTCACATAATGGGGATGTATTCGCAGTTGAGCCTCCTCTTTTTGTTGAGCTTGAGGTTACTGATACTGAGCCAGGCCTTAAGGGCAATACTGCAACCGGAGCTACAAAGCCGGCTACATTAGAGACAGGCGCTGAGATCCAGGTTCCTCTTTTTGTAAATACAGGGGATAAGCTTCAGATCGATACCCGTACAGGAGAGTATCTGAAGAGAGTCTGATGGGAGATCGATTAGATGCAGTATGATGATATTCCTCTGAAGAAGCTTCTGTCTGACAGACAGGTTTTTGGAGTATTTGATGAGGAATTCCGTAACGGTGGATGGCTTGATGTGACAGCACTGATGGATTCAGAGAGCTGTTTTTCGGACCTGTACCGTGATGATACAGTTCCGGCTAAGGTCCTTGACCGGATAAAGCAGAGACTGACAGAATTATAAGAGTATTTATGGGACGCCCATGCGTCCCTGTTTTTTTATAAAGGAAGTTTAGATGAGTCGAACACCACTTGAGTGGAAGGAATTCTATACAAGCAGTTCCTTCTCTTCAAAATATGATTATTCCGGCCGGCTCGGAGCCTGGGTAGATGAGGAGGGAACTCATTTCGCCCTCTGGAGTCCAATGGCCCAGGAAGTGCATTTGAGGCTGTTTGAGCATGGCTCTAAGGAGGAGGACGGTACAGAGGATGATTGCCCTTCATCCGATTACAATATGATCTATGGAAAGAACGGAGTCTTTTCCATAAACAGCAAGAAGAATCTATCAGGAAAATACTATGATTATCTGATAAAGCATGAAGACGGAACAGTAGTCACTGTCGATCCTTATGCTGTCTCCTGCGGAGTAAATGGGCAGAGGGGCCAGATACTTGACCTTTCTACAACGGATCCTGACGGCTGGACAGAGGACAGACCTCCGGCTAAGACTCCTGAGACAGTGATCTGCGAGACCCATGTAAAGGACTTCTCCTGGGATAAGTCAGGAGGCTTCCCTGAGGAGCAGAGAGGAAGGTTCCTTGCCTTTACAAGCCAGCATACATCTCTTGGAGATAAGCCGACAGGACTTACATATCTTAAGGAGCTTGGAGTTACACACATTCAGCTTCTGCCAATCTATGACTATGCCAGCGTTGATGAGGCGGCTGCCTTTGCCAACCATCTGAAGGGAAGCGAAAATGGTGAGCCGTACAACTGGGGCTATGATCCGAGAAACTATTTCTCTCCGGAGGGAGGCTTATCAAGCGATCCTTACAGGGGCGAGGTAAGGGTAAGAGAGCTCAAGGAAGCCGTGATGGCCCTTCACAAGGCCGGATTCAGAGTCATAATGGATGTCGTTTTCAACCATACCTATGGTATCGATACACCTCTGCAGAGGACGGCTCCATGGTACCATTACAGGCTTAAGGATGACGGAAGCCTCTCCGAGGGATCCTTCTGCGGCAACGATGTGGCCACAGAGATGCCTATGACTCATAAGTTCATTACAGACTGTGTCACCTACTGGGCCAGGGAGTATCATCTGGATGGCTTCCGCTTCGATATAATGAGCCTTCTCGACACAGGCCTTATGAACGATATCAAGAGAAATCTAGACGAGGAATTCGGCAAGGATGAAAAGATAGTCTATGGCGAGGCTTGGAATATGAAAACATATCCGTCAGGCGATGTCGTGATGTCTGATAAGGATCATTTCACAAGGCTTGATACCTCGATAGGATATTTCAACGATAATCTTCGCGATGCCATAACAGGCAAGGCATTCGAGCCTGATGATCCTGGCTTTGTCGAGGGTACCAGGGACCATCAGGCCCTAAAGAAGGGAATCCTTTCATGCCTGGGTGGAGACGGTATAATCTCAAATCCTTCTCAGAGCATAACCTTCGTATCCTGTCATGACAATCTGACCCTGTGGGACAAGCTCTCACGGGTAAATGGCCTTCATCCGGTCGGAGATTCCGAGGAGAAGAGACTTTCTGAGAACAGGCTTGCAGCTGCCATATATCTTATGACACCAGGCCGTCCGTTCTTCTTCCTCGGTGAGGAGGGAGCAAGGACCAAGAATGGCGATGAGAATTCCTACAATGCCGCTATAGAGGAAAATGCCATTCACTGGGATCAGCTATATGCTCACAAGGATCTGATAGATTACTATAAGGGGCTTATAGCTCTAAGGAAAAGAC
>OMVB01000087.1 GCA_900314395.1 uncultured Prevotellaceae bacterium | reverse complement strand
AAGTCGTAACAAGGTAGCCGTACCGGAAGGTGTGGCTGGAACACCTCCTTTTTGGAGCCGAGTTCGATGGAGAGTGAGTTGATGTTCAAGGTCGTAGTGAGGCACATTGCCTCTTGTACAGGTCTTTCATTATTATACAGGCTCTTAGCTCAGTTGGTTAGAGCGCTACACTGATAATGTAGAGGTCGGCAGTTCAACTCTGCCAGGGCCTACCAAAAACCAGCATTCGGGGGTATAGCTCAGCTGGTAGAGCACCTGCTTTGCAAGCAGGGGGTCGCCGGTTCGAATCCGACTACCTCCACAAAACAAATCGCCGCAGACTTTGTCTGTGGCGATTTTTTTGTTTTCTGAATCCTGTCACTGGCGGCGTATATTGACTCTTTTGCTGGTGCCGATGGCCCCGGTGGGGCAGACTATGCGGCAAAGATGGCAACCTACGCACTTTGTGCCGATGATGCGGGGGCTGCGGGTTTCCAGGTCGAAGTCGATGGCCTGATGGCCGCCGTCCATGCAGGAAACGTAACAGCGTCCGCATCCGATACACAGGTTGCGGTCAATCATAGGGTAAACGATGGTCTCGCGGTCCAGATTGTCCGGCTTCAGGAACTTGGGCAGCTGCTCGCCAACCAATTGCTGCAACTGTGAGATGCCGCGCTTGGCCATGTAACGCCCGAGTCCTATAATAAGATCGTCGATGATGCGGTATCCGTACTGCATCACTGCAGTACAAACCTGTACGTTATTGCAGCCCAGCTGAATGAATTCCAGGGCGTCGCGCCATGTCTCAATGCCGCCGATGCCGCTGAGCTCTGTGTGCGGAAGCGCCTGCGCCAGCTCCAGGACATGGCGCAGGGCGATAGGCCGCACGGCGCGGCCGGAATAGCCGGAGACTGTGCGCTGCCCGGCGACCTCGGCCTCTGCCGTCATCGTCACGGACTTGATGGTGTTGATGGCCGATATAGCGTCGGCACCGGCTTCTACGCATGCGGCGGCGGGCTCTGCGATATGTGTTATATTTGGTGTCATCTTGGGAATGACTGGAATCTTCACACTGTTCTTGACACAGGCGGTATAAGCCTTAACCAGTTCCGGGCTTTGGCCTACATCGCTGCCCATACCCTTATGCTTCATCTGGGGGCATGAGAAGTTCAGTTCCACTGCGTCGCAGCCGGCATCTTCTGCCATCTTTGCCAGTCGGACCCACTCTTCCTCTGTCTGCCCCATAATGGAGGCAACGACAACCTTGGCGGGGTAGTCCTGCTTAAGCCTGTGCAGGATGTCAAAGTCCATCTCTACGGGGTTCTCGCTCAGCTGCTCCATGTTTCGGAAGCCATAGAAATCGCCGTGAACGCCATTGCTGTGCTTGGCGTCAAAACGGGGCGACACCTCCCGGATTTCCTGGAGGCAGATAGTCTTGTAGAATACTCCCGCCCAACCGGCATCGAAGGCACGGGCCACCATCTCGTAGTTGGTGCATACCGCCGACGAAGCCAGGAAGAAAGGATTCTCGCAGGGAATGCCGCAGAATTTAATCCGGAGGTCCGGGGACTGGCTCACATCTACATCGTCCGGGCTTATGCTGTGCAGCACTTCCCTGATGCGGATTGGCCCTCCGGGGTGGATGCAGGCCTGCTCCGCCAGTTCCAGGTCGCGGTCACTGCATTCTTTTACCCAGCGCAGGGCCGGCTTGTGGTTATCGAATCGTATGGCGCGGATAGCGCGTGCGGGGTCTCCTGTTTTACAGGCTTTGGTGCAGGGAGCGTCTTTGCACAACAGGCAGCGGTTGGCTTCTTCGTAGATATTCAGCAGCATAGTTTAAAAAATTATCCAATAGTATTTTGTGCAATAAAGGTAGCAAAAATATTTTTATTATCTTTGTTTGTTTTAAAAGAATTATCGATGGGTAAAAAAGTAAACCTGGACCCACACAGCGAGTCAATAATGGACCAGTACCGCTCGTTTCTTCCCACTTTGGAGAAGATGGAGCAGTTTGTCCCCGGTAAAATCCGCGAGTTTTTTGACGAGTCCGGAATAATAGTCTGTGCCCTTGAGCACCGTATTAAAACGGAAAGCTCCCTTGCCGGCAAACTTGAGCTCAAAGGCTCAAAATACAAGGACATCTTCGACCTGACCGATATCCTTGGCCTTCGTGTTATTACTTTTTATATTGACGATGTGGACAAGGTGGCATCGGTAATTGAACGGCTGTTTGAGATTGATTGGGAGAACTCCGTCGACAAACGGAAACTCCATGAGATTGACAGCTTCGGCTACCTGTCGCTTCATTATATCTGCCGCATACCGGAGTCTTTATACGCCGATGCCAACTATCCGGAGCTTAACAAAATCCGCTTCGAGGTTCAGATGAGAACCGTCCTGCAGCATGCCTGGGCGAACATGAATCACGATACCGGCTACAAAAGCGGCGTAGAGGTGCCTAAGGAATACCTCAGGAACCTTAACCGTCTGGCCGGCATGCTGGAGCTCGCGGACGAGCAGTTCAGCCGCATCCGCTCAGAGCTTACGGACTACCGCCGCCGCGTTCAGGCTCTTGTAGCATCCGGCAACCTGAGCGAGGTTCCCCTTGACGGAGACACCTTCCGCAGTTACCTTGAGCTGAACCCCTTCAGCCGTCTTAGCCGGAAGATTGCAGCTGTGAACCAGGCAGAGATTCAGCCGGTATCCCTGATGCCCTATCTTGCAGTATTCAAAGGCTTGGGATTCAAGACTTTAGGCGATATTAAAACACTCATCAAAGAATACGGAGAAGCCGCCTACCAGATAGCCTGTTACCAGATTGGCCTTACGGATTTGGATATAATATCGGCCTCACTGGCCCCTCAGGACCTTTGCATAGCATATGTACTTAAAAACGGCGGAGGCAAAGCCGGAATCAGATTCATTTTCGACACCCTGAACGGAGCCTCGGAGGGTAATGACATGATTGCGGAAATGCTCTTGGAACAGGCAAAGGACCTGCCTTTTATGAATCAGTAATATGGGAAACGCACCACTCAATACAGACCTTTTGGACAGGGCGATAATCTTCGCCGTCAAAGCCCATGCCGGAACAGAGCGCCGCGGCAAGGGCTTCCCGTATATAGTCCATCCGATGGAAGCCGTTGAAATAGTTTCAACGATGACATCGGACCAGGAACTTCTGGCCGCTGCTGCCCTTCACGATACGGTAGAGGATACCGATGTTACCGTGGAGCAGATACGGGAGGAATTCGGGGACCGCATCGCCTCAATTGTAGCCGCAGAGTCCGATGATACGGAGAGCGGTCTTAGCTGGCGGGAGCGTAAGCAATTGGCTCTGAATAAGTTGGCGTCGGCCCCAAGGGACGTGAAAATTGTTGCAATGGGAGACAAGCTCTCCAACATGAGGGCTATTGCCAGGGATTATGAGGTTCAAGGCGACGCCCTGTGGTCGCTTTTTCATGCCAGCGATCCGTCAGACCATGCATGGCGCTACCGCAGCCTTCTGGAAGCCTTCCGCGAATTGGAAGGGACCTTCGCTTTTCGTGAGTTGGAAACACTTATAAATCAAGTATTTAAGAAATAATGGAAGCTCTTAGGATTTCTTTGGACGATTATGTACTCTCCGGTGGTGGTGCCAACGGAGAAAGTTTTGATCATAAGACGGACCCGTCGGTAATGCTTAAACTTTACTTCCCCGGAAAGATCCGGCAGCCCCTGGACGAGATGCTTCTTGCCCGCAAGGTTTACGATTTAGGCATTCCCACCCCGGAACCCGGGGAATATGTTGTTACTGAAGATGGCCGGTACGGAATCAGGTTCCACCGCATCATCGGAAAAAAATCTTATTCAAGAGCAACGGCGGACAACCCGGAGAAGGTGGCTTTTTTCGCGGAAGAGTTTGCAAAAATGTGCCTGGACTTGCATCAGACGCATGTAGACGCCACCGTTTTTGAAAATGTAAAGGACCGGTATTACCGTCTTCTGGAGGAGAATCCGTTCTTTACAAAGGAAGAAAAAGACAAACTGGGAAAATTCATCGCCGATGTTCCGGATGAGGACACCGCCGTTCACGGAGACCTTCAGTACAGCAATGCCATTTTTGCGGGAGATAAGAAATACTTCATCGATTTGGGAGATTTTTGCTACGGAAACCACCTTTTTGACGTAGCAATGGTATATCTTTGCACCTGTTTGGACGGAGAGGACTTTATTAAAGAAACTTTCCACATGTCAAAGGCCCTGGCAATAGAGTTTTGGCATCAGTTTGCCCCTGTGTATTTTGGTGCCGATCGTCCTTTGGCCGCCATTGAAGAAGAGATACGCCCCTTCGCGGGATTGAAAACTTTGATTATCGAGCGTGATACACACTGTCCGATGCCGGAGTTCCGTGCCGCTTTGGATACGATACTTAAATAGTTTATGGCTAAGAATTTAATCAAACGTCAGGGCCTGATTCTGGTCCTTGTCGCCGCTGTTTTGCTGGAGGTTACCTCCCTTGTCCAGTTCCTTTTTGTCAGAAAAGGCCTGTTGCAGGAGGCCGAGGGCCGTGCAAAAAGCGAGATGACGGTAACGCGCCTGAAAATTGAAAACACCTCCCTTACGGTAGAGAAGGACACCAAGGGAATGGCCTGGGCGTACAGTGACCGGGATAAGGACGTGGCCGGTTTTATGGATCTGGTCCGCGTCATGATGGATAACAATCCCATAATAGTAAACGGCTTCATAGCCTTCCGGGAGGGCTTTTTCCCTTCAGAAGGCAAGTGGTACGAGCCAGTGCTCTCGCGAATTGACGGGCAGTACAACCTGCACAATGTGGGAGCGGCGGACCACGATTACTTCAATACGGACTGGTATAAAGTAGCGGCAGAGACGGGAGAAGGCTACTGGAGCGAGCCTTATTTTGACAAGGACGGAGTAAAATCCATGGTGGTGACTTATTCCGTTCCGGTACACAGTTCAAACGGAGAATTCATAGGAGTTTTCGGTGTGGATGTTGAACTGTCCTGGCTGCAGAAGATGATAATTGACGTTCAGCCGTATAAAAACGCCTACAGCACACTTGTCAGCCGCGAGGGCCAGATGCTGGCCTGCCCCGCAGAGACGCTGGCCGTTTCCGATGTTCTCCGCTACGTCACGCCTATAGAAAGCACGGGATGGCAAATGAGCGTTGTAATCCCGGAGGACGAGATTTTTGCCAATGCAAGAAAGGTCAGTATGTTTGTCCTCCTGTTGCAGATTGCCGGACTTATCCTCCTTATCCTGATAATCCAAAGGCTTGCCCGCCAGCAGAAGAAGATGGAGGCGATAAGCATCAGCAGGGAAAAGATAGAGGAAGAGCTTAAGATTGCCAGGGGCATCCAGATGTCCATGCTGCCTAAAATCTTCCCTCCGTACCCGGACCGCAAGGATATCGACATTTATGCTTCCATCGTTCCGGCAAAAGAGGTGGGGGGAGACCTTTATGACTTCTATCTACGCGACAATAAACTGTTCTTCTGTATAGGCGACGTAAGCGGCAAGGGCGTTCCGGCTTCTTTGGTAATGGCTGTTACCAGAAGCCTGTTCAGGACCGTATCGGCACATGAAAACAGTCCCGCCCGCATTGTCACGGCAATGAATGAAAGCATGTCCGACATGAATGAGAGCAGCATGTTCGTCACCTTCTTCTGCGGCGTGCTGGATATGGATTCCGGGCATCTTCGCTACTGCAATGCCGGCCATAACGCTCCGGTACTGCTTAACAGCAGCAAGAACCTGCTGCCGGTTATACCGAACATTCCCCTTGGCATCATGTCGGGTATGGTATTCACGGAACAGGAGGCCGATCTTAGATATGATGATGCCATTTTCCTTTATACCGACGGTCTCACAGAGGCGGAAAACGCTGTCCATGAGTTGTTTGGAGAAAAAAGGATGCTCGATGCCCTGACAGGGCTCAAGGGCTCAAGAAAACACATGGAAGAAATGCAGAAGGCGGTTGCCACCTTTGTTGGCGATGCGCCCCAGAGCGACGACCTCACTATGCTCATTATCCATTACCTGAATGAGCGGCAGTCCCTGGAGACAGATAGGCATCTTCTTATCCACAACGATATCCAGCAGATTCCCCAGCTCGCGGAATTCATAGAAACGATAGCGGCAGAGAAAAAACTGGACCACAGCCTTAGCCTTAGCCTGAATCTTGCCCTGGAAGAGGCCGTGACCAACGTTATCATGTATGCTTACCCGGAAGGTACGGACGGCCTTGTTGACATCGAGGCGGTTATAAGGGAAAAATCCCTTTCCTTTGTAATAACCGACAGCGGCTGCCATTTTGACCCTACGGCCAAGCCGGATGCCGATATCACCCTTGGCGCAGAGGACCGTCCGGTGGGCGGATTGGGCATCTATCTGGTCAAGAACATAATGGACACCGTCTCCTACGAGCGCAAAGACGGCAAAAATATTCTTTCGATGACAAAAAATCTATAGATATGGAGATTCTTATCAACACCCAGGACTCTGAAACTACTGCAAAGCTTATCGGCCGCCTGGACACCCCGGCTTCTTTGGAAGCCGCCGCCACTCTTGAACCCCTTCAGGAGAAGGCCGATGGTACCATAATCCTTGACTGTAAGGAACTTACGTACATTTCCAGCTCAGGACTAAGGATATTCCTGACACTCAGGAAGGCCGCTGCCGCCAAGGGCGGAAAGGTGATTGTACGCAGCATCTGCCCCGACATCCGCAACGTTTTCATGATGACGGGGTTCCTGAATCTTTTCCAGATAGAGGACTAAGCTAGTAGTTCTTGAAGGCGTTCCAGTCGGACTTGTTCTCGCAGGCAGCCTGAAGCTCCGGGGGCAGGTTTGCAAAGAAGTCGAAGCCCGTCCACTGCTCAATCTGGTCTACCGTGGTGGCATAATCCTGGTAAGCGGATGTGCTGGTACGCAGGTCGTCCCTGTGCTCAAGCCAGAAACCTACGGCGCAGGCGCCATTTACGTTGCTGCCGTTCCATTTTACTTTAAGGAGAACTTTCCAGTAGTAATTTGGTACCGGCGTTGTCTCGCTGTATGTATTTGTGATGGTCTTTATTTCCTCTGAGCCGCCATTTTTGCGGAAGGCGGCACCGGTCACCACATAAACTGTATCGCCATCGTGTACGGCAGAGCGCACCGCGCCTTCCAAATCCACCCAAATACCTCCGTTAAAGCCGTTCTGCAGCTGAGGGGTGATGTTTGTGGGGTAGTAGGTCTGCAGTTGCATGGCTTCTACGCCGTTGCGGTCGGCGTTGGGAATCTGGTGTCCGCGGGCGTAATAGTTGGTCTGGTTACCATGCTCGTCATAAACGTTAACGCCATATCCTCTTGACATGTTAACCTGCTTCCCTGCGGGGACTTTAGGGTCATATAAACCCCATTGGTCGTCACGTCCGCTTGCAAGATGGTCGCTGCAAATGGGATAAGCCACCCAGTAGGAGGCAAGCATCTCAGGGTCGTAAAGAAGGGTATAGTTGCGCTGCTCTGTCCCGCCCATCTCTGCCTTGTGTGTAACGCGGTACAGGTCGCTGAGAGTCGATGTCGTAGTGCCGGCCATCCCCTCTGTGGTATATGACGGCAGCTCCAGCCAGCCGGCGGTAGTGTAGTCACGGGCTATTGTCTGGAATGAACGGATATCGCCAAGGAACTCTTCATAAGTGTTGGTCTCTGTGTTCAGCCAGAGAATGTAAGCCCTGTAATAATAGGTGGTAAGCTCGTTCAGGCTGCCCAGGTCGCAGGAGAAACTGCCGCTTGTGTCGTGGGTGCCGTCCGTGGTAATAACCTGTGCCGGGTGTGCCAATGCGGCCAAATCGTCTGATGAAGTATCCCAGTAGAAACCGGCCTCGTAGATGCCTCCGGTGGCGTTGGAGAAGCTTCCGCCCAGCGTTGCTCCGGCGTAGTTAACAGCTGTTGCATCTCCGGTCGATACCTCCGGAAGCGGGGCTCCTTCCCATGAAATACTGATTTGAGGAACGTTGACAGCTCCTCCTGTAGCTTTAATCCCAACAAAAAAGTAATCAGAATCAAAGTTTACGGTTTCTGTGACATCCTGAGTGGCGGATGCGCTGACAGAACCAATCAGCATGCCTCTTGTTTCGCTCTTCCAAACGTCTTGGGGGCCACTGTAAGCGGTATTTTTAGCATAAACTTCTATGCTTCTGGCCTGGGTGTGCTGCCTTATTGTAATCGTTACAGACTTTACTTTACCGCCTGAAGTGGTGGAAACAATGCCCTCGTTGCCTCCGGATATGCGAAGTCCGATTTCTCCGGAGGTTCTTGTTGAGGACCGTCCTGCATAAACGGCGGTTGAAGAAGACCCGGCTTTATTATTCCAATCCGTGTAGGCATCGGCATTCACTCCGGTAAAACCGGAATCAATGACATCGGTCCGGATGTTGTCAACTCCCGTTACGCCGGAAGTATCCGTCATGTCGATTCCGAACCTGGTAAGCTTGCTGCTCAGGAAAGGCAGTGTGCGGCCAAGGTCGGACAGATACATTGTCTTGGTGTAGGTTTTTTTGTCTGTGGTTACGCTTACGGTGAAGTTGTCGGTAAGCGTAACCTCTGCCAGACGGAACCAAACCACCACCTCTCCGGTGAAAACAGTTGAACTTTCCGGAGTAAGGGTAAGAGATTTGACTCCGGTGCCCGGTTCGATGCCGTCGGAAAGCGCCCAAGTGCCGCTGTTCAGTTCATAAGAACCGGCGATATCGGTCTCTGTGGTAGAGAAAATTATCTTTCTTATGACTTCTGTTGTGGACGGGGCCTTGATAACCATCCTGGCAGTACCGCCAAGGCGGGCGAATCTGGCCTGGACGGATGTGGGTTTCACCGCCGTCTGGACGTGCTGTGAAACAAGGACATCGGCAGCGGGATCAAAACTGTCCGCGGCAAAAGTCTGCGAAGCCGGCAGGGAAACAAGGTACTTCTCTTCCTGTTTTGAAAGGGCCGATGCCGGATATATGAATGTGTGTTCGTAGCTGCCGTTGTCGGGACCGGAAATACTGAAAGCGAACTGTGCGCTTGCCCCTCCGCTTGCCAGCGGTGAAGAATTGACAACGGAATAGACGTCGTTTATTTTCTGCAAGGCGGCCAGCCTGTCCCCGGCCTGCCACAGTACATTGTAGTGCTCACCGTCCTGGGAAATTACTGTTTTTGTCGATGTGTCATCGGCGGAAACCACCATCTGGAACGTGGCGGTGGCGTTATCGTTATCGGTGACGATGTCATCTTCGCGGGAGCAGGCCAGAGTTGCCGCTGCGGCAAGACCAAGCCCCAATAATCTGTATAAATTCTTTTTCATAAGGCCTGGAATTATATGAAACTCTCGAAGTCAGGGATGTCGATGATGTCGTCGTCATCGAAACCTTTTCCCGGATCACCGTCGTTACCGTAACCGCTTAAAACGAGGATATTCTGCCATGGAGAAATGCGGATAACATCCACCTCCGGCGCCACATAATGTAAAAAATGCATATTTATTGTGTTTTCACTTGTAAATAAAGTGATTTCACAAAAAATATGCAAATAATCGGCTTAAAAAAAGGAAGGAAGTAGCAGATTCTTGATTGCTTATTGCACGAAATTTCATATCTTTGTAAATGGCCAATGATAAGGTTATGAAAAAGAACGACCACAACGCTCTCATCAAGGCCGCCATCAAGTCCTTCTGGGAGACCAAACAAAAACAACTCACCGCCAGCGGCGATCCCTCCAACCGTGGAGCCGTCGTTGGAGGCAAGCAGTTGGACGCTTTTGCAGACTTACTGAAGACGCTTGCTATTGAGCAGGGTGTCCCCGAAGAGTGTATCTATACCAGCCAGGCTTACCTGCCGGGATACTTCCGTTCCTCCAAAGACTGGGACTTTCTGATCATCGCCCCAAATAAGAAACTGATTGCCGCCGTTGAACTGAAATCCCAGATAGGATCCTACGGTAACAACTTCAATAATCGCGCAGAAGAATCCATCGGTTCTGCCGTTGACCTCTGGACGGCGTTCCGTGAGAATCAGTTCCCGGGACAAGCGGCTCCTTGGATTGGTTATCTCACCGTTGTTGGAAAGGATGAAGGTTCTACGAATCCTGTTCGCAACAACGAGCCACATTATCCTGTGCTCCCTGAATTCAAGACGGCCAGCTATCTGGACCGCTATCGGATTCTGTGCCAGAAACTCATTCTGGAAAGGCATTATTCCATGGCCGCTCTTATATGCACCAGCGGCCCCAACCATTATGAAGATGTCTCAGAAGACACCTCTATCGAAAAGTTCCTCCGTTCATTTATCGGTCATCTGATAGGCAATATCCATGAGTTCCAGGGGTAATAGATACGGATTGCGCCGCTCCGGCGGTCAGCACGGGGATGTATTCACGTCTCCGGAGGTCGTATCGTATATGCTGGATATTGTCGGCTACACGGCCGATAAGGATTTGAGCAAGACAAGCATCCTTGAACCTTCCTGTGGAGAAGGGGAATTTGTCATCGAGATTGTACGCCGTCTATGGGAATCATCCCGGAGATTTGGTTTTGACTGCAAGACGGCATTCTTGAGCAATGTTTTCGCCTACGACATTGACGAGGAGAAGATTACCTCGTGTCGCGGCCGGATAGAAGAACTTGGCCTTTCGCTCCCTCTAGACGGGAATATCCTTCAGGCGGATTTCCTGACTGCTGACATTCGCTGCTTCGACATCGTTGTGGGCAATCCGCCCTACATCCGCTATGAGCAGATACCGGCCGACCTTCTCTCCCACTATAAGCAGCAGTTCCACACCTTCCACTACAGGGCAGACCTCTATATCCTGTTCTTTGAGAAGACATTGAAGCATTTGACTCCTGGAGGACGTCACTGCTTTATCTGTTCCAACCGCTGGCTCAAGAATGAATATGGAAAGAAACTGCGCGGTTGGATTGCCCAATCCTTCTGTCTGGAGTCTATTATCTCTTTGGAGAAAGCCCCCGATGCATTTCAAGAAGATGTACTGGCCTATCCGGCTATTACACTTATTTCCAACGCAAGACCTGGCTCTACGTTCACTTTTTCAGAACTTACTTCCATTACGGAACTCGGAGAAGATGTCGGGAGATTGCTTCCGGCACCAGTTTCAGCCGACTGGAGCAGTGTCTTCAATCGCGTGCAGAGTGATGATACCTTGGTGACCATCGAGGAAATGGGCTTTCTGGTCGGTATCGGGGTGGCAACGGGGGCCGATTCCATCTTTATTGCCAAGGATCTCCCGTCAAAGGTCGAGAAAGAACTCCTTCTCCCGGCTTTGAATGCACGGGATATGTCCGGCAATCGCTTACAGTGGTCTGGCCAATACCTGCTGAACCCTTACAAACCAAACGGAGAACTCATCAGCCTGGACGATTATCCTCAGGCGGCAGCCTACTTGATTTCTCATCGGGAGGCCTTACAGAAACGCCATATTGCCAAGAAGAACCCGGGGAAGTGGTACAAGACCATTGACCGGATTGTTCCGGCGCTGAAAGATTCACCTAAGGTGCTGCTCCCGGACATTTCCGGCAATCAACTCATCTTTGTCGATGATGGCAGGTTTTATCCACAGCACAACCTGTACTACATCACTGGAGGGTCATTGCGCCAGCTCCAACTACTCAGCGCAATGCTGATGTCGGATTATGTCAAGAGCCAGCTTCTTAGCATTACGAATTGTATGAATGGTGGCTATCCCCGTTGGCAGAGCCAATATTTGCGCAAACTTGTGATGCCAGATGTAAATGCGATTGAAGAATCATTGGCCGAACGTCTGCTGGGCGCATATCAAGCGTTTGATATGACACGCCTTAATGATACAATGGCCGACATTGTGTCTGCACCTCGCGCAAAGAGTCGTATAAGACAACCTCAGGCACAGCAGTTGACGTTCGATTTCGCGATGTGATGTAGAGGGTGTTGTCGCCCGCCTCTTCAAGATGTACCAGGAATTAACCAAGTAGGCTGTATCGAGTTGTATCGCCTGTATCGCACCCGATACAAGCGATACAAGCGATACAAACGCTATAAGATCTTGAGCGCAATGTGCGCACAGGCCTCCGCATCCGCTAATGCGTGATGGTGATTTGTCAAATCGTAGCCACACGCAGCCGCCACTGTCTGGAGTTGGTGATTCGGCAAACTATAACCGAAATGTTGGCGGGATGCAGCCAGCGTATCGTAGAACTCGTAATCCGGATAGTCCATCTGGTAGACACGGAACACCTCTTTCATGCATCCTTCGTCGAAGGGGCTGTTGTGGGCCACAAGCGGTAATCCTTCAATCTTAGGAGCAATTTTCTCCCAGACAAACGGGAAAACTGGCGCATCCTCAGTGTCCTCCTCCGATAGACCGTGGACCTGCTGGCAAAACCACTGATAGTATTCCGGCTCCGGATGGATCAGGCTATAGAATGAATCCACGATTTGGCCGTCACGCACGATTACCACACCCACACTGCACACACTACAACGCTGCTCGTTGGCTGTTTCGAAATCTATGGCTGCGAAGTCTCTCATAATCCGTAATTCGCCGCCATGTTCCTAACATCTTCAATTATTTCCTCGCGGAAATCAGCGGGAGAAAGGACAGTGACATCCGGACCGTGGCTGAGGAGTTCCTGCTTGAAGTCGAAAGTTGGTGCGAGGTGATACCGATAGACGGTGTATTGGTCGTTGGATTCCTCGGGAACTTTCCTCTGTGAATCATGCAAA
This sequence comes from uncultured Prevotellaceae bacterium, assembly GCA_900314395.1. Taxonomy (GTDB): domain Bacteria; phylum Bacteroidota; class Bacteroidia; order Bacteroidales; family UBA932; genus Cryptobacteroides. Next base: position 867 of record OMVB01000087.1, on the reverse strand, counting down.
GGCAGGGTGTCAAAATACTTCACCTGGTCATTGACAACCCGAATCTTAACCTCCTGCGGCTCCCAATCGGTGCCTACAATGATGCCAAAGTATTCAGCAAAGAACTTCTCTGCATTGAACTTCGCCGGCAGTTTGTAGTCCTGGTCAGTCTGGACCACATTGATCATCCTTTCATCAAGAGCATAGATTCGAGGCTCATCCTTTCCCTCACTCTTGGCCAGCATATACCAGCGTTGCTTGAATAGTTTCAAGCAGTAAGGCTTTGCCTTGTACGTGCAAGGCTCATCCTTCCAGAAACTCTGGTAGGTCATCTCGATGACTTTGCCATCCCGCATTGCGTTTACGATGACCGGGAGCCATTTCTGCGAGGACGGAATCTTCTCGAAGAGAATGCGGTCACGCATATCCTTCGTCTCGTTGAGCAGGTTGTTCATCGAAAGGGACTCCAGGAGCCATTGGCGAATGCCGTCCGCTTCCAGATCATCGCTGTTGGCGATGTAATATCCCAGCGACCGGTCGCATTTGATCTCAATGCCAAAGGTGTCAAAAATGGCTTCTCTGTGGTTGTGGAAGGTCCTTTCGGGCAGGTAATTCTCCCCGACGGTATTCAGCGGACTACGCGACCAAAGGTAGCTGATGTCCTTGAAAGAGATATGCCCGTGACGGTTGATGACATCGATCAACCAAACGTACCTGTCGAAATAGTTCTTTGCCATATTGGATTCTTTTGGTTCTACAAATATACGAACAAAAACTGCCACAATTGGGCAGTTTTGCTAAAAAGTGGCAGGTTTTACCCCAGAAGAATTTCTGCACGGAGTTTCTCCACCTTGTCTTCAACGATTTTTCGCCATAGCCCGGAGTCTT
>OMVB01000125.1 GCA_900314395.1 uncultured Prevotellaceae bacterium | reverse complement strand
CTCCAGGAGCGTATCCAATGGCAGGCCATCAGGAACGCTCCTAAGAATACGATCAATTTGCTTGTACCGCTCGTATTGGTTCTTGTCCATATAGTGTTTCGGAAGTAACCCCCAAATATACTCAATTATCCTTCAATGCGCAAATATAATGCATATAAACAGCCTACCTTTGCAGCCGTAATCAGTTTTATCGCTTATGGCACTGCTTCATTTCTCGCCTTCCTACAATCTTCCTGACACCAGGGTATATACCATGAACGGTCTTATAAAGCTGCTTGCTCCCAAGTTCAAACAGGGATGGAAATACTATTTCACGCAATGTGGCGATTCTGTTGTCGTTGTTCCCAGTGGCAAACCCTATCGGTATCAGATCCAGTGTACTGCTGTCCCTATGCACGGCGGCCGTGGCTATACGGAAACTGTCTGCTACTCCAATCAACGGATTCTCTTCTAAACGTAACCTTTAATCCTTTTCTCTTATGTCTATCCTTATTTACATCCTCTGCGGCCTTGCTTTCATCCCTGAGCTTTTCAACGAAAAGCGATAACTAACCAATGTTTAACCCTAATTTTCCATTCTCTATGAGGAAATTTCTTTCACTCGTCTTCGCCATTGTAATTGGCGTCCTCAGCCTCACCTCCTGCGAGAAGGCCACTCCTGACACCAAGGAGTCAAATCCGCTTGTTGGCACCAAGTGGTACGCCTCCTACTCCGACTACCTGATGGTCCTCGAATTCACCTCCGACGCCGATGTCACTGGCTACTTCGCCAAGCCCAACGGTGTTTACTACTCCGGTCAAACCACCGGCACCTATAAGGTCTCCGGCAACTCTGTCACCTTCTCGGGCCTTACCTATCGCTGGATTTATGCCTATTACAAGCTTGAGTCCGGCAGTATCAACGGGTCTTTACTCTCAACTAGGGGTCAGAAGACGTTTGATATTGACAAGGGCGACTGGTCGTCCTGGACCGATACCTTCTCCAAGCAGTAGGTCCATCACACTTTCGCACTCCGGCTCCCCTCGAACCGGAGTGTTTATCCTTCTGTATATCAATCAATAATAAGCTTTGCCCCGAATGGTAATCACTTTTCCCTACACATTCCGCTTCGATACCGACGAATTATACTCCGCAAGTTTCTCCCTGGATCTCTCCTCTCAGGAAATTGCCGACATCAAGCGCTTTATCCAAGATAATCCCGGTCTCCCATTCTGGGCAATGGATTACGACTACCCCGACCTGTTCGACAAAATGATGGAAGCCCACCAGCACGCCATCGTCGAAGGCATCAACGCGGTCAAGAAAGGCCAGGGAGAGCCCCTTATTTCTGCCGATGATATCGACTGGGAAGACCTTCCCCTCTATTTCGACTGGCCTGATTTGTTCAAGAAGTAGCCTATCTGAAAGGCAGCCCCGAAGGCACCACGTTGACACTATTCATCCCGATGGATTGGAGCCAGTCCTTGATTGATTTTACGACCAATTCATAATCGTTTCGAGGGCCGACAATAATCGTCCTGAGGGCCTTGGCCGGGAAATGATTCTCCACATACGGCACAAGGACACCGTTGCTGTTTCTATACTTTGGTTGAGCATCAGTATCTACGATAAGTCGGTATTCCTGCTCATACTCATAGCAATGGTGCTTAATCAGTTCGTGAAGAACAGAAATATAGTGGGAGAATACAATTGGGTCGTTCCCGTCTGTGTTCTCCTTTTTTCTGGAAGCCATTACTGCTTGCTGTATTTCATACCTAAACTCGATGAAATCGTAGATACAGCGATATAATGGATGATTACTATTCTGGATACTCTGCACGTCGAACCCAAGTGCGATTCCTTTTCCTTCTCTTCCGTACATGCTCCACATCGGTAAGTGATTGACCTCTGTTGAGAAACTCGAAAGATAGATATGGTCGAGATTAACCAAGCTCCTGAAAACCTCGCTTCCTTCTTTCAGATGACCAAAAACCGCAGTATCTACAACGTCTTTGCCGTACTGTACTTCATTGGCATCATTGAGGTACTGGCAATTGGTGCTCCGTAAACACAGATCAACGGAGCCGTCATCCTGCGGTCGCACAATCCCATTAAATAGCGCATCTACATCTGTATATTGATACACTTCCGGAACATTTTTATACAGAGCCTTGCACTTGTCAATATAGTCGTACAAAGGAGTAAAGTCCCATCCGGGAAATATGTAATCATTCTTATCTGCCATATTCATACGCGAAATTATAATGCACAAATTTAACCATTTCCGCCGATAAGTCCATACGAATAAGGTATAAAGCGGTCAAAGCCAGTTCGCTCCGCTAAAGCTGCGCTCACTCGCTTTGGTTCCGTCCTCCGGGGCACGGAGCGCCCCTACGAACTCCACTTATGGCAGCTCCACTGCGAGACTGTTCCTTCCGCACCAAGGCGCTCAAGTCACAGACTCGCGGCCGTTCCGCGCCTCGGTGCGGGCGTCCCTGCCCAGAATCAGCGTCATCCTGATGCCGAGGTCAGAAAGAAGCGGTCATCCGCAAGACTCTGCCCGGCAGAGGAATCATCCAGTATATCAACCAATTTGCATAAAATTTGCAATGCTTTGAAGAAAAAATGTTACATTTGCAGTGTATCCCGCATCTATAGAGCGGGAACACAAAAGAAAAAGGAGAAACGAATTATGGCAAAACCAATCAAAGAAACGCCCG
>OMVB01000085.1 GCA_900314395.1 uncultured Prevotellaceae bacterium | reverse complement strand
AGCGGCATAGGTCGCTATATACCAGTTGGTTTACAGGTGCGAGAAAGTATGCCGCCATTGGCGTCGCAGTCCTGATGATGAGCGGCTTGTCTTACGCGGCCATTGTTCAGATACGGACAAGGAATGAGATACGGAAGGAACAGCCTGCCGTAACTGAGAGGAAACCGGCTACAGTCCGCAAGACTGAGGCTCCTGTTGATGCAGTTGACACGGTGCAAGTCCAGCCCAGGACCTTTGACAATGTACCTCTGGAGAAGATGCTGCCTGAAATCGCCGAACACTACGGCATGGATGTCCGCTTCCTCTCAGAAGAAGCCAAGAAACTCCGGCTATTCTTCACTTGGAATCCGCAGGAGTCCATTGATAAGGTAATTGATAAGTTGAATCAGTTTGAACGCCTGAACGTGAAGCGGGACGGACGGAACATAATTGTGGAGTAGGCTATGAAAAAGTTATTTGCCCTTATGGTTCTCGGCCTGTCCCTAATTCAGGCAGAGGCGCAAACCATCAGCCAAACCTTTAATGATGTATCGCTTTCGGAAGTATTGCGCACATTGAACGATGCCACTTCAAGGTACGATGTGAACTTCATCTACAACGAACTGGAGGACTTTCGCGTATCGACCAGCATTCAGAATCAGACCGTTCCGGATGCCGTGCGCCAGGTGGTCGGGTTCTATCCTATGCGAGTTTCTGTTGCGGATTCCCTGATAACCGTGGAGTGTACCCATAAAACAGACAGCCATCTGCGGGGCCGACTGGTTGACGAGACCGGGGAGCCGGTCGTGTATGCTACAGTCGCGCTATACACGCCGCAGGATTCGACCTTCCTTAATGGAGGTGTCAGCAATGACAGCGGGATATTTGTGATTCCGGTGGAAATGATGCCGGTTCTTGCCAAAATTTCGTTGATTGGTTACAAAGAGCACTGGATGCTGTGCGAAACGGAGTATGCGGGAACGATACGGATGGAACCGGAATCTTTTGAACTGCAAGGAACGACCGTCACCGCTGAGCGACCGCAACTTGTTCAAAGCAAGAATGGCTCGCTAGTCGCTAATGTGCAGGGCACACCATTAAAACAATTCGGTTCAGTCACTGAGATGCTGACCCACCTGCCTCTGATGATGAGCAACGGAGAGATAGCCGGTCATGGCAAACCGGAAATCTACATCAACAACAAGAAAGTGCGTGACGAGGAAGAACTTGACCGCTTGCGTGCCGATGAAATCCTCTCCGCCGAGATTATCACCAACCCCGGCCCTGAATATGGTGCCAATGTTACGTCAGTGATTAAGCTCAGGACAGTCCGTAAGGCGGGAGAAGGATGGAGCGGCAATTTCTCCGCAGCATACCGTCAAGGACAAGAACACTATGAGAGTGCCAATGTTTCGCTGAATTATCGCACCCGAAATGGCATGGACTTCTTCGCCCGTGGTTACTTTACGGATAACAACAGCCTCATCACTGCCACCTCCAACGACCAGTTACAGGCCTCATCCTTGTGGGATTATGAGAAATCCGCCGAGTGGCTCTCCCGGGTGAAATACTACTTTGCTGACCTCGGTTGGAACTGGGAAATTAACGACCACCACTCCATTGGCCTGACCTACACTGCAAACAACTATATCGGTGATTTCAAGACCCAGCGCACCTTCGACGAGCAGGTGTGGCAGGACGGCACGCTTGTCGATGGCGGACATAGTGTGACGACAACTCTGGGGAAGCCCCGGATGACACACACCGTAAATGCCTACTATGTTGGCGAGGTGGGCAAATGGAAGCTTGACTTCAGTACCGATTTCTATAATGCTCATAGTGTTTCCGACATGAGCGGCGGCACGGAAGGTTCCACGACCGTCAGCAGCCAGACTAACACGGAGAACCAGCTTATTGCAGAGAAACTTGTCATAACCGCACCAGTCCCCAAGGGGAACCTGACTTTCGGGGAGGAGGCATCTGCCGTTGACCGCACGAGCGATTTTACGCAAAGTGGCTTCTCTGCCGACAATAGTGTTCACCAACAGACCGCCATGTGGTCGCTCTTTGCAAACTATGCTCTCCATCTCGGCAAGTTCTCCTTCAATGCCGGGCTACGCTGGCAGAACGAACACAACCGCTACGACTACAACGGACAGCAAGATGACGAAATGAGCCCCGACTACCATGTGTTCATTCCCCGTGCCTCGGTCACGTATAACTCTGGTGACTGGACACACAAACTCTCCTTCTTCACGGCTCGTCAAAACCCATCTTATAATCTATTGTCTTCCGCTATCAACTACCGAAGCAAGTATGAGTACGACACGGGCAACCCGCTGTTGCAGCCACAAACGACACAGCAATTGTCATGGTCATCCAATTGGAAATGGTTTTATGTTGAGGCGTACTATCAATATACCCAAAATCTCATACGTTCCTTCCAGACAGCCTACGATGACATCAACCATCCCGGTGTGATGATTATGGACTATCGAAACTCGCCCAAGTGTCAGGAATACGGCATAGAGCTGAATTTCTCGCCGAAAATCGGCATCTGGCAGATGAACTATACTGTCGGGCTGGGGTTCGCTGATGAAG
>OMVB01000041.1 GCA_900314395.1 uncultured Prevotellaceae bacterium | reverse complement strand
CCATTAAGGCTGCTTGAAGGCCATGGTGCCGATGCCACGACAAGAGTTCCTTGTGGATCGACACTTAGCTTTAATACATTGTCAGAAGTTGAATTTGAAACATACTCAATAGTGGTTCCATGCCCGGACATCTGGTATGATGAGCCGGGAAGATATGAAGAGCGCGGCCTGTCAAGAGCTGATGACTCGTAATTGTTAATTGCGAATGCACTGGTAGCATCGGCGCTGGAAAATCCTTCTCCAAGGTAAAAAGACACCTGATTAACACTTTCTTGGGCATCAAAAGCTCCTTCCGTCTGGGTCTTCGCATATGGCAGCCATGTGCGGTTCTCCCTAAAACGACTATCATAACTGTGAAGCGTAATAAGATCCTGCAACTGGTCGCCACTTGCGCGAACCGCTACGGTCTGGCTATCATAACCAAGGCCATCATAATAGTTTACAATACGGGAAGGCTGGTCGCCGTACATGGTAGAAACGATTGCGTTTCTGGTGGCATCAAGACCGATACCACCTGCGGCGAGATGAGTGAAAGTTACAACTTGTGCGTCATCATTCCCATATGGTCTCAGATCTATGACAAGAGGAATGTTGTGTTCAGACAAATTTGCCTGTGCGGCTGTTGCAATCAGATAAAATGAATGAAGAGTAGCAGTATATGAGTATGACAGTTCATATCCCTGGCGCCATAAAGGATTATCACCGGTATTGCACCATTGAATCAGGGGTGTGATATAGGCAGATACTTCATCTTCACTTGAAAAGAAAACCGTTTCACCATCGACATTTTTGCCGGCGACGAGAACTGCCGCCGGATTTGTTGATGAAGACGGAATGGTGACAAGTGTATCTGCAAAAACAGGAGAATTACGGAATATCTCATAGGTCTGAACAGAGAATGACGGATTGAGAACAATATTCTCAATAGTGTATTCTCCTTCTCCCAGCAGCATACTATCCACAATTGTATTACCCGTTCCGGGAATTGACTTGATTACATTGCCATCAGAATCTTTCACTCGATAGTATACTCCTGATACTGAGTTTGTTATAGTGAGCTGTACTGTCGTCTTTTCCTCTGGAAATACATATTCCGGGACACGAAGGACAGACAGCGTTGGAACGGTTCCAACAGGTTGCGTGATTGTAAATCGTCGCAACCCCTGCTCAAAATACCATGTGCGAACATCAGATGTAGTATTCCTGCTGAAAGAGAAAGATATTACATAAACTCCCTGCCCATAGTCTGTTACATTCCCAACTGTCAACCAAGAACCGCTTTGGTTCAAGGCAGAGGACATTGCCTGCTGGATACCACTCGCATTACCGGAAGTTCCGGAGTTGATATTCATTGTGTATGATGTATCGTCACCTCCGATGTTTACAGAACCGTTCTGAAGGTTTCCGAAGATGGTCGGATCCCACATTGTCTGTGCTTTGCCGGACAAAGGAGAAAAAACAAATATTATTATTGTGAGGGCTGCAATCATTAACCCTCTGACGTATATATTTTTCATTGTATAATAAGTTTAAAGTTACTGTGCCTGATGATACTTGTATGTTTGTGATGCAACGGCTCGGCCATTTTCATCTGTTGAAAGTATTAACCTCCCCGCGTTGTCGTATAAATAACCAAGACTTCTCCCGGAGGCATCGGTCTTCCGAATAACGCCACGATGCACATCCCAACGCCAGGAATCAATCTTCTCTCCCGCCAAACGAATCATTTCCTCCGTTTGACGAGGCAAGAATGAGGGGTAAAGGAGTTCTGTATCATATGTAGAGTTAAGAGCGCTATTGGTCAGTCCGGTAATGCGAGCAACGGGATATAGTCCACCATAGCCCCAGATAACCGACACTGGCACATTGTCTCTCCCCACAAATTCAGTTATGTTATTGTATTTATCAACCATAGAATATACCATCTCAGGGGTGCCATAATGCGAGTCACGTGTCTGTCCGTCATATGAAAAGAAGCCGGATGTGGCTAGTGGAGAGCTTAGTTCCAACTTGTATTCCTTCCAAGGGACGAAACTGTTGTTCAAAGAATTCTGTCGCCATTCAGTAAGTGTGCCACCAACAATGTTTCCATTCCTAAGAGTCATGACTTCTATAGGAATAGCTGTCATCCCCCTTGCTTTCATAGATGTAAATATTCCGCCAGTTAACTGCCCGGAATAGCGATATCTTGTTTCTAAAGTATCCCCTCCGTAAATTGTCTTCTGCGTAGAGGTAAGCAATCTTCCGTTATATGTTCTATGTTCCACTGTTCTTGAAGACTGACCGCTATCGGAGTAGCTTGTAATTGTCTGATAAGTTAGTCCTGGATAACCGGTGTATATCTTTATCAGAGCTGCTCGCTTCATGCTGTTTCCAAAATAGGATTGTTCCTCAACGGATTTAATGAAGTTATCATCTGACAAATCATAGATGTTCTCTGCTTTCTGAACCATATGACCTTCAGCATTATAATCTTCCTGTTTAATCAACAATCCTCTGAATAATTCTTTTGAACAGAACGCATTATACAAAACCTGAGAATCGACATTGTCTACATAACGAATAGCTGCTTCGTCCCGGCATTCTGCCATATCAAGATTAGAGTAATAATACTTAGTATACCCTCCGTCAGGGTATTCCTCTTTAACAAGACTATATGTTACATGAGAACCTGTCGTAGTGGAAAGCGGATTCAAGGAGACTTCGCTGGCTAAAATATAGTTTGCTGAAGCGGATCCAGCATGTGTATAAACCGTACCATGCCACCCGGAATCCCAAGTGTTGTACTGTGTACCTGATACCCTGTAAACTGGGATTCCGGACAAAATTCCGGATGAAACTCCAGATGCGTCTTGATATATTATGTTTCTTGAAGAGACCGTATCCATTCCAACTAAATCAGATATTTTCTTGACTCGTAGTCCTCCGGCAGATCCACTGCTTGGTGTTAGCTGAAAAACAAGTTGGTCTGCTATTTTGGAATAACCATGCAACTCATACTCGAAAGCCGTAGCCCCTCCCGTCGGATAAGTAATCTTTGTCAGAATTTCTGCTTTAGCTTTTTCCAAATCAGGTGTTCTATATGAGTATAACAGATTATACTGTGTATCTCCATAGTATTTACCATTATAGTAGCCCCAATTGTCTGTTTGCTTTGAATTGTACGATGGAAGAGCCGTTGTATCATACTCAAAGACATATTTCTGTTCTGTTGTTTTGTCCTTCGGATGAATGTCCACACTGTATAATGTAAGCCGTTTATTGCTGTCCGCTGAATAGGAGAAATCGACCACACTATTATATCCTTCTATTCGATCCAATTGTAGATAATAATCCCTGTTATGCATGCTTTGAAGAAACGTCTCAGGACCAATTAAACCTATCTTAGAAGAATGTTCTCCCAAAACCCAAAGCATTTCTTCCTCAGTATACTGATATTTCAACTCTGCCGTTTTAGATCTATGAAATGTAAGCCGGTCTTGTCCAATCTCGCTCGAGATCTCTGTCAGATAGCACGGGAGAATAAAGCTTAACCCGATATTGGGATACTTATTATATCCTCCTGGATTTCTGGTATCCTCATTTACATTTCCGATGGAATGCATCTCGTAATGGTGAACATCGTTTTTAACGATAGGAGTTCCGTCATGAACATACTTGAATTCAACGATTTCACCATTAGGTCTCTCAATACTGGTCAACATCCATGATGTTGCACGTGCATGAGTATCCCAATCATTCAGGTTTGCATAATCGTTGTATACATTAAACCCGTATTTTGAATGTTGAACAATAGAAAATTCGATTGCCGTTGTGTCACCTCCAAATACATATTTGGTCCCGTCATCAGCAATAATGTCAATCCTATCAATAAAAGAATACACAGGAGCTTTAAGAAATCTACCACCATGCCCATTTGGCAATTGTGGTAATCCTTTTACTACATTAAGATTGATAATCTCTGAGTTTGTTGTAATATTAGCTCTAAAACTGCGGTTCCCCTTTGAGGCGATCTTTATTTCTCCGTTACTGTGTAGATAAAAAGAAGCATGGATATCATCAACGTCAATTTGGAATTCGTCGGGGGCAAAGTCCTTATAATTAAGATGCTCCATTACTTCACTCAAATTAGATAGATACCAGGAATTTCCTTGCGTCGCTTCCACGTTATTCATATAGCCAACGCCATTATTTCCATTCAACGGCTCATCAGATGAAGTCGCCTCATCTTCCAGGTCATTAACAACTCGTGTGATTCTTCCACCAGCATTAAGTGACCAACCAAGGCCAGTCCAGCCTGGATGAGCGTCTGGTCGATGTCCTCCGGCATGGTATGAAAGACTAATAGGAACACTGAATCCTTTCGCCTTCAGTTCGGTTAGCGGAATACTAATCTCTGGAGTACCGGTGAAGAAACCAACAGGCATTTTTCCATATTTTCTAATCTCTGATGCATTTGGTGTAAATGCGTGAGGCGAAGCTATTTCTTTGACTTCGTCTTGTGCTATTGCAGAAACCCCAATAATAAAGAAAGTGGCTGCAACAAGTAGTTTTAAGACTATTTTCATGCTGAAAAAAATTAAAACCGCCACGATGGAAACCGTCCTTACCGAGGCGGTTTGGTTAACAAAAATGTAATTTTTTGAGGCAACCACTTGGTTTTATGGAAGTTGCAAACTATCTTTGCAACAATAAAAGACCAGCAGAGGGCCTTTTTAGGGTCCGAATATGGTGAAATGCAAGTTTTTTATTACAGGGAGATGTAGGTTGCCGCCTCATCTCCTTACTGCTTTCCTATAGTTGAAGCTATGTCATATCACTGTGTTTTTATAGTTAATAATTCTATCATCACTGTCTCTGGTTACAAAGATAGAGAAGATAATTTCA
>OMVB01000010.1 GCA_900314395.1 uncultured Prevotellaceae bacterium | reverse complement strand
ATGAGATGATGGGTGTGGATGTACCAACCTAGATATAAAATGACAGGACTTCAGGCTTGAACGGTCCTAAATATGATCGGGATGTTATGGCTGCTGCCTACGCAGAAAGAAAAGATTATGTGGAAAAACGGCTGAGCGCCCTTCCCGGTGTCCATTTTGCCAAGGCAAAAGGTGCTTTCTACATGTTCCCGGATATCAGCTATTACTTCGGTAAGAAGGTTGGAAAATATACTATCAACAACGCCGCTGATCTGGCGACCTATATTTTGAGCGAATACAAAGTGGCCACCCTGCCCGGTGACGCCTTCAGCGAACCGGGGCATATCCGGATTTCCTATGCCAACTCCATGGAAAACCTGAAAGAGGCCTTTGACCGCATCGAAAAAGCGCTGCAGGCACTTCAATAAGGAGGGATAAGTATGTATAACCTGTTGTTTAGCAAGAAATACCTGCCCTATCGGGTAGCAATCTGCTTTATCGCCGGTATTATTGCCGGACTGCTGTTCCATGATTTTTCCATCTGGGTGAAGCCGGCAGGCACCGTATTCATGAACATGGTGAAGATGCTCATCGTGCCGGTCATCTTCTTCAGCCTGACCAGCGGCATTGCGGCTATCGGTGACGTGAACAAGCTGAAACGGATCGGTACGAAAGTCGTCCTGGTCTATGTGGTGATGACGGTTGTAGCCTGCCTCATCGGCATCGTCATCGTCAACATCACTCATCCCGGCGCCAATTTTGATACCTCCAATATGGCCGCTTATGATCCGAAAAACCTGAAAGCCATCTCCTTTGGTAACTTCCTGTTCAACATGGTGCCGACAAACATCGTCAACGCTATGGCTAAGCAGGACATCATCCAGATGATCTTCTTCACTGTGCTGTTCGCTGTGGCTATGGTCTATCTGGGCGACAAGGCTAAGAAAGTAGTAGAAATCTGCAGCCAGGCAGCAGAAGTCATCTACAAGATGCTGGATATCGTCATGATCTATTCTCCCGTTGGCGTATTTGCCCTGATGGCCAATACTACGGCCGTCTATGGCAAGCAGCTGTTCGGGGCTCTGGCCCGGTTCGTACTGACGGACTATGTAGGCTGCCTGTTGATTTGGGGTACATTAAGTGGTATTACTTATCTGTACACGGGTGTGCCATACAAGCGTCTGTGCAGAGCGTTGGTACCGGTTTGGATCAATACGGTAGCTACGAACTCCAGTGCCGGCACAATCCCCATTACCTTGAACGCAACCACGGAAAAGCTGAAGGTCCCCATGTCTATCGCATCCTTCTCCATCCCTCTGGGAGCCACCATCAACCTGACCGGGGCTGCCCTGTACAAGACGATTCTGGCCTTCTTCGTGGCTGAAATCTATGGCCTGCATATGACTATGTCCCAGACGCTCATGATCATCACGATTTCCACGATTATGTCCATTGCAGCACCCGGCATTCCCGGCGGCGGTATCGTGACCGGTGCTATCTTCCTGAACCTGATGGGCCTGCCCATGGATATGATGAGCCCCATTGCCGGCATGTACCGGCTGATTGACATGTCCCATACGACGGTCAACGTATCCGGCGACGTGCTGGGAACCTTGCTTGTAGCCAAGAACGAGAAAATCTGGAATAAAAATATGTTAGACGCTGAACCAGAAAAGAAAGAAGTATAGGAGGAATTTTATATGGAGTACGCAACAGGAAAATTTTTATCGGACGCAGATCTGAAGAAGGCAAGAAACGCATTCTACCTTTTGGACAAGGATCCGGATGGAACGCCCCGTGTGTTTTTTGAAAATGCCGGCGGATCCGTCCGTTTAAAAGCTGCAGCTGATACGTTTTATAAGATAGACTGCATTCCTGATTGCGATGGCAGAAAGCATCCCATGGCCCTCTATTTGAAGAGCCTGGTGAAGCAGGGGGAAGCAGACATCCGCATGCTGTTCAATGTGAAGGGCGGTGTCGTGGCAACCTCCCAATCGGCTTCCCAGATTATGTTTGAAATGATTTCTGCCGTGGTGGAGAATGTGCCGGGTACCAACGTAGTGACCGGTGTGCTGGAACATCCTTCCTCTTTTGATCCGGCTGACCGCTTTGCCAAAGTGACGGGCAAGGAACTGCGGATAGCTCCCAGCAATCCCCTGACCGGTGGTATCGACGCAGATACTATCTGCTCCCTGGTGGATAAAGATACCTGTCTGCTGAATATCATGTATGCATCCAACCTGACAGGTGCCATTATGGATATTCCGGCCATTGTGAAGAAGGCCAGGGCCATCAAGCCGGACCTGTTCATTACGGTGGACGCGGTGCAGCATACGCCCCATGCCCTGATGGATTTCTCCGACCTGGATATTGACGGGGTGAACTTCGCTCCCTATAAATTCTTTGGCACCCGGGGTGTGGGCGTGGCCTGGCTCAGCGACCGGCTGGCCAGACTGCCTCATGCAAAGCTGCTGGCGAAACCGGAAGCCTTCTGGGGCCTGGGTTCTGAGGCACCGGCCCAATATGCCATGCTGAGTAAGATCGTGGACTACGTGTGCGACCTGGGTGGTTCCGGCTCCAGTGACCGGCGGACGGCCTTTGCTGCAGGCATGGAAAAGATCATCCTGCAGGAAAGAGCCCTGCTGCATGCCATCCTGGAAGGCACGGACGAACAGCCCGGACTGCGCCATATCAAGGGTGTGAAGATCCTGGCGGATAACCCGGATCTGACCCGTCGTGACCTCATCATCGCCATTACCTTTGACAATATGGATCCGACGACTGCTACGGCAGAATATGTGAAACGCCATGTAATCGTCTATGACCGTGTGGATACCAGCCTGTATTCGGAACGGATGCTGCATTCCTTCGGCCTGAAAGGCGTGGTGCGGATCTCTCCGCTGCACTGCCATAATCTGGATGACGTGAATACGTTCCTGAAAGTGACTCAGGAAGTTACCGCGTTATAAGGAGTTGCCTATGAAATCCCTGGAAGACAGAATCGCTACACTGCAACTGACAAGGAAGGAACGGGTGCTGGGAGACTATATCCTGGCCCATCAGGACAGTGTGGGCCTGATGACTGCCCGGGGACTGGCACAGTCCGTGGCTATGACGGACACTACGGTGATCCGGTTCCTGCGGAAATTGGGATTTTCAGGATTCGTAGATTTCAAGCAGCAGATGAATGCCCGTATGGTGGCACAATTAAAATCCCCGGGAGATACCCTCTCTCCTGGGGAAAAATATACGAAGACCAGCCATCTTATGGCGTCCAGCAATATGGCAGCGGAAGTCATGGAGCGCAGCATTACGAATCTGCAGAAGACCGCGGCAGACCTGGATCCGGTTAAATTAAGGGAAGTGGCAGAGGTGCTGCACCATGCCCGGCGGAAATACATCGTCGGGTTCCGGAGTTCTGCTGCCTGCACTCTCTACATGTACCGGAAACTGGTCATCCTGCTGCCCAATGTGGTGCAGTGCAGTGCTGCGGAGAGTATGGCGCTGGAGCAGCTCGTCGATATTGGTAAAGGGGATTGCCTGTTCATGTTCAGTTTTCCCCGGCACAGTAAGATTAATTTCGCGATTATCGAAATGGCCCATAAGGCAGGGGCTAAGATCGTCCTGGTAACGAATTCGGTCACGTCTCCCCTGGCCAATCTGGCAGACTACGTGATTCCGGTCCATGTAGAAGGGGTCGGCTATACAAACTCCTATCTGGTACCCCTGGCCGTCAGTGAAATATTGCTATTGATGATCAGCAAACATCTGACCAGGAAAGAACAGGAGAGAGTGGATCGTCTTAGTCAATGTGTAACAGAACAAGAGCTGTATTAGGAATTCCTATTGCTAAATGAGGTTTATAAAGCACCTGTCTGATCGCAGATGGGTGCTTTTTCGTATCTGATATCTGTTTTCACAGGGAGGTATCGGGACA
>OMVB01000168.1 GCA_900314395.1 uncultured Prevotellaceae bacterium | reverse complement strand
AAAAACAGATTTTGAAAACATTGAAAGGATCCGTTCCTTATTCATTAAAACAAGACAACATCCAAAAGAAGAAAGACAACCACTGCCGGGAGATATCGTCGAAGGAATCACCAACGGAAAAGAAACGTTCAACTGGGGAGTAATTACATCACAGAAAATGTATGCGACCCCAATGACAATCTGTGTAGACCCTTACAGGTTCCCATGGGCTGTGGAAAAAGAAAAATCGATTGATGTCGTTACATCAGGAGGACCATTCATTGGAATAACAAAAGAAGACCTTGAATACGTTGGTACAGGCAAACGATATTTCAACATCTGGTCACATACCGGCCCGACAGGAAACGGAGCACTCAATTTCTCTGCAACAGTAAACAAATGGAAATACAACAAAAAAAGTATATGAAATTCATACTACAATACTCGGGACCTGACGGAAATTCAACCACTTCATACCCTTCTCATAAGGAAGCCTATGACGGGATGAGTAAAGAGTTCTCAAAGAAGCTCAACCAGATTAACAACGACCCCGCCGAAAAGAAGGAAGGCACAATGCACTTCACATTCAACCGTAACAGCAAGACACTCGACTTCGGCGAGGGAAGAATCTACTCCTGGACAATCGTCCGTCAGAGCGACAATCCAAACAACCCGTTTGAAATCCCAGATCTAACCGTAATGTACGAGGCGGTCCGCGACTATGTTGCCGAGCACCAAGGCCCCAAAGGATTCATCCTTACCGACGACCAAAACTACGACACCATATGGACAATAGTCTATGAACCGAAATATAATGAAGGACGGGAATACGAAGTAAAAGCTGTTCGTGTTGACAGTTACTATCACCTCCAGATTGTCTTCGACCTGTCCTCCGTCACATACAACGACGAAGCCGTCGCAGCCCTTGACGACAACAAGTGGTACGATGTCCGTTATGACGACAACGTATACTACACCCACACAATCTTCAACATAGCGGAATACATCCGAGAATACGTGAAAGAAAATCCTGAAAAATAATCCCAAAACACATAAATACCATGTCAATAGTAACAACAATCTCATCAAAAATCGAAGGAATTAAGGCTGTCAAAATCCTCATTGAGACAGAAGTAACCCCCGGAATCGGGATTCACCTCGTAGGACTTGCCGACGCCGCCGTGAAAGAAAGCCTACTCCGGACGGTAACCGCCCTCCAGTCAAACGGCTTTCATATCCCCGGGAGAAAGATAGTCATCAATCTTGCTCCGGCAGACCTTCACAAGAAGGGGACAGGATATGACCTTGCCATCGCACTCTCCATAATAGCAGCCAGCGGACAGGCCTCCCTTCCCGACCTTGACAAGTATCTCATCCTGGGAGAAATAGGCCTTGACGGCTCAATCCGTCCAGTAACCGGAACGGCACCTGCACTCGTACTTGCAAAAGAACTGAAGCTCAAAGGCTGTATCATCCCACGAAGGAACATGCAGGAAGCAATGCTCTTCAGTGAAGGGCTGGACGTCTACGCCGTCGAAACCCTCAAGGAAGCGATAGATATCACTTCAGGTGACACATCATCAGTCAAAACCATTCATGAAGAAATTGATGACTTTGAGGAACCGGGTGCGCTTAACGGGAAACTGAGCAGCTGGGACCTCATCTGCGGAAACGATGCCGCAAGACGCGCAATAGAGATTGCAGCAGCCGGAGGTCATAATGTCCTCCTGTGCGGCCCGGCCGGCAGCGGGAAGACATCCATTGCGAACGCACTGGCGGAGCTGCTACCGCCGATGACCGTCGAAGAAAAGAAAGAGGTCGCCTGCATCTACTCGATTAAAGGCAATACCCCTTCTTTCAAGCCGGGAAACGAACGTCCGTTCCGCGCACCGCATTACACCTGTACCATGTCCTCTCTCCTTGGCGGAAGCTCCGGAGACAACATTGTCCCCGGTGAAGTGACACTGGCCTCAAAAGGCGTGCTCTTCCTTGATGAATTCGCAAACTATCCCAAATCACTGCTTGAATGCCTACGTGGCACGCTCGAAGACAAGAAGATAACCATAACCCGACTCAGAAGTAAAGTCGAGTATCCGACCGACTTCCAGCTGGTCGTAGCAACCCCGCCTTGCCCTTGCGGCCGCTATGGAGACGGCGACAAATGCACCTGTACAAAGAACCAGAGACTATCCTATCTTGCCCGTCTCTCAGGACCAATCCTTGACAGGATTGCCATGCAGGTATGGACGAATGTATCAAGGAAAGAACAGATTATGGGCCCGAGACCGGAGCCGATAGAATCTGTAAGAGAGAGGATAAAAGCAGCCAGAGAGCTGCAAAAGAAACGCTACGAGGGCACGGCAATAAGGACAAATGACGAACTGTCTGCAAAAGACATGAATACATACTGTCCTCTTGGCGAAGAACAGATGCAGCTGATCGAAAGCCTCATATTCAGACTGGGACTGTCTGCCAGAGCATTCGGCAATATCATCAAGATTGCAAGGACGATTGCCGACCTTGCCGGAACAGATGAAATAATGCCCGGACACATAGCCGAAGCAGCATCATACAGGTTTTTGGATAGGAGGACCGAATAGTCAGCCACCCACGAATGAATTCGTGGGTTTCCTGGACAATTATCATAATGTTCGGGAATTGCGGGGCCCAGCTCACTGTTCTGACAATGCAGGGAGAAACAACGAACCTTGGAGGTCACTTTGATAACGAACAGGAATTAAACCAATTACTTGAAATGTTATAAAACAATTACAAGATAATTGAAAAAGACCCGAATACAGCAGTATGTACAATTCACACATGCTTCGTTTAAACCTCCCTAACTCACAACTCAGATGCCTGGAAAATCTCCACCAAATTTGGTAGTATTTTCCGGCATCTTTGCAAAGGCCTCTTTGGGGTTTAAATACGTTACGCTACCCCTTGTGGCTGCATCCGGCACAAACAGTGCCATCCTCCGCCTTCGGAGTCCGCTCCACAAAAATAAATCCCAAACGCACAATGTTTAAACACGAACCAACCATGGAAATAATAACAAAAGGCACAGCAGCCTGGAACGCGCTGTTCAAAGGAAAAGAAACATCCGACGTCTGGACCAAAACATACGATACGGATAAGATATACACTATGGGAGACCTCTCCAAAATCTTCAATGAAGACAAAAAGAGAATAATCATCACCGGCTCCTGCGATGCAGGCCCGACTGAAAAGCAAAATGTACAAAACATACTGGAAGCGTTATCAAAGAATAACCCTGCTCCAGTAGTTGTCACGGGACTTGCACTGGGTGTTAACACATTCGTCCTCGAATACTGTCTTGAAATAGGCATCCCCGCCGTCGCCGTAATGGCTACCGGCATGGACGACATCTATCCAAGACAGAACCTGCAGCTTGCAAACAAGATGAAGGAGACTCCCGGCTGTACACTCCTGACGCAGTTCCCGGAAGGCACCGCACCTATTGCCCTTCTATTCCTGGAGAAGAACAAAACGATGACGATGATATCCGACATGGCAATCATAGTATCGTCAAAACATCATGGCTCCTCAGTCGTCATATCAAAACTCATGTACGACTTACGAAAGAAAGTCTACGCTCTTCCGGGAAGAATCGACGACCTTAAAATGAAAGGATGCAACGAACTGATTGGAAAAGGCTACGCAGACATCCTCTATGAATACTCCATTCTCGAAGAAATCAATTTCTAACAAATCCAAACAATGAAAAGAGTATTCAGAATCGGCGAACGTGTCTACTACGACAACAACGAGTCGAATGGCTGGGGAACAGTCATCCTCCTTAACAGAACCGACAAACACAAGGAAGACATCCTATGTGACGAAGCTGGAGACAACATAACCATCAAGACAGACTCCGGAGAGAAGGTCACCGCAGCGCCCAGCCAGGTCTATACCCTTGCCCCGGGACGCACCTTTTTCGGAGAACCAGTAGTATGGGAACACAATCCGGAAAAAGATTATCCATTCTACTGCCCTGCAGAGGACGAGAATTGTTATTATTGTGAACTGGATTAGTTATGAAAAAGAAGGAATGTACGTTAATCCTTAACACATCAAGCGGCTACTGCTTTACGCAACAATTTGTGAGCATTGCAAGTGCCAATAGGTTTGCAAAAGAAAGTGGTTTTTTCGCCTATCGAATTTTTGTTAAAGGTAAAAAGGTCCGCAGTGGGTTCTGCGATTAAACAAACAACCTAACAGAAGAGGAATTGTATAATTTGTATAAGTCTGTAAACCATTGAGGTATGAAGGCGATTCAAAAAACATCAGGGGTCGATTTTAATTTACTTCACACGAAAGTAATAGAAGTCCATAGTGACAACCCAAAGTACAGGCGATTCAAATGCCTCCGTTGTGGAGCGGAATGGAAAGACTGCACGACATCTCCAATCCTCATTGACGAGGAAATTGCGAAGAATTTAAAAGATTATTATCCTAATTATAGGAATTGTATAACCGAGTAAAAAGCAAATAGTATGAACTGGTCTATGAACCGGATAATCAACACAAGTTTTACAGAAAAAGACAAGGAGTGGTAATTATGAGCGCAGCAGAATCATTAAGAGCGGAGGTCGCCGCCAAGAACTACAAAATCATCATCACCACCGACCCCTACCACGCCAGCAGGCATCCGGGGTTCGTTATGAACGAAAAAAGAACGCTTGGTATCAAGACCGTTGAGACCGGGCTGACACTCAAGGAAGCACAGGACAAGATACTGAAACTCTTCTGCGAGGATGCACGGCAATACTTCCCGAACTGGGGCGTGGCCTGCGCATGGAAGCGAGGAGAAAGCCTGTACGCATACCCAACATCGGCAGATGGAACTAGGGCTTACCGCGATGACGTCTTCGACGTGTCTATTTGCGAAGAATAACAACAAAAAGAAAAGTTATGTTTGAATTACCTAACAACACGACGCCTCAGGTGCGTCCGGAAGTGGTCAACCGGTTGGTGGCTGCTATGTACAAAGTCGGAACTCTTAACTACTGCGATTGGTATGTGTCGATGGACGGCGATCCAGGTTTCGCAGGCAAATGGAGCGGACCTCGCGAAGAGAATGACAAGCGAGTATTCAAGGAATTCACCGAAGACGAGCGCAAGGCTGCCTTCGAGGAGTTCAAGAAGAAGGGCTACCACATCGCGTATGAGACATGGTATGGTGCTCACGGGTCTCTCTGGTGCTACATCGTCAAGGAGACGAAAGACACACCGGAGGACAGACAGTTTCACTACATATTCTAAAAGACAAAATTAATGTAAACAGGATTTGGTAATGTCAGCCACCCACGAATGAATTCGTGGGTTTCCTCGGACAATTATCATGAAAGACTAAATCACAAAGAATATGAAAACAACAGACCTGCAACCGATTCTCGATGCGGTTAAAAACATCGAGAAGAACGAACTGATTAACGCCTTGAAAGAACATGGCGGAAAATACGATTTTCAAAAAGAACACAAAGTAGTAATTGACATAGAATACTACGACGAATTCTCCGGACCAAGTTCCGCAACAGTAATCAGCGTACAAATCATTCCGAATGACATGATACTTTTAAGTATTGTCGGAGACGAAGATTTCAGGGAAGATATCACCAACGAAGACCTCTATCCGGGGCAGCTGTCAGCAATAACTGCCGCAATTCCTGAGAAAACAAATACCTACATCCCGGGTTAAAGGGACAATGATTTTTACTCATAAATAGACACGGTGACGGGGACTGTCGTGAGATACTCCCCGTTTAAAAACTTCCTACTATACAAATACAAACGTATAACATAGATGGTTCTACAATTAGAAAGCATTTAAGAAAATTCAGAAAAAATGAATGACCTTGAAAAAGAAATAGACTTTATTAAAAACTGTCCCAACTATACAATATTTGCTATCGATCTATTCTGCGGAGCAGGCGGTGAAACGACAGGAATTGAAAAAGCCACAATAAAAGGGAATAAATGTGCAAAAGTGATTGCATGCGTGAACCACGATAAAAACGCTATAATGTCACACGAAGCAAATCACAAAAACACTTTACACTTTATAGAAGATATCCGAACATTAAATTCTGAAGGACTTGAAAAATTAGTTAAAACCGTTCACGCCTTTCATCCAAAATCATACTTACTTTTACATGCATCACTTGAATGCACCAACTTCAGCAAGGCCAAGGGAGGACAGGCCCGCGACGCGGACAGCCGCACCCTCGCGGAACACCTGTTCCGATACGTAGAAGCTCTAAATCCGGACTATATCCAAATAGAAAACGTCCGGGAATTCATGATGTGGGGAGATCTCGACGAGAACGGCAAGCCCGTCAGCAAAGATGCCGGCCGCCTCTATCTGCGATGGGTAAAGAAGATGTGCAGTTACGGATACAAGTTCGCTCACAGGATCCTTAATGCCGCCGACTACGGCGCATACACATCCCGCGAGCGATTCTTCGGCATATTCGCCAAAGAAAGCCTGCCGATAGTGTTTCCCGAACCGACACACAGCAGGAACGGAGAGTCCAGCCTATTCGGCAGGAAAGAAGAGTGGAAACCAGTGAAAGACGTACTCGACCTGAACGACAGTGGAAACTCCATATTCCGTGAAAAGCCCCTGTCGGAGAAGACATTACAACGAATCTATGCGGGACTGATAAAGTTCGTCGCAGGAGGAAAAGAAGCATTCCTGATAAAATGGAACTCAATGAACGCAAAAGGAGAATATAAACGTCCATCCATAGAGAAGCCATGTCCTACAATAACAACGCAGAACAGGCTCGGCATTGCCAAGGTGAACTTCCTGTCGAAGCAATACTCTGGGGAGCCGGAAGGAAAGAATATCTCCGTCGACAGGCCGGCCGGTACCATAACGACGAAGGACCATCACGCCTTTATCACAGCCTACTACGGAAACGGCTCCAACCATTCACTGAAGGAGCCCGCGCCGACTCTGACGACAAAAGACCATCTCGGATACATAACCGCACAGTTCATTGACAAGCAGTACGGCACGGGAAGAGCGGCATCACTGGACAGTCCCGCAGGGACGGTGACCACCAATCCGAAGCTTAACCTGGTAACAATAAAGCCATGGCTGATGGACACAAGCTTCAACAATGTCGGGACTTCCATTGACAGGCCTGCAAGAGAGCTGTCGCCAAACAACACGCGGTTCTACCTGATGAATCCGCAATTCAACTCCTCCGGCGGCTCAATAGATGCGCCCTGCTTCACGCTCATCGCCCGTATGGACAAACGTCCACCCTATCTCATCAGCGCAGAGACAGGAACACCGACAATAGTCATCTATGACACGGACAGCACGATGACCGTCAAGATAAAGGAGTTCATGGCCCTGTACGGCATAACCGACATATGCATGAGAATGCTGAAAATCTCCGAACTGAAGAAGATTATGGGATTCCCGGAGGATTACATCCTCGTCGGAACGCAGACGGAACAGAAGAAGTATATCGGCAATGCCGTAGAAACCCACATGGCCTGCGCCCTGTGCCAGTGCCTTGCCAGTGAGATAAACAAGAACAACAATTCAAATTAAACAATTTTACAAATTAATCAACAAACACAACAAGAATTATGAAATTTACAATCCAATCCCAGACCCTCATGCAGCTGCTTGCTGCAGTATCCAAGGCTACCCCTTCAAGAAGCGAAGACCCGATCCTGATGAATCTTCTCTTCGAGCTGAAGAAAGACATGCTCCGCATCACCGCCACTGACGGACAGATTACCCTGCGAGGCCTTGCAAAGACAGACTCCGTCGAGTCCGAAGGCAAGACCACCATTCCGGCAAAACTACTTCTTGAACTCGTCAAGACTCTCCCCTCCGAGAACATCACCTTCACCCTTCAGGAGAAGACAATTGACATCTTCTGGTCCACAGGCGAGTCTTCAATCCCCGTGATGTCCCCGGAGTCCTATCCGGAGATAAGAGTGCCGGACAAGAACTCGGAATTCGGCTTCACCACTACTTCGGATATCCTCATAAAGGCCATCGGAAAGACCAGCTTCGCAGCAGACACCTCCGACAAGCATCCCGCCCTTGCAGGCATACTCTTCGATAACGTCTCCGGACAGACCAGCCTCGTAGCCTCCGACTCCCAGAAACTGGTAGTGAACGTCATCAAGACGGAGAACACAAAGAAGGACTCACTCTTTACCCTTCCGCTTCGTGCCTCGCTTATTCTGAAGAGTATCCTCCCAAAGGAGACCCCAGTCACCGTCATCCACGATGACAAGAGTGTCAGGTTCGTCTTCGGCTCCACAGAGCTCTCCTGCCAGACGATTGCAGAGAAGTTCCCGGCTTACCAGACAATCATCCCAAAGACCAACACCAATGTCCTCACACTGTCAAAGGACGACCTCCTCATGGTGCTCAACCGTATGTCCATCGTCGCAGACAAGAAGACCCCGATTGTCAAGGTGTCAATCACAAGCGACAAGGTGCAGCTGGAAGCACAGGACCTAGGACTCTCCACCAAGGGTAAGGAGACCCTGCCCTGCAAGTACGATGGCGAAGACATCACCATCGGTCTTAAGACCTACATCATCTCCCAGTCGATAGCAAATATCGAGACTGAGGAGATTTCAATCAGCATTGAGAATGCAAAGAAGGCCTTCCTCATCACTCCTTCAGGAGAAGGAGCCGAAGAGGAAAACTACAAGGCTGTAGTAATGCCTTATAAGGTAAAGTAATACAATAACAAATTATCAAATAAAAAATATGAATGCTTACAAAAAAATAGTCCTGTATTCAGTGACAATCACAACAATTATTCTTGCTATCGCCATTATTCCTTCCTGCGTATCACTTGTCTCCGTAGACGGTGACGAAGAAGGTGTGTTTATAAAAAAGCCTTGGTTCTTCGGTAACGAAGGAGTAGAAAGCGAAGCTCTTACCGAAGGCTCTGCATGGAAAGTATTCACAACAGACTTCGTCACATACAAGAAAATCCCAATCAAATACACAGAAGTATTCGATGATGTATTCTGCGACGATAATACGCCACTCGATCTGTCCGCACATATCACACTCAAAATTGCAGACGGTAAATCACCTATCCTCCATAAAAACTACGGACCTGATTGGTACATAAACAATGTCAAAGAGAATTTCCGTGAAATCATAAGAAACTTCATAAGTACATACAATATGTACACTCTGGTCTCTGACCGTGAAGTCTACGACCAGGTAAAAAAAGACATTGCTGAAAAAATGCAAACCTACTTCAATAAACTAAATGAAATAGCAGAATTTCCCATACAGATAGTCAATGTCGTCGTCGATAAAGCCAAACCTAACGACATGGTTCTTGAAGAATTGAACAAAACGGCGGCGATGGCCCAGCAGAAAATCACGCAGCAGCGTCAGCAAGAAATGGAAGAACAACGTATCCTCACAGAGCAGAAACGAGCAGATGCTGATAAAGCATACATGCTGAGAATGAACCTCAGTCCGGACGCATTCATACGACTTAAATACGCAGAAATAGAACTTGAAAAAGTCGACATGATAAGAAATAAACCAAACATCAACGTCGATGTAATGCTCGGAAACGCAACACAGATGTGGGACATAAAACAGAAATAATATATAAACAAGGGACGGGGCAACTCTATGCTCCGTCCCATTAAAAAATACCTGTCGACAATGGAAATCATAGAGAACAAAGACAGAATATACAATAATAAAAACCTATTCAATCCGGAGACAGGCAAGCTGATCTTCGACACCTGGGCCGACACCTTAGGGAGGATCACACTGACAGACAAAAAATACGTCTATTATATAGCAGCATTCTACAATGGAAATAACGAATGGAATAATCGAAGATGCAAACTGTTGAATGAATTCGGCCAGCCGGTATTCACAAGGGAATACAACAGCATAGAAGTATGGTGCGAAGGACTATTCGGCGCCCCGATTATCCTTATGGGAACGTTAGCCAGTGACGGACTACGATACCTCATGGATATCGAAGAGAACCTTCTTTCAGAAGGACACCAGGCAATCCAGCCCTATGCTCAGATAAACAAGTATGTCGAAGTGTACAATAAATCCGGAGACAAGCAGAAAACAAGTTTCCTGACCTTCCCGGATTTCAAACAGATTACTCCGGAATACTTCGACGACATCTGCCGCGACTCCGATAGAACAAGACCATTCTGGGACAATCCTGATTTTGTCGCCGTAGTGAAACACCAAGGCCGTTACTACGCCCTGTTTAAGGACGGAAGCCTGCGTCCGGCACCATTAACAAAAAGAGCCTAATATGAAAAACGGAATAATCATAAACGGAGTACAATATAGACTCCACAAAACATCTAACAACAACATCGATGTTTGCAAAATCTGCGACCTCCGAAAAAGGTGCCACAATAGACTTGGCGGGCCATGTTCAAATATAACAACATGGTATAACCTTATACAAATCCCTTATTTCAAAAAAGTAAAGTAAAAAATACCATGCCAAAACACATGTATCTCTCAGTCCCAAACCGCTAGAACTTGGCGAATTACGTCGCCAAGAAAGCACAACAAAACGGCTCAGACATAAATGATATCCGTATGTATGCCATTGAAAAAAAAAGACTAGGAAGCCCAAAAGAGAAAATACTACGACACTGTCGTAAACTGGTCCCTAATGGACAAACCAATCAAGAAAGAAATAACAATAAGTATGTAGACTATACTTAATTGCATTTGTTGTTTGTCATTAACTTTGTGAACGGCCCATCCTCCGCTTCCGGCGGAAGGTGGGCCAAATTCATACTGACTTCCAAAACACACACCCATCGCCCACAACACCACCCTATACTGTAACCGAATCCCAAAATACCCACAAAGCCCATACCTGCAACGCAACCGTACCCTGTAAAGGCGGCCAGTCTCCGCCTGGCAGCCCGCGCCGTCGTACAGAGAACCTCTCTGTACTGCCTTTCCCACTTCTTCGTCCGGCCCGCTTCCCGCAGGGAGGGGGAACGGACTCCCGCCACCTTTGAATCATACCCATCCCGCAGACTGGCGACCTCCGTTCCTGGGAGGTCGCCGCTTCTCCCTTCTACCAAAGAGCGATTCGCAGAGTCCTGTCTCACCTAAAGAACAGACTGACTCTGCGACGACCAGAGCCTCCCACCATTCCAAGGAACCGACAGGAGCCCTTTTATTTAAGGCGGAGTTATGACACCCGCACCCAACGCCTCCCGTACTTTTCCACCCAAAAAATACAGCAATTGCCACGCACCGGGTCCCGTCTCACTCCGCCCTTCCGTTTCCTTCCGACTTCCACGGCAACAGCACGGGTCTGTTGCCTGGCACAAGGCCGCCTTCACCAGACCGGCTTTCCTCCCGCCGATAGCTGCCTCCGTAGCGCCAGCTTACTTCTGCAGCTCTCTCTGGTCGTCAATCCGGTCTGGTGAAGCTTACACGCACCGGAGCCTGAAACGGAAAAGAATCCTTGTTGAATAATTTGAAAAATTCCATAAACAAGGATTAAATTGATTATTTAAAATAAACAATGCAGATAGCAACTAAACAAAGAACCTGAATAATTACGGCTAACTTCGCAAAAATGCCTATGAGAATCCAAATCTCAAACGAAATCTACACTCACATCATCGACCTTAAAGCAAAACCCGACGAGCTCCCTCCGGTGGATGACTCAGTAGACGCAGTGCTACACCTACTGACGTATTTCTATCCGGCTCAGGAAGTAATCGACAAAGCACACGACTGGATGCCATAAAGACTACATCCAATCAAAACTGTCTGACAGCAATAACTCTTCCTTATGTACAAGATGATTCGTCTGCATAGGGACAGACCTGTATTGTATCCCATACTTGTCTGCAAGGCCTACAACAAAATCACTCTTGTCATAAGTCATAAGAAACGGATACGGCAGGGAAGAGACCTTCTTGAAAAGCAGTTCATTATCCACCTCTCCATAACGGTACAGCTTACGGCCTGCAACAGAATAAGGAGGGTCAATAAAACAGCATCCCTGCCGATATCCATACCTGCCGTCGAAATACCTGAAAGCATCTCCCTTAATGAATACAATCCTGTCCTTGTAGGACTGGATATCCTGTATCCTGCGACAGAGCGTCTCCGGATACCATCTTGCGCCGATGCCCTTACCGTAGTCTCCATTCCTGATAAGCCCGGAATGGGCACACATAACCCCTCCGTAGCTCACACGGTTGCGAAGGAGCGTCGCAAAGGCCTTCTCCCTCCGGTCGGACGGTTTGCCGCCAAGCACCTTCGCAACCTCCTCGCGGCTCATCCTAAACCCACGAATCCTATCCATGAGCCACTGTCCGTCTTCAAGCACAGCTCTCCAGACGGCCGCTACTTCGGGGTCCTTCTCAATCATGACGACCTGCTCCGTCAGAGACTCCGCTACGGCAGTAAGCCCAATGATACCGCCGCCACAGAACGGCTCAATCATACGGGAACAACCAACAGATGAAAGCCATCGCCTCACCACCGGCACAAGCCAGGTCTTACCTCCCGGATAACGGAAGACACTCCTGTTAGGAATAGATAAATAGTTCAATGCCATATCTCCTAAAATGTTAAACCAGGAAACATAGGAATATAAACCGAATGTTCATATCCTTCCAAAAAATGATGATGCTTAATTACATCATCTCTATCTCTTACCAAAATCATAACAACATTTTTTTACTGCATTCCATTCTCCTCATTGTCATGAGAAGCTCCCAAAATCATTGTTGCACGAATTGTTTAATTTTTTCAACAAGGATTATTTTCAAAAACTCATCAAACGGATTCAACCCCAAGACGAACGACATATTTACATATGTCTGGGAAGGGCCGGACACCTGCTCTGGCAGCGTGCCGGTGTCACGCTTCAGCACGCAGGAGCCGTCCGTCCATTCCCTCGGTCCCGCACCGGGCTGATTCCACCCGTCGCTCATGTCGAGCAAGCACGACCCTTACTCCAGGTCCTGTCTTCAGCCCCTCCCACTACACAATCCTGTGATTTCAATGAACTCACTTCGCTTCGTTCCACTCCTGCCGTTTTCCCTCATTCCCATTCCCCGTGGGCCACGGGGAATACGCACTATCCATTTTCGCATTGCTGGTTCTAAGCCTAGAACCAGCAATTTAAAATACACACAGGGCCCCTTTCGGCAGGGGAGAGCATAAACACTAAATACTATCCAACCTGTTCTTGATATCCTGATAGAGTCTCGGAAGCTCCGGACAGGCAAGCCGCACATACTCCTCAGGCCAGCATACTGTGTTCCTTACAAAGAGATTTACATCTGCGCCCCTGGTGGCCTTCTGAAAGAACTTGATACGCTCCGAAAGAAACTCTATACCATAATCC
>OMVB01000079.1 GCA_900314395.1 uncultured Prevotellaceae bacterium | reverse complement strand
CCGCGGCCGACGACCTGCCGGGCCGTCCGCCCACCTTCTGCGCCGGCTGCCCGCACCGTCTCGTCTTCACCGAGCTCCGCCGCATGAAGGCCATCGTGACCGGCGACATCGGCTGCTACACGCTGGGTGCCGGTGCGCCCTTCCGCGCGGTCGACACCGTGATCGACATGGGCGCCAGCCTGTCCATGGCCCACGGCATGGAGCTTGCGGGCGCCAGCGAGGCCACCGGCCGTCCCGTGATCGGCGTGATCGGCGACTCCACCTTCGCGCACTCCGGCATCACGAGCCTGCTGGGCACCGTCTACAACGGCGGCACCGGCACGCTCTGCATCCTGGACAACCGCACGACCGCGATGACCGGCGCGCAGGGCAACCCCTGCAACGGCATCACCCTGGCCGAGCAGGCCGCGGGCGCCAACCCGCTGAAGCCCCTGGACAACCCCGCCGGCAAGGCGCTCGACCTTGTTGCCCTGTGCCAGGCCATCGGCGTGGACGAGGTCGAGCAGGTCGACGCGCAGAACCTGCGTGAGGTCCGCCGCGCGCTCAAGGATGCGGTCGCCCACACTGACAAGCTCTCCGTGATTATCTTCAAGTCGCCCTGCCGCCTGGTGGACCGCCACCGCGTGCCCGCCCCGACCATCACCGACTGCCGCACGTGCGGCGCCTGCATCCAGATCGGCTGCCCCGCGCTCGGCCGCGACGCCGAGGGCCACGCCCAGATCGACGTCAGCCAGTGCATCGGCTGCGGCCAGTGCGTGCAGGTCTGCCCGTTCGGCTGCATCCAGTTCGACGCCCCGGCGCCGGCCGTCCAGCCCGCCGCGCCCGCTCCAGCCGCCCAGCCCGCGGTACCCGCTCCCGCCGCAGCCGCGCCGACCGCACAGCCCGCGACACCCGCTCCCGCCGACACCCCGAAGGAGGCCTAAGCCATGCCCCACTACGTCACCAAAGACACGGCAATCGAGGCGGCCGACGCCTCCGCCTACGCCGACCAGTTCGCCCGCACCCGCACGATCCTTCTTGTCGGCGTGGGCGGCCAGGGCACCATCCTGGCCGGCAACATCCTCGCGATGACCGCCGCCGAGGCCGGCCTCGACGTCAAGGTCTCCGAGATCCACGGCATGTCCCAGCGCGGCGGCTCGGTCTCCACGACCATCCGCGTGGGCCAGCACGTCGAGTCCATGATCGCCGACCCCGGTACGGTCGATGTCCTTGTTGCCTTCGAGGCGATGGAAGCCCTGCGCTACCAGCAGTTTGTCGCGCCGGGCGGCAAGGTCTTCGTCAACGACACGTCCATCACGCCCGTGCCCGTCAACATCGGCACGGCCACGATGCCCGAGCGCGTGCCCGACCGCCTGGCCGACCTCGGCGCCACGGTGATCGACGCCGACGGCATCGCCCGCGAGATTGGCAGCCCCCGCTCCGCAAACGTTGTGCTAGTCGGCGCGCTCTCGACTGCGTTGCCCTTCTCGACCGACGAGTGGGAGGACGCCGTCCGCCGCCGCGTCCCGCCCAAGACAATCGAAGCCAACCTGGCCGCCTTCCGCCGTGGTCGCGCGGCCGCGGGGGCCCGCTAGGCCACAGGCACCGGCTAGACGTCGGTGTTCGCCAGGCCGCGGAGGTAAGACCTGCTCCGCCACCTGCCGTGCTGCCTGCCATGTGACTGGCTTCGCCGTCCGCTGAAACCGCGGGGCAGGTCCTGCTTCGCCACCCCCTGCAAGGTCCGCCCCGGCGCCCGCTGGTGTGCGCGTGAGCAGGTCCTGCCTCGCCACCCGCTGCACGGCTCGCCCCGGCACCCGCTGCACGGCCCGCCCCGGCACCCGCTGGTGTGTGCGTGAGCAGGTTCTGCTTCGTGTTTCGGTCAACCCATGGCTTTGGCTTTGGCTTCGGCCCGGCCCGCGCGTCTCAGGCTGGGCCGAGGTGCATCTCGCACCAACGGCCGGAATCCCGCGCATTTGCAAGAAACATGCCGCTGGTGCGAGGGCGCGAGCCAGCAAGCCAAGGAAAACCTCGCACGGGCGGCTCCTTTCTTGCTCCAGGACGCCAAACTGCCCGATCGTGCGAGATTCGCTCGCCTCACGCGAAGAAAAACTTCGCACAACAGACCCTTTTCGTCATGAATGGCAAGAAAAGGGCAAACCGAGCGAAAAGACTCGCCGACGCCCCGGGCCGTGCCCAAGTTTTACGGAAGACGAACCTCGCACGTCCCGCCCCTTTCGTGTGGGCTTGCAGGAAATGGGTGGCTGGTGCGAGACCGGTGGGTGAGGCGGCGCGGTTGAAGCGGCACGGTTGAAGCGGCGCAAGATGAAGTGGCGCAAGATGAAGTGGCGCAGGCTGGAGCGGAGCAGGTTGGAGGAGCCACGAGCACCGAGCAAGAGATTGTTGCCAACACCAAAGCCACGATGGCGATGGCGGGCCTCCCGCTGCCTGAGGATTCTGTCCGCAGGATCGAGTCATATCTGGACGGCAAGAGCCCCCTCGAAGAGAGCGTCGACAATCTGCTGGAGAGATACAAGGCGTCGTAGACGGACACGTCCTGCTGCGAGCACGAGCGTTGCGAGCGTGAGCGCTACGTGCACGAGTGCCGCGACTGCGAGCGGGGTGAGGCCCGCCCAACTGCCTTCCGCCGCGGCCGCGAGATTGTCCCGTACGCGGTGTGTCCATAAAAAACTGACCAAAGGCTCGCCTGCACCGCCGCACAGAGCCGCTAGTCCTCCAAATACATGCATATGTCCCAAATCTGGATATTCTCTATAGAAAATGT
>OMVB01000077.1 GCA_900314395.1 uncultured Prevotellaceae bacterium | reverse complement strand
TCACTTCGACGCTTTGGATCTCATTGCTTTGCAAGCGGTCCAGTTCGCTGCTGTCAGAAACTCTCCTTCCATTAATATATACAAGTGGTGAGCCCTTCCCTATCACCTCCAGTCCGTTCTGACCCTTGAGAAGCCCCGGCGTCCTGGAAAGCACGTCATTGGCCGATCCCGCATTTTCCAATACGGACCCCCGCACATTGGTTTGCAGGCCCTCCCCCGTGAGTTTGGTTTTGGGCATGACGGCGCTCGCCACGGCCCCTTCCAGCATTTGTGAATCATCGCAGAGGGTAATAACCGCGCCATCGACAGGAGCGAGATACACTGTCTTGTAGCCCAGCATGGCCACCATCATGATACCGTCCGTCTCACTGGTTACTATATTGAAGGTGCCGTCCTCCTGAGTCACCACGCCGCACACTACGGTAGAATCTGCCTTGGAGAGTACGGCCACGTTGGCATAAGGGACCGGTTCACCCTTCTCATCCACCACCTTTCCCTTCCAGTCGTCCTTTGCAAGAGCTGGAAGCGAGGCTACTGCGAGCATTAACAATACAATCAGTCTTTTCATCGTTTGTCCATATTTTTACGGATGCAAAGTTAGCGTATCCTTCGTTCCGAAATAAAAATCGACATGGACAATGATGTGGACAATTGCAGTTTTTGCTTGGACATTCCCGCTTCTTTCCCTATTTTTGTGCAAAACTGTTACGGAACATCCATTATGGCAAGGCCGGTTACTGTCACAAAAGAAAGAATCCTTTCCGCCGCCCTGGACCTCGTCCGCTCCGGCGGGCCATCCGCCCTCACGGCCCGGAATCTCTGCACCGCCCTCGGCTGCGGCGCCAACGCCATTTTCTCCTCCTTCGGGAGCGTCGGTGGCGTACGGGAGACTGTCCGGAAAGAAGCTCGGGAACTGTACCGGAAGCGTGTAGGGACTGGTTTTTCCCTCAATCCTCCGTTCAAAGGCTTCGGCATGGCCTTCATCTGGTTCGCCATGGACGAGCCCAGGCTCTTCGACCTCATCATGGAGGCTGAGCAGCAGCCCGCTTCCTTCCGGGACTATGTCGATTCATACATCGGCTTCAAGGCGGAGAGCCTTTCCGCCATAAAGGGCACTTTCGGGCTGCAGGATGACGATGCCGAAACGCTTTATTATCAGCTTGTCCTGGTGGCACTCGGCCTTGCCTTCACCTGCACCCGGGGCGGAAGCCCGCTCAGCATCCCCGAGGTGAGCGAAATCCTCGGCAAAAACGTCAGGGCCTTCCTGATGGTCATCTATGCCGGAGCCGATGAGCGGGAAGGCTATGTCCCCGGGAGCGGTATGGGCCCGGGAGGAGATGTGGATTCCTACGTGCTCGTGCGAACGCTCGTGGGACAGAACCACCTGCTGCAGCAACTGCGCAGCGCACCCCGTTATATCCAGGACTCCGAGTGGGCTGAATTGGAACGGATGCTCCGTAACTCCTCCGGCCTGACTCCGGAATCCCTCCGGGAAGCCCATCCAAACCTGACAAAGGGCGATATCCGTGCCTATATTCTCTCGCACCTGCAATTCTCCGTATCCGAGCAGGCCGTCCTGCTGGGAATCTCACCCGCCTCCGTCACCAAAGCCCGCCAGCGGCTCAAGGCAAAAATGCAAGCGTGAGAATAAGGTAAGGTACAGGCTCCGGACGGCCAAATGTGTGAAATAGGCCGCCCGTCCCAACTCTCAGGAAACCGAAGTTCCACCATTCCCACTAAAGGAACTGTGATATTGGCCAAAATACTTGGTATTGCCAGCCTTAAAACTTCTTTGCTCAGTTTCATGGCGGCAAAGTTATAAAATTTTGCAAATTCAGAAAAACACGTTAATTTTGTAACCCGTATTTAAAACAACCCATCGGCAATATGAAATACGGAAAACTCGGTTTTGACAACGAGAAATATCTTAAAATTCAATCAGAACACATCAAAGAGCGAATCACCAAGTTCGGTGACAAGCTTTACATGGAATTCGGCGGCAAACTCTTTGACGACTACCATGCATCGCGCGTCCTCCCGGGCTTTGAACCTGACAGCAAACTCAAAATGCTGATGCAGCTTAAGGACGATTCGGAAATCATCATCGTCATAAGCGCAGTGGATATTGAAAAAAACAAGATCCGCAGCGACCTGGGCATCACTTACGACATGGACGTACTGCGCCTGAGGAATGAATTCCTCTCCCGCGGCTTAAGCGTTAACAGCGTGGTAATCACGCACTTCAACGGCCAGTCCAGTGCAGAGGCTTATCGCAAACGTCTGGAAAACATGGGCATAAAGGTTTATTATCACCATACCATCGAAGGCTATCCTAACAATGTCGACCTGATTGATTCAGAAGAAGGTTTTGGCAAAAACGACTATGTAGAAACAACCCGTCCCCTCGTAGTTGTCACGGCTCCGGGCCCCGGAAGCGGCAAAATGGCTGTCTGCCTGAGCCAGCTGTACCAGGAAAACAAGCGCGGGGTCAAAGCCGGATATGCCAAATTCGAGACCTTCCCCATTTGGAACCTTTCCCTTACTCATCCGGTTAACATTGCTTACGAGGCTGCCACCGCCGACCTGGACGATGTCAACATGATTGACCCCTTCCACCTGGACGCATACGGAGAAACCGCCGTCAATTACAACCGCGACATAGAAATCTTCCCCGTGATGAACGCCCTTTTTGACGACATCTACGGGGATACCCCCTACAAGTCCCCTACCGACATGGGTGTAAACATGGCCGGCTACTGCATCAGCGACGATGAAGTCTGCCGTGAGGCCGCTCATCAGGAGATTATCCGCAGGTACTATACCGCACTTTGTAATTTTGCCGATGGCAAGGCCACCGAGGCCGAGGTCAACAAGATTTCCCTCCTGATGAAGCGGGCGAAAATCACAACGGCAGACCGCAAAGCAACTGTCGCAGCGAAAGAAAGACTTGAAAAGAGCGGAGTGGCCACTGCTGCCATAGAACTTCCGGACGGAGCAATTATCAGCGCAGAAACCAGTCCCCTGCTGGGCCCCAGCGCCGCTTTGCTGCTCAACGCCACCAAGCATCTGGCCGGTATAGCCCACAACGTAAAACTCATCCCGCAGACAATGATATCCCCTATCCAGAAGACAAAAGTCACCTATCTGCACGGACACAACCCGCGCCTTCATACAGACGAGGTCCTGGTTGCCCTTTCAATGCTCAGCCTTCTGGACGAGAACTGCAAAAACGCCCTTGACCAGCTGCCGAAACTGGCCGGCGCGCAGGTACATTCTACAGTGATGCTAAGTGAGGTAGACCGCAAGACCTTCAACAAACTTGGCATTGGACTGACCTGCGATCCCATCAAGAAAATAAAGCAGTGCTAATATTTCATATTGGCGGTCTGGTAACAGGCCTGAGCCTCATGCAGAAGAGCCTCCTGAATAGTTTCAAGGGGCTTTTCTTCATATTCCCAGCCCTCTGCACAGGACACTGAGAACTGCTGGACCTTTCGAACGGGAGAAAGCACCGTCAGGACACCATCGGCATAGTATCCCAAATCCTGATATGTAGCCATAAAGGCCCTTTCCCTGAAGTCATCGGCAAAAATATCCTGGCCGTAGAAGGGGGACTTGTATGAAAAATGCAGCATGGACAGAAGTGTAGGCATCACGTCAATCTGTGAACAGGTCTTCTCTACAAACTGCGGCTGGATGAAGCCGGGAGCGTAGATAAGGGCCGGAATGTGATATCCGTCAAGCGGCAGCGAAGTTTTTCCTGCGGAGGAAGCGCAGTGGTCGGCAATAACGATGAATACGGTTTCACCGAACCAGGGCTTCTCAGAAGCATCGGCAATGAACTTCCCTATCGCCCAGTCAGTATATTTGACAGCCGCTTTACGGCTCATGGGGTTGCCGTCATATTCAATCCTGTTCTCCGGATATGTGTAAGGACGGTGGTTGGATATCGTCATAATCTGGGCAAAGAAATGCTCTCCGGCGGCCCAGGAAGCATCGAACCGCTTAATAGCCTCACGGTATGAATCTTCATCGGCAGTGCCCCAAATATTTGAAAAGACGATGGATTCTTTGTCATAAGTTCCCTTGTCTGCAACATCATATCCGCATTTGCTGTAGAAACTGCCCATATTGTCAAAGTAACTGTCGCCTCCATAGATGAAGGTTGTCTTGTATCCGTAGTTGCGGAAGACGTCACCGATTGAGTAGAAGCCGTCTGCCTCCGGGCGCTTCACAAGGCTCTCGCCGGAAGATGGCGGAAGGCACAGGGTAAGTGCCTCAAGGCCGCGTACAGTACGGTTTCCGGTAGCATACAGGTTGTCAAAGACAAGGCTTTTGCCCATCAGGGAATCAAGGTTTGGAGTAATCTGCGACTCGTTTCCGTATCTTGTAAGGAAGTCTGCACTAAGGCTTTCCACGGTAATAAGGACTACATTTTTGAGTATTGGCTGAAGGCTGTCTGCCACCTCATGAATTCCGTCCTCTCCCTGCTTGCAAAGCTGCTGCTTGATGCTTTCTGCCTCCTGCTCCGGGAGCATAGCGTAGAACTGCTCGTAGTCTAGTTCGTTTGAGACGAAGGCCTCCAGGAAATCCCAGCAGCCGTTCTGGTGAATCTGGGTGGCAAACATATTGTCGCTTCCGAAGTGGCGATATCCATGATGCAGCCATTTGTAGCCTGCGAAGCAGCAGATTACCATAACTGCCAGGCTGACGCCCCATTTCTTCCAGCTTTCCATGCCGCAGTTCCTAAGGTCTTTGCCGCGGACGAAGAGCCAGCAAATGCTTCCTGCTACTGCCAACATCGCCAGGACCATCCACACAATAGGATAAGATTCCACTATATTGCCGATGACTTCATTGGTGTAAACCAGGTAATCTACGGCTATGAAGTTGAACCTTACTCCGAACTCGCTCCAGAACACTACTTCGCTGAAGGCGATGGTTATGGTACAGCTAAGGTAAAGCATCATAAATAGGAAAATGGCAATGTAGCGCCACCATTTGCGTACTTTTGGTACAAAGAGCTTTATGGTGAAGCAAGCCGTCAGGAAGAGCAGGACGCCGTTCACGATCCTTGGAAGCGGGCCTCCGTACTCGTCAGTAATGTCATTGAAGAAGACAATATAGAAGGTAAGCAGGACCAGAAGTCCCCAGAAAATGTATCCAAATGGCTTTTTGTACTTATCGTCATTAAGGAAGGTATAGAAAAGGAAGGCCGGCAAAAGGGCGATGGAGCAAAAAGCAACATCGTTCAGAAAGCCCAGGACCACTATCTTAATCCAATCCCAGAAACCCCAGTCCACAACCGTCATCGGGTGAAGAATGAGCGCAATTCGGATGATAAAACCAAGAATCAGGGTGAGAATCACAAAGCGCGGTGCAAAAAAAGCGAACCAGTCTTTAACCTTTACCATATGTAATATAAGTTTAGAAATTGCGCAAAAGTAAGAAAAAGTAGTGAAGATTCTTATAATTTGATTAAATTTGTTTGATGTTTTAAAACCATTATCATGACAAGGATTTTTGTTAACGGAAAAGTAATCTTCCCGGGCGAAATAAGGGAGGGTCTGGCAGTCGTCTGCCAGAACGGTATAATAACCGATATTCTTCCCGCCTCCCAGTTGGGAGAAAATGTAGAAACAATTGACGTAGGAGGCCTTTATCTGTCCCCCGGGTTCGTGGATATCCATGTTCATGGCGGTGGCGGCTACGGCTTTATGGACGGCACACCGGAGGCTATAGAAGGCGCAGCCCGCTTCCATCTTGCCCATGGAACCACGTCGATTGTTCCTACTACGCTCACCAGCCCCGACGAAGACCTTTACGGCGTCTTTGATTCCTTTAAACAGGTAAAGGCCAGCAAGCCCGCGTTCTCCCTGCTGGGCCTGCATCTGGAAGGCCCCTTCCTGAATCCCGTCAAATGCGGAGGCCAGGATCCCAAGTACCTTTCATTGCCCAATGTCAAACGAGCAGAAGAGATTCTTTCCCATTCAGACGATGTAATCCGATGGAGCATCGCCCCGGAGCTTGAGGGTGCTCTTGAACTTGGCAAGATGCTGTCTCACAGGGGAATAGTATCTTCCGTAGCTCACACAGCCGCATCATTCGACCAGGTCGAAGCCGCCATGTTTGCGGGATACTCCATGATGACACACTTCTACTCTGCTATGTCATCCTGCTACAAAGTGGGCTGTTACCGCGTTCCCGGAGCAGTAGAAGCCGGCTATCTGCTTGACGGCCTTTCAATAGAGATGATTGCCGACGGCAAACACCTTCCCAAGGAAATCCTCCGCATGGTATGGAAGTTCAAAGGAGCGGACAGGGTGGCACTTTGTACTGACGCCCTGGCACCGGCAGGTCTCCCCGAAGGCACCGTATTCTATAACGGAACGCCGCCTCACGGAGCAAAATCCGTTATCCATGACGGTGTAGGCAAGCTTTTGGATCACTCCGCACTTGCAGGAAGCATCGCCACATCCGCCCGTCTTGTAAACGTAATGTACAAGAAGGCCCTTGTCCCGCTGCCGGATGCCGTAGAAATGATGAGCCTCTCCCCTGCCAAGATGGTACGTGCCCACCGCAAAGGTTCCATCCGCATCGGTAAGGATGCAGACTTTGTCATCTTCGACGACGATATCAACATAAAGGCTGTTTATACCGCAGGAGAACGCTACGACGGAGGCTTCACACTGAAGCCAATCGAGGAAGTGTAACTAACTGATAAACAGAAGTTCTCTATATTTGGGCAACGGCCACAGGTCGTTGTCCACTTTTTCTTCCAGCCGGTCTATAGGCTTGCGGATGTCTGCCAGGGAATCGGCAATGCGGCTGTAGGCACGGGCGCGCTCATAAGCGTCGGAAATACCGTTCGCCTGCTTGCGGGCCTCCGTCATCTTCTCCACCTTGTCCGTAATCTCGCTGATGCAGGCTGATATCTCCCGTATCAGTTCAATTTCCGGCGCGCAGATGCTTGCCCAGTCTTCCGGGAAGCTGGTTTTTGCCGATGTCACCGTTTGCAGCAGCTGCTGTTTGTATTCAAGGGCGGCGGGGATAATATGATTGAGCGCCATCCTGCCCATTACGCGGGCCTCTATCTGCACCTTTTTGATATAGGTCACCCATTTGACCTCGTTGCGGGCATGAAGTTCCGATTCTGTGTAAACACCTGATTTTGTGAACATTTCCACTGCCGATGCCGATGTAAACGAGGCTATCATCTCCGGAACGGAGGTTGTGGTGTCAAGTCCTCTCCTGGCGGCCTCACGGTGCCACTCCTGTGAGTAACCGTTGCCGTCGAAGCAGACAACATCAATGACAGAGGCGATTATAGGTTTCAGGGTATCCATGACGGCCACATTGAGGCTCTTCCCCTTAGCAAGTTCCTTGTCCAGGGCGTCCTTGAAGGAAATCAGCTGCTCTGCAACCGCCGCATTAAGAGTGGTCATTGCACCGGCACAGTTTGCACTGGAACCGACGGCGCGGAACTCGAAGCGGTTGCCGGTAAATGCAAACGGAGAAGTCCTGTTCCGGTCCGTATTGTCAATGAAAATCTCCGGAATCTCAACAATTCCAAGCTTCTTTCCTTTGCGCCCGGCAATCTCAATGGGTGTGTCTGAGGGCACTGTAATAAGCTTTCTGAGCACTTCTGTCATTGTTTTTCCAAGGAAAGCGGACACGATTGCCGGCGGGGCTTCATAGCCGCCAAGGCGATGGGCATTGGTTGCCGATGCTATACTGCCCTTAAGCAGGGCGTTGTGTTTCTGGACGGCAGCCAGAACATTTACAAAGAAAGTCACAAACTGCAGGTTGCCCATTGCATCCTTTCCCGGTGCAAGCAGCTGGGTGCCTGTATCTGTTCCAAGGGACCAGTTGTTGTGCTTCCCCGAGCCGTTGATTCCGGCAAACGGTTTCTCATGCAAAAGGACCACAAAACCGTGTTTGCGGGCTGTCAGGTTCATTATATTCATGAGCATCTGGTTCTGGTCGTTGGCCAGGTTGGCCTCTCCGTAGATAGGTGCAAGCTCGAACTGGTTGGGCGCGGCCTCGTTGTGACGGGTTTTAACCGGGATTCCCAGCTTGTGGCCGGCTATTTCCAGGTCTCTCATGAAAGCGGCCACACGCGGGGGAATTGCGCCGAAGTAATGGTCGTTAAGCTGCTGATTCTTAGATGATTCGTGTCCCATAAGGGTACGTCCTGTAATCATAAGGTCCGGGCGGGCGGAATAAAGGTCCTCATCCACAAGGAAGTATTCCTGCTCCCATCCAAGATATGAGTAGACCTTACTTACTTTAGGGTCGAACAGCTTGCAGATTGGAATAGCCGCATTGCTGACAGCCTTGATGGATTTTATGAGCGGAGTCTTGTAATCCAGTGCTTCACCCGTGTATGAAATGAATACGGTTGGAATACAAAGGGTGTCGTCCTGGATGAAAACCGGCGACGTAGGGTCCCAGGCGGTGTATCCGCGGGCCTCGAATGTGGCCCGGATACCGCCGTTGGGGAAGGATGACGCGTCGGGTTCCTGTTGAATCAGGTTCTTTCCGTCAAATGCCTCTATTACGCCTCCGTTTCCGTCGTATTCTATCAGGGAATCGTGCTTTTCTGCGGTACCGTCCGTCAGCGGCTGAAACCAGTGGGTAACATGGGTCACATGATGCTCCAGGGCCCATTTTTTCATGCCGGCAGCAACGCCATCGGCTGTTTTACGGTCCAGGGGCGCTCCGTTGTCGATGCAGTCAAGTATTGCGGCCAAAGTCTTGGCATCCAAGTATTTATGCATCTTTTTCCGGTCAAAGACCAGCTCTCCGAAGTACTCTGACGGAGCACATTCCGGAGTCTTTAATTCAACGGCTTTCTTTGTAAAAGCCCTGTTCACCAGTTGGAATCGGAAAGAACCACTCATAAGTATATTGTTTTACTCTTTAGCAATATAAGCCCGCATTGCGTTCAAAACGGCCAGTACAGTTACACCGACATCGGCAAAAACAGCCATCCACATTGTTGCAAGGCCGATTGCGGCCAGACCAAGGACAGCCAGCTTCACGCCAATAGCGAACCATACATTCTGTTTTGCTATGGCCAGCGTATGCCTTGCTATCTTTATTGCCGATGCTATCTTGGACGGCTTGTCGTCCATGAGAACAACATCTGCCGCTTCTATGGCTGCATCGGAACCAAGGGCCCCCATTGCGATGCCGATGTCGGACCTTGAAAGCACCGGAGCGTCGTTTATACCGTCTCCCACAAAGGCCAGAAGGCCGCTCCGGCCGTCATCGGCAAGCATATCCTCCACATGGGCGACTTTGCCTGCAGGCAGCAGCTCTGCATAATATTCGCGGATGCCGATCTTTGCAGCGATATCCCCGGCGACATCGGCCTTGTCTCCCGTCAGCATGACAAGCCTGTCAACTCCCATCTTTTTCAAATTGCCGACGGTTGCTGCAGCATCGTCTTTTATCTTGTCATTTATGACGATGTGGCCGGCGTACAGGCCGTTAATTGCAACGTGGATTATGGTGCCCTTGCAATGGCATTCGTGCCACTGGACACCGGCCCTTGCCATAAGCTTTGTGTTGCCAACAAAAACCTTCATCTCCCCCACCTTTGCCGATATTCCTTCGCCGGCAAATTCCTGATATTCACCTGTTTGGCAGTCGTCTGTCGCTTCTTCAGGGAAGGCTTCGCGCAGAGCCGCTCCTATTGGATGGGTAGAGAAATGCTCTACATGGGCCGCCAGGTGCAGTATCTGTTCTTTGCCATAAAGCTCCGGATGCACGGCCTCTACAGTGAATTTCCCTTCCGTAAGCGTTCCGGTCTTGTCAAAAACAACTGTACGTACCTTTGAAAGGGCGTCTATATAATTGCCGCCTTTGACCAGGATCCCCTGCCTGGATGCCCCGCCGATTCCCCCGAAGAAGGTCAGCGGTACGCTTATAACAAGAGCGCAAGGACAGGATACAACAAGGAATATAAGTGCTCTTCCCAGCCATGTAGGGAATGTACCTGCAAAGTCTCCGCTAATAAGAGGAGGCAGGAAGGCAAGAGCAAGTGCAGCAAATACAACAATTGGAGTATAAATACGCGCAAAACGGGTTATGAAGGCTTCGCTGCGGGATTTTCTCTCTGATGAATGCTCTACCAGTTCAATTATCCTGGAAACCGTACTTTCCCCAAAAGTCTTCGTGGTCTTTATCTGGAGTACGCCGGACAGGTTTATGCAACCGGAAATGACCTCATCGCCAACAGTTACATCTTTAGGCAGGCTTTCGCCTGTCAGGGCGGCCGTATTCAATGCCGATGTTCCGTCAGTGACAGTCCCGTCAAGCGGAATCTTGCCGCCGGAAGTGACAACGATGGTCTCCCCTACCTTAACCTCTTCCGGGCTGACAGTCAATATCTTACCGTCCCTGATAACATTTGCTGCATCGGGGCGTATATCCATAAGATGGGCGATGCTTTTGCGGCTTTTGCCCTGGGCGTAATCCTCGAACAGTTCTCCGATCTGGAAGAAAAGCATGACAAAGACAGCCTCCGGGAACTGGGTCTCCGTATTTGGCAGGAAGCCAATGCAAAGAGCACCGGCCGTAGCCACTGTCATCAGGAAGTTCTCGTTGAAGATATCCCCTTCTGCAATGCCTTCCACGGCCTCTTTCAGGGTATCGAAGCCTGCAACAAGGTAAGGAACAAGGTACACCAGAAGCAACTGCCAAACTTCCAGGTTACAGTTCTTTTCTATAATAACAGCTCCGGCAAGAAGAACAGCCGCCGTAATTATAACGACAAGTCTCTTTTTCACGCCGCCTTCATCATGCTCATGATGATGCTCGTGATGGTGATGTTCGTGACAATGTTCGCAATGTATTTTTTCGTCTGACATAGTTTTAAGATTTTACATGTCAAAAGTACATGATAACATTATTGGTACAGGAAGCGCCTGATACTCATTTTGGGTGTCTTTATGAAAGGCTCTTCCCTGATTTCTATCTTGAACAGTTGGCTGTAAGAAGGCAGCTGCCTGTTTACAGCCAGCCGCAATGACTCCGGCCAGGCTGCCTTTTCCGCCTCCGGGATAGCAGAGTAAAAATCGGCATCGGGGTAAACCAGAAGAGTGATTTTACCGTCCCTTTCAACGGCAAGGCATTCCGCCACACCGTCCATGTACATAGCAACGGCTTCTATTTCTTCCGGATAGATATTCTGTCCGCCGGCAGACAGGAACATGTTCTTTATGCGGCCGCGGATGAACACGTTTTTATCCCTGTCCATAACGCCAAGGTCCCCGGTCCTGAGCCATCCGTCTTCCGTGAATGCACCTTCGTTGGCTTCGGGGTTCTTATAATAGCCCACAGTTATGTTGTCTCCCCTAGCCTGGATTTCTCCAGGAATATTCTCAGGGTCAGGAGAATCAATCCTGACGTCGTGAACCGGTTTGCCGCATGAGCCGGGAACAAAGAGTCTCCAGTCTTCGTAGCAGAGCAGCGGGCAGGCTTCCGTCATCCCATAGCCTACCGTATAAGGCAGCTTTATCTTCTTGAAGCATTTTTCCACCTCCGGGTTAAGGGCGGCTCCGCCCATGATGAAGCTCTGTACCCTTCCACCAAAGGAAGTGAGCAGCTTTTCGCGTATTTTATTATAAATCAAAGTATTGACACCGGGCATCGCAAGAAGAACTTTCATAATTCCCTTTTCCATCGCCGGCTTAAGGGACTTCTTGTAAATCTTCTCCATGACTAGCGGTACAGTAATAACCATATAAGGCTTCACCTCTGCCATAGCTTTAAGGAGCGTTGTGGGCGTAGGAGTCTTTCCAAGGAAGGTTACGGACACGCCGTCAACATTGGGATGTATGAATTCTATCGCCAGGCCGTACATATGTGCAAGCGGCAGCATCGACACCATAGTGTCTTCCGGGGTGTTGGGGAACCGCCTGTTAGCAAAGGCATCGATATCGCTGACTGCCCTGTATGTAAGCATCACGCCCTTTGGCTCACTCGTGGTGCCAGAGGTATAATTTATAATGGCGACATCGTCCATGTTGTCCACCGGGTAGGAAACGTCTTCCGGCTTCAGGCCGCCGGGGTATTTTTCTTCAAAAAGTTTTTCCTTGCTGTTGTAAGCTTTGGCGATGCTGTCATCTGCGGCGTACAGAAGCGAAAAGTCCTTTACACAAACGGCCGCCTTGAGCTTTGGCATCCGGGACGGAGTCAGTGTCTTCCAGATATCGGCATCGGTAAAAAGGATAAGGCTGTCCGAATGATCGGTTATACCGGCGATGCTGGCAGGTGTGAAATCTGCAAGGACTGGCACCGTGACGGCTTCGTAAGTATTTGAAGACCAAAAGGCTATCGCCCATCTGGCAGAGTTCTTTGCACAGATTGCAATTTTGTCCCCTTTCTTTACGCCGATGCTGCCAAAGGCCAGATGCATCTGTTCTATCAGGGTTGCCACCATTGCATAGGTATACTTTTCTGCGCCGAAGTCACAGAGTGACGGCCTGTCCCAGCAACTTCTGGTACTCTCTTCCAGTGTTTTCAGATAATGCTTCAAGTTACTCATAATCTGCCATTTTAAACAGCAAAGCGATTGATAGCCCAGCGGGCCAGGCGGCTGAACAGCCAGCCTGCGAGCATACCTACGGCGAAGCCCACAAGGACGTCGCCAAGGAAATGCTTGCCCACGAAAATGCGGCTGATTCCCACCAGAACCGCCCAGAGGAAAATAAAACACCCGTAATATCGTCCTTTGAGTCCGGGATTGTTCCTGAAACCCATATAGGAGCACATCGCAAAACCTATAGCATTGGCGGCGTGGGCGGAGAAAAAGCCGTATATGTATTTCTTGTAAACGGGCTCAAGATAATTCATACCGCGGCTTGTCATATCTGCATCAACGTCCGGGCGCTCCCTTTTTACCAGGAACTGGATGAAAGTGGCAAGCTGGTCGCACAGGACAAAGGTCAGAAGGCAGGCGCCTATGACGATGAGGGCCTTTTTCCACCCCAGCCTCCAGAATAGGAAGCCGATGACAATGACATACAGGGGAATCCAGAATGTCTTACTGGAGAAGGTACTCCAGATAAAATCTGTGGCTGGTGTATGCAACGAGTTTATCGCGGCGGTAACATCATGGTCCAGTTCTATAAGCATAT
This sequence comes from uncultured Prevotellaceae bacterium, assembly GCA_900314395.1. Taxonomy (GTDB): domain Bacteria; phylum Bacteroidota; class Bacteroidia; order Bacteroidales; family UBA932; genus Cryptobacteroides. Next base: position 4,747 of record OMVB01000077.1, on the reverse strand, counting down.
CTAAGATATTTGAATGCAAATATACAAAAAGATAACTATATTTGTAGGAATAAGGAAATAATGATAACTATGAAACAAAGCATTCTTCTTTTCACAGCGATTGCAACCTTGTTGCTGTCCGCGTCAATTCTCAAAGCACAGACAAATGAATACAAAGCCGCCGATTCCAATATCGTCTGGGTAGGCCGTGTAACTGCCGATGACGGCGGAAATGTCTCCGGGGACTGGAGCGGCATTTATGCAAGACTCCGTTTCACGGGCGACGGCCTGAGCGTAAAGGTATCCGACAGCAAGAAAAATTATTACAACCTCTGGCTGGACAAAGAGACCTGGAGGGAGCCGGACAAGATTGTCACAGTTACCGGAAAAGACACTACAATCGTCCTCCTGAGCAAAGAGGAAATAAGCGCAATCTGCGGCAAAAAGAATGCGAAACCTACTGTAACTCACCAGATTACGCTGCAAAAGCGTACAGAGGGAGAGCAAGGCCTTACAACCTTCCACAGTTTTTCAGTAAACGGTACTCTCCTGCCTGCTGATGCCGTCAGGCCGCGCGTAATTGAGTTTGTCGGAGATTCCTACACCTGCGGCTACGGAAGCGAGAATTCCGTCAAGACAGACCCATTCAAGCCGGAGACAGAGAACTGCAACAAGAGTTATTGCAACATTGTAGCCCGTTATTTTGACGCAGAATGCGTACTTGTAGCCCACAGCGGCTTCGGTATCGCCCGAAACTACAATGACAACGTTAAAGGCTGGTATATGCCGGAGCGTTACAGCCAGCTCTACGACATGGACCGTGAATCCCGCTGGGATGCCGCCTCCTGCCCTGTAAAGCCCAATATTACAGTTATTTACCTCTGCACCAACGATTTCTCTACAGACCGTCAGCCGTCTGAATCCATGTTCAAAAAGAACTATATTACCCTGATCGGAAAGATTAAAGAAGCTTATGGAGAAGGACATCCTGTTCTTTGCGTTGCAGGAAAGAACGACTTCCTGATGGCTTCTTATATCCGTGAGGTTGTGGCTGACTGTGGTTTTGGCAATGTTTCCTTCGCTGTTCTGGCACCCAATGTCCACAATTCAGAAAGCGACCTTGGCGCCAGTTTCCATCCCAACTATCAGGGCCACATCAAGAAAGCCTATAACATTATTCCTTATGTAGCCACCATGACCGGATGGGATATTACACCGGAAAAACCCATAAGATAAACACTTGTATATGAATAAGTTATATAGAACAATCGCCGCTTCGGTAATAATCCTTGCCGGCATCGGCCTTAGTGCACAGGAAGGCATAAAGGATATTCATCCGGCCAATCCGCAGGGCAAAATGCTCACCATGGAAGATGTAATCCTTAAAAGGACCGCATTCGGCGCTCTTTCCAGGGAATTCTACTCCAAGGCAAATGAAGTGTCCGGTCTTAATTTATCCAATGTGATATACCCCACCGCTGTTTCCAGGGATGGCCGCCTGTATCTGATTAAGGACGAAGAGGCCAGGAAAGATAAAGACCGGCAAATATGCATTGCCGGCAGTGACGACAAAGAGATATCCTTTGGAACAAGCGTCAGCCGCAACGAGTTTGGAATAGAGAACGGTATATTCTGGAGCCCTGACAGAAAGAAAGTCGCTTTCTATCGTAAAGACGAAAGCCTGGTTACTGAATTTCCGTTACTTGACATAACCACGCGTACCGGCAGCCTCAAATCCATCAAATACCCGATGAACGGTATGGATTCGGAGCGTATCAGCCTGGGAATCTATGATTTGGAATCCGGCAAAACCGTTTACGCCTGTGTGGCAGACTTCGGGGAGGACCGTTACCTGACCAATATATCATGGGGGCCGGACGGCAAGAATATTTTCATCCTTGTCGTAGACCGCAGTCAGAAACATATGCATCTTAACCAGTATCGGTCCGCCGACGGTTCCTTTGTCAGGACGCTTTTTGCAGAAGACAGCGACAAGTATGTAGAACCCCTTGATCCCCTGCACTTTATCGGGGATAAATACCATTTTGTGTATCGTACGGCAATAAGGGACGGTTATCGCAATCTTTACCTTTGCGACACTCTTGGCTCCGTCCGCCGGATAGCCGCTACCGATGCCGATCTTTCATTTGTCCGTGCCGATGAAAACTGCGTCTATTATACATCGGCAGAAGTCAGTCCTTCGGAGAATCACCTGTTCAAGGTTGAACTGAAGCCGGCCAAGGGCAAAAAGTCCCTGAGTGCAGCCAATACGAAAATCGGCAAGCCTGTTCAGCTTACAAAAGAAAGGGGCTGGCACAGGGTAGTAATCAGCGAAGACGGAAAGTATTGCATTGATTTTTACTCTTCGTTCAATGTTCCCAACGGTGGCAATATTATTTCCCTGGCGGGAAAGAAGCCGGAAGTTATCTGCTCTGAGGTTGCAGGAGACCCCTTGACAGAGTATAAGACCGGTGAGGTTGTTTTAGGTACAGTGAAGTCTGCCGATGGCAAATATGACAACTGGTATCGTCTCTTCAAGCCGGCAGACTTTGACCCTGCAAAGAAGTATCCTGTAGTGCTTTACGTTTACGGAGGCCCTCATTCGCAGATGGTTCAGGACAAATGGCTGGGCGGTGTGCGTCCGTGGGAGCTCCTGATGGCCCAGAAAGGTTATGTTGTCTTTGTAATGGACAACCGGGGCACCCAGAACCAGGGCCTGGAGTACGAGCAGGCTATCCACAAGCATTGCGGCAAGGCAGAGATGGAGGATCAGATGGTCGGGGTGAACATGCTCCGCAGCCTGCCGTGGGTTGATTCAGATCGCATCGGCGTTCACGGATGGAGTTATGGCGGCTTTATGACCATAAGTCTTATGACCACTTATCCCGATGTTTTCAAGGTTGGCGTTGCCGGTGGCCCTGTTATCGACTGGAAGTGGTATGAGATTATGTACGGAGAGCGTTATATGGAGACTATGGATACCAACCCTGAAGGCTTTGCGCAGAACAGCCTGATTAACAAGGCTAAAGACTTGAAAGGCAAGCTTTTAATATGCCAGGGCGCGATAGACAACACTTGCGTATGGGAGCATAGCTTAAGCTTTGTGCAAGAATGTATCAACAATAATATCCAGGTGGATTATTTCCCTTATCCGCGTGCAGAACACAATGTTATCGGGCCGCACCGCGTTCACCTGATGGACAAGGTTACCCTTTATTTTGATAATAATCTATAAAACCACATAATATGAAACAGTATATCCAAGAGAACAAAGAGAGATTTTTCGATGAGTTGTTTTCACTCCTCAGGATACCGTCAATCAGCGCCAAGCCGGAGCATAAGCCGGACATGCAGCGCTGCGCAGAGCGTCTTACAGAACTGCTTTTGCAGGCCGGAGCGGACGAGGCTGCGGTTTATCCGTCTGCGGGAAATCCCGTGGTATTCGGGCAGAAGATACTGGACCCGTCCTACAAGACTGTGCTGGTCTACGGCCACTATGACGTGCAGCCGCCGGAGCCGCTGGATAAATGGCGTACAGACCCCTTTGAGCCTGTTATAGCAAAAGACCCGGCCACCGGAGAGGACGCTATCTACTGTCGTGGCGCCAACGATGACAAAGGCCAGCTTTTCATGCATCTGAAGGCTTTTGAATTCATGCTTCGCAGCGGCCGACTCCATCATAATGTGAAATTCGTTTTCGAGGGCGAAGAAGAGATTGGCAGCGGCAGCCTGCCTGCGTGGGTCCGTGAGCATAAGGATTTGCTTAAGGCCGATGTCATTCTTGTTTCCGATACTACGATGATCTCCGACAAAGTGCCTTCCATCAACTGCGGAATGCGCGGACTCGCCTACCTGGAGGTTACGGTAACAGGTCCTAACAAGGACCTTCACTCCGGTCATTACGGAGGTGCGGTAGCCAATCCTATCAACACTCTTTGCGATATGATTTCGTCTCTTATTGACAAAGACGGCCGTGTTACTATTCCCGGTTTCTATGACGATGTTGTTGAACTGTCCGATGCGGACAGGGCCCAGCTCGCCCGTGCGCCCTTCGACCTTGAGGAGTATAAGGAATTCCTTGATATTAAGGAAGTTAAGGGAGAAAAGGGTTATACTACCATGGAGCGTACGGGAATCCGTCCATGCCTTGATGTGTGCGGTATTTGGGGTGGTTATACGGGAGTTGGCGCCAAGACTGTGCTGCCTTCCGTAGCTCATGCCAAGATTTCGATGAGGCTTGTTCCCAACCAGCTGAGCAGCAAGATTACTGAGCTGTTCAGGAAGCATTTCCTGTCCATTGCTCCTCCGTATGTAAAAGTGGAGGTGGAAGCCAAGGAAGGTGGCAATGGTTTCCTTATTCCGATAACTTCTCCTGCATACCAGGCTGCTTCAAAAGCTATGGCAGAGGTTTATGGCATTGAGCCGGTTCCTTCCCGCGGAGGCGGCAGTATTGCTGTTCTTGCGGAGATGCAGCAGATTCTAGGGATTGATCCGCTTCTTATGGGTTTTGGCCTTGAACGTGATACTATCCACTCCCCTAACGAGAGTTATCTTCTGCGTCAGTTCTTCGCCGGAATGGAATCCCTCGCCCTCTTCTACAAATACTATTAGAAGATTTTTCGACTCGCTTAGCTCGCTCAAAATGACAGGAAAGGTCGGTCGAAATGACAGAAAAAGAGCAAAATAATTTGCACCCAAAGGCCATGGACCAATATATTTTGGCCTTTGGGTGCAAATATATTTTGCGATGTTCCGGAGCGAATGGTAC
>OMVB01000008.1 GCA_900314395.1 uncultured Prevotellaceae bacterium | reverse complement strand
GGGCCTGCCCGGCCGCCAGCGCCGCGCCGGCAAAGCCGGCGTCCCTCAGCCGCCTCCCCAGCATCCGGCCCAGCCAGATTCCCAGCGGGGCATCTCCACCATATTTTACCGCCTTGGTAAGCTTCTCGTAATCTCCCTGATAGTAAAACAAAGCCGTAGCTTTGGAATAAGGCTGGTAAGGTGCATCCTCCGGTAGCGAGCTCTGAATCAGGCCGTTGAAAGCATCGGCCATTTTATTATGTGGCGTAGTCCAAAAATACGTCAAGGGCATATCGGCAAGGCAGTCCAGGCAAAGGTGCTCTTCATCGCAAAGCAGAGTCTTCCCGCAAGCCACACATTTTGCCGGAATAAGCAAATCCCTTACCGCCCTTAATACTCTCATAATATGCTTTTATCCTGTCTCCGCCAGCGCCCTCATTGATTATCAATCACTTACACGTTTTAACTCTGCGAAATTTTCGGAGTTAAATCACGTAAAGTACTGATAATCAACATCGGCTTTATCCAAAATTTTTAAATGAAGATATTTGGCAATCTGCCGGCCTGTAGCAGAAGTGGTTTTTTCAAGATAGTGCAAGGCTTCCATCTTTTTGTTTGTTTCCCAATTCAAAATATCCGTAATGGGAACTTGCGGATATAGTTTCTGAAGGGCAGACATGAAAGAAGCGTATGGTTTATCAGAAAACCCAGTGAACGATTCCTTTATTTCATACTCTCCTCCAACATTGGAATTAACAGCCACAACTAACTGATCAAAACTACCATACAGACTAGTTACAGAATCATAATCAATTATGTTATAAGTATTTATGATATGGTTTACAAGGATTCCCCTCTCATGCTTATCTAAGTCTTTTACAAGATTTTCCAGTACGGAATATGTTAGAGGACGAAGTCTTTGCCTAAGGGCCGACACTCTTTCCATTGCAAAAAGAAGTTCTCCTGATTTAGGCCCGCCAACAGGTAGCACATGATGCATAAAATTCCATTTGAATTGCTCTGGCCGCTTACATAAATGTCTTTCTACAGGATTATTGACGACATATGCATACACAGTACGCCTTTCTTTGCTTCCGTTCTTGGGAGCACTGCCGAACGGGCCGAACATCTGACCGGTTTTGCCGTATTCAGAATTCCATTCTCTTGCAAATAAACGGCTCGACTCATGCTCAAACCCAGACAGCTGCCTAAGATTTCCTGCTTTAACTATAGAATGGATATGGTCAAACATGATACAAAGGCCGAAAACCTTTATTCCATGTTTAACTGACAATACAGAGTAAAGCGTGAAATAAACCAGAAAATCTTTGATTGTATAAAAAATCAAAAAGCCATCCTCACGTCTCTTGTAAATATGCATCCAAGCATCAGCGCTAAATCTCCTGCGACTCATCTCTCATAAGAGGGCAAGACTTACAAGCCCTCTTACCCACAAAGTTACAAAGCCGCCTGTTCATATCAAAGAGATACGAACATTTTCAGCGAAAAATTTAGCCCCATCACTGATTATCAAGCAGTTACGCACTTTAACTCCGCAAAATCTTCAGAGTTAAAGTGCGTAACTCGCTGACACTCAATGGTAGCGAGCAAAATTACATATTCATTCCGCCATCGACCTGGATAACCTGGCCGGAAACGTATGAAGACATGTCGCTGGCAAGGAAGGTTGCTACGTCTGCAATGTCCTCCGGGGTACCGCCGCGGCGCAGAGGAATCTTCTCCATCCACTCCTTGCGAACCTCCTCCGGGAGAGCCTGTGTCATAGCGGTCTCAATGAAACCGGGAGCGATTGCGTTTGCACGGATGCCTTTGCGGCCCATTTCCTGGCCGATGCTCTTTGCAAGGGCGATGAGGCCTGCCTTGGAGGCTGCGTAGTTAGCCTGGGCGGCGTTGCCGTGAACACCTACAACAGATGACATGTTGATGATGCTGCCGCCTTTCTGGCGCATCATGACAGGAACACATGCGTGGATGAAGTTGAATGCAGACTTAAGGTTCACTGCAAGGACAGCGTCCCACTGCTGCTCGGTCATCTTGAGCATGAGGCCGTCCTTGGTAATGCCGGCATTGTTTACAAGAATGTCGATTCTGCCGAAGTCTGCCTTAATCTGCTCTACAACCTGATGTGTCTCTTCAAAGTTGGCGGCGTTTGAAGCGTAAGCCTTAACCTTATGACCGAATGCGGCGATCTCGTCTACGGTCTTCTGTGCATTTTCGTCAATAATAAGATCGGTGAAAGCGACGTCTGCGCCCTCTGATGCGTATTTGAGAGCGATTGCTTTTCCGATACCTCTGGCAGCTCCGGTAATGAGGGCTACCTTACCATCTAAAAGTCCCATATTAAGTAAATTTTACAGTTTCAAAATATCTTTATTCCGCAAAATTAATTCCTTTGTAATCAATTCCAAAATATTTGGCTAATTTTGCAGACCTTTTTCCAAAGGAAAAAATTATGAGCGAACTAAGAAACAAGGAACTGTACCCGTCCGGCCAGCTGAAAATAGACTGGGTACGTGCGCATATGCCGCTTCTGAACGGCCTGGAGAAGGACTTCTCCAAAACCAAGCCCTTCAAAGGACTCAAGATAGCCCTCTCCGTACACATGGAGGCAAAGACAGCCTACCTGTGCCAGGTGCTCGCCGCCGGCGGAGCGGAAATGTACGCTACGGGATGCAATCCCCTCAGCACCCAGGACGATGTCGCCGCGGCACTGGACCGCAGCGGAATCAACGTATTTGCCCTTCACGGAGCGACCCCGGAGGAATATGAGCATTGCCTCAGGAAGGTCCTGGAAATCGGACCGAATATCATCATCGACGACGGAGGAGACCTTGTAAACCTGATGCATACGGAGTTCAGGGACCTGATTCCCGGAGTCATCGGCGGCTGTGAAGAAACAACCACCGGAATCATGCGCCTTCGCAGGCTGGACGCCGCCAGGCAGCTGGAGTTCCCCATGGTCCTTGTAAACGACGCACAGTGCAAACACTTCTTTGACAACAGGTACGGCACCGGACAGTCCGTCTGGAACGGAATCAACCGTACCACCAACCTTATCGTCGCCGGCAAGACCGTCGTGGTGGCCGGATACGGATGGTGCGGCAAAGGCGTCTGCATGAGGGCTAAAGGCCTCGGAGCCAAGGTGATCGTAACGGAAATCGACCCGGTAAAGGCGATTGAAGCCGTAATGGACGGCTTCCAGGTTATGCCCATGGCCGATGCCGCCCCGCTCGGGGACCTCTTCATCACCGTTACCGGTTGCGATGACGTCATAACTGCGGCACACTTCTCCAGGATGAAAGACGGAGCCATCCTTTGCAACGCAGGTCACTTCGACTGCGAGGTGGATGTCGCCTGGCTGGAGACATCGGCAATAAAGAAAGGTCCCGCAAGGGAAAACATAATGTCCTATACCCTTGAAGGCGGAAAAACCGTCTACGTGCTCGCAGAAGGCCGCCTGGTGAACCTTGCCGCAGGAGACGGCCACCCGGCAGAGATTATGGACATGTCGTTCGCCATCCAGGCCCTGAGCGCAAAATACCTTGCAGAGCACAGGGAGGAAAAGCGCCGGAAGGGCGACATGCTGCTGGTTGTCCCGGAAGAGATTGACAAGGATGTCGCATTCAGGAAACTGGCCGCATGGGGCATCGGCATAGACACACTGACAGAAAAACAAAGACTTTACCTATACGGGAAATAACCATGAAACTGATTCCGATTTATGCCTGGAACAAAGGCGTTCACATTTTTGAGACCAAGCAGGAAAAGTTCATCAAAAGGCCCTGGGCGCAGGGCGTAGTGCTTCTTGTATGCGTTGTCATAGCAATGCTTCTGGCCAATCTTCCTTGGACCAGCGAGGCCTACAAAGAGGTCCTGGAGACCACTCTTTCCATTAAAATAGGCAGCTTCGAGTTCCCTCACGGAATGACGGTGGAAAAGTTCATCAACGACATACTGATGGTCGTTTTCTTCTTTACCGTAGGCCTTGAAATCAAACGGGAGGTCGTGAACGGAGAGCTCAGCAGCCGCCAGAAGGCCGTCATGCCTATCATCGCCGCCTTTGGCGGAGTTGTTGTCCCGGCCCTCATCTATACCCTTGTAAACCATGGCACCGACGCCTCCTCCGGTTGGGGAATCCCTACTGCTACCGATATCGCCTTTGCCGTCGGAATCCTTTCCATCCTTGGCGACAAAGTCCCCGTTTCCCTGAAGGTTTTCCTTACCGCCCTGGCCATTGCCGATGACCTTATAGCCATACTCGTTGTGGCCTTGTTCTACGGAGGAAGCATCAACCTGGTTCTCCTTGGCATTGCCGTTTTGCTTATCATCTTTGTGCTGATGATGAACAAACTGGGAGAAAAGAGGATGATTTTTTACATTGTCCCTGCCGTGGCAATCTGGATCCTGTTCTACTATTCCGGTATCCATGCCACCATGTCCGGTGTTGTCATGGCCTTCCTTGTGCCGATGACTCCCCGGTACACCAAGGAATACTACTATCACAAGCGCGACCATTACCGTCACATGCTTGCAGAGTACGATTCCATTCATGAGGAGGGCGGCTTCCCCAACGGCCCCCAGAGGCATATCCTGCGCCAGCTCAGCAAAACAAGCCGCAACTGTATAGGCATGAGCTACCGTCTGGAGCATGCCCTTGGCACCTGGGTGAACTTTATTATAATGCCGATTTTCGCCCTGGCCAATGCCGGTGTAACCATCCCCAGCGTAGAGTATTTTAACGTATTCAATTTTGACCAGGCTCTTGGCAGCGTGAGCATGGGTATCTTCCTTGGCCTTCTTCTTGGCAAGCCTATCGGAATCACCCTGGCATCCTGGATTGCCGTTAAGGCAAAGGTAGGTGCGATGCCCGCAAAGGCCAGCTGGAAGATGCTGTTTGCCGTCGCCTGCCTTGGTGGTATCGGCTTCACAATGTCCATCTTTGTTGACACCCTGTCATTCGGAGACCATCCGGAGGTAGCCCAGCAGCTGCGCGATATGGGTAAGGTGGCCGTGCTTATGGGTTCACTCTGCGCCGGCATCCTTGGCAGCATCCTCGTGAACCTTTTCCACTCCCGCCGCTAATACACCGATTGAGCATTAACCTATATCGCGCCGATGATGATGGTCATCATCCATACGGCGGTAAAGAGCTTCAGGCCGGTTCCAAGCAGGAAACCGACGAACGTACCCAGGGCAGCAGTGGTGGAATTAATACCATCTTTGCTGCCCCAGGCGTATTCTGCGATAAACGCCCCCATAAGGCCTCCCAGGATCATTCCCACGGGAGTAAGGAAGATTCCCAATATCATGCCGATGGTAGACCCCCATACGGCCGCCTTGCTGCCGCCGACATATTTGGTGATTCGCGGCGGGACCACATAGTCGATAACGGTTACGACGATGGTGATGCCCAGCCAGATTAACAGCTTTTTGGGAGAGATTTCCCCGTCGAAGTGGAGATACATTACCAGCATGCCCAGCCAGCTGATTGGCGGGCCGGGCAATACCGGGACTATACTGCCGATGATGCCGAACAGTCCAAGAAAGACGCCCAGCGCGGCTAAAAGAATGTCTCCTATCATTTTGCCATTGCTGCCTCTACGTCATCCGGCAGGATGGGCAGACGCTTGGGACCGCAGCGACGGGCGCCGGTCTCGGTTACCAGGACATCGTCCTCCAGGCGGATGCCGCCGAAGTCGTAGTAGCTTTCCAGTTTGCGGAAGTTGACGAAGTCCTTGCCGGTGCCTTCTTTCTTCCATTTTTCAATGAGGGCCGGAATGAAGTAAATACCTGGTTCATCGGTAATTACGAAGCCAGGTTTAAGTTTGCGGGCCATGCGCAGGCTGCCAAGGCCAAGCTGCTTGGAGCGAACCTGTTCGCGGTCATAGCCGACAAGGTTTTCTCCAAGGTCCTCCATGTCGTGGACATCGAGTCCCATGTTGTGGCCCAGGCCGTGAGGCTGGAACAGTCCGGCGATTCCCTCTGCAACCATTACGTCCAGGTCTCCCTTTACAAGGTCCAGCGCGCTCAGGCCCTCAAGCATTTTGCGTGCGGTGGCAAGGTGAACCTCACGGTAGGTAATCCCGGGACGGGTGATGCTGAACGCGAACTCGTTGCAGTCGCATACTATCTGATAAACTTCCCTCTGTTTGGTGGTGAACTTGCCGCTGGTAGGATAGGTACGCGTAAAGTCTGAAGCGTAGTGCATGTTGCTCTCTGCTCCGGCGTCGATAACCATGAGCTTGCCGGGCTCTATCACCTTGTCATGCAGGTGGTTATGCAGGGTTTCTCCGTGCTGGGTAAGGATGGTGGGGAAGGATACGCCCCAGCCTTTGCTAAGCGTCAGTCCTTCCATCTTGCCGACGATTTCCTGTTCTATAATGCCGATGCGGATGTTGTCGCGTCCGACTGAGTGCATCTCATAGCCAAGGGCGCATGCGTCGTCGATAGCCTCGATTTCGCAGGGCTCCTTTACAAGGCGCTGGCTTACGACAGCCTCGATTAATTCTACGGAAGGCTTTTCTCCGGGGAAAAGCTTCTCCGTAACCATCGTATTATAATACCTTGACGGGGGCAGGAAATGTACCGGCCTGCCGGAAGCCTTGGCAGCCTTTACGGCCTCAAAGGCTTTCTCATAAGGAGCCGTGTTGGCAACGCCAACAAGATCCGCCTTAGACTGTACGGTTGGCTGCGGGCCCATCCAGATAATGTCTCCAATTTCTACATCATCGGCAAATATGGTTTCCTTGCCGCTGTCGATGTCCAAAACTGCTGCATAGCGAGGGTCGTCCAAACCGAAGTAATACAGCCAGCAGCTGTCCTGACGCCATTTGTAGCAGTTGTCTTTGTACTGGGCCGGAGCCTCTACGTTGCCAAGGAAGAACACCAGACCTTTCTGTCCGGCGGCCGCCATCTTCTGAAGAAGTACCTTGCGGCGGTTTTCGTATACTTTTTTACTGAACATAAAAGAAGCCGTATTTTGATTACGGCCTCTAATATACGAATTTTAATTCAGATTTTTACTATTTGAAGCCTCTCTGTCTTTCGCAGACCGGGAGCGGTGGTGCTTAGAGCTTTTTAAGGGAGGCGCCGCGGCTGACGGAGATGATGTCCACCTTGAGGCCGGCGTTGTCGGCGTACCGGCATGAAGAAGCGCCGCTAAGCTCGACAGCCAGTTTCTCCAGGGCGTTCACATGGCACTTTGCAGCGCCGCTCAGCTCTACCATAGCGGACCGTACGTCTGTCTGAAGCAGGTTCAGGTCGCAGGCGCCGGAGCAGTCTACATCCAGCTTGTTCACTTTCCCGGCAAGCTTTACGCTTGCGGCGCCGGAAGCCTCTATTTCTGCGCTATCCGCTGTAACATCGGCGTTGATTTTACATGCACCGGAAATGTCCAAAGAGGCATCTCTTACCTTGGCGGTAATGGTAGCTTTTGTAGCTCCGCTGCAGTCCAGGTCAAGTTTATCTGCCGTCAAATCCAGCTTGGAAATCACCGCTGCTCCGGCGGCATCCAGCTCAAATTCACCCCTTACATTCAGGCTGCCGGCAACACTCAGCTTGGTAGCTCCGCTCATTTTGACATCACACAGCTCCGGCATGGTAATCCTTGCCTTTGCAGTAGGGTTCCAATTCCTTCCGTTGGAAAGCTCCCTGGGCAGGTTCCTGACGCCAAGGGTAAGGGTGGACCCGATCATATTCACATCTACATAAGGCATGGCTTCCTCCGTTACCTCAACGTCAATTGACCATGAGGAGCCAGGAACCACCTCTACGGCCCATACCCAGCTGAATTCCAATTTGTTAAAGCCCGTAAAGTCGTAGCTTTTAGCAACGGGTACCCCTGCGCCGGAAGCGCTGAAGAGTCCGATTGTCATGGCAGCAAATACAGCTGCAATCCTAATAATGCTTTTCATATCGTCAGTTTTTTATATTATCTTTAAAATCGTTCATCGCGGTTAACATCGTGCCGTAATAACTCCTGAGAATCTCCCCCTTTTCCTGATCCGACAGCTCGTCCGGAAGCTGGTCCAGAAGCGGAATCGCCTCTCTTGTAATGGCCGCAAGTGTCTCATCCTCACCATATTCCGCGAGCTCAGTACAGTTCTGCCGGTACTGGCTGTAGTAGGCATCGAAAATCGCCTGCGGGGAATCTCCGGCATCGGCAAACCAATCTTTGTCCGCATTAAGGCTGCCGCCGGCTCCCGGTTTGATAAGGATAATCCCGATAATGACTGCGGCTGCCAGGCTTGTCACTGCCATAAACCTTCTCCACACGACAATTTTTGCCGATGCCACCGGTTTGCCAGCCTTTTCCAGCTTGTCCAGGAAACGGTCCTCATGGCCGGCAGAAGGCTCCGCCATATCCATTTTACGGCCGTTCTCTTTGATGTATTTTTCTAAATCTGTCATATCCTTTTATTTGAAAGCTTTGTTCTTAATTTCGCCAAACCCCTTGAGTATGAAGACCTTATGGTCGTTTGTTTTTGTCCTGTGCAGGCCGATATCTCTTCGTAATCCAGCCCTTCTATAAGTACAAGGCCAAGCACTATGTTATAAGGTTCTCCCAAGTCTTTAATAGCTTCGGCAACCGCTTCCGGTGTAAGGCTTTCCTCCGATACATCCGCTCCTGCCGGCTCTTCCTGCTCTGCCCGGAGCTCTTCCTTGAAGAGATTGCTGCGTTTGCGGGCCCTGAGTACGTCCAGGGACTTTCTGATGGCTGTTCGCGCGAGCCAGGCTTCTGTCTGTTGCTGTGACAGGCCGGCCGGTCCGCCGGTAATGTATTTGAGAAGCGTATCCTGCATTATCTCCTCTGCATCTGCACTGTCGCCGACTATGCGCAGGCAAATGTTGAAGACTCTCCGGTAATGCTTCCGGTAAAATGCTGTTGCTTCTTCTCTTGTCATTTTTTCTTGCTTTCCACATTAATAACGTCCGCGAATGCCGATTGTTGCAAATATAGCATTTTTATTATTCGAAGAAATGGAATATCTTTGTAGAAACTGGAAAAACCCGATAACCATGAAACTGATAAAACTGATTGCCGCAGCGGTTCCCGTACTCTTTGCAGCCGCCTGCACAGACAAAACCCCCTCCGTTGTTTGGAATGAAGGCCAGGCCGATGATGCCGGAAAAGCCTGCCACGAGATTATCCTTAAGAATGTACCCGGCGGCAGCCGCATCTGGTTTGCCAGGATTCCCAGAAAGCTGGAAATGTCCCCGGAATCCGTAACGGAAATCACTCACTACAAAGGCAACAGTTTTTACTTCGACGTGCCGGAGCATGAGGGCAAAGAACTAAGCATCAAGTATTTATCTACCGCACTGCCGCGCAAATCCTGGGCGCCGGAAGGCTTTGTCCTGCAGCGCAAGGGCCAAAAGGACCAGGAGTTGGCTGTAGAGTACAACTTTATCCCGCGCGAAGGCACAGAGCCGGAGGCAAAATGGTTTGCAAAGACCTATGAGCCCAAGCCGGCCGATATCATCCCCGCAGTAAAAGAAGTGACCTACGGAGAAGGCCATGTTAACAAACCGGACTACTCCCTTGCCAAGATTACCGTTACACCCGCCGGAAAGCACCCCGTTGGCTGGTATCGTATAAGCATCGGCAAAGAAGGGGCTAGCGTAGAAGCAGCAGAGGAAGACGGTTTCTTCTATGCCCGCACAACCTATGAAAAGCTTCCGCAGCAGCTGCCTCCTACGGAAATCACCGACTGGCCGGACCTTCCCTACAGGGGAATAATGCTGGACGTGGCCCGCAACTTCCTGGACAAAGAGGGAGTCAAGAAGATTATCGACATCGTCGCAGGCTATAAAGTCAACCACCTGCATTTTCATATTGTCGATGACGAAGGCTGGCGCATTGAGATTCCCCAGCTCCCGGAGCTGACAACATTCGCCTCCCGCCACGCTCTGCCGGTTGTCTGTGAAGCCGATGACGACCTCTTTGCAAAGAAGGGCGATCTTTATGAGCCCGACGGCCTTATGCCCAGCACCGACGGCCGCGTGAGCGAGGCTTCTTCCAGCTACGGATTCTACACACAGGAAGACTACAAGGAGATTATCAAATACGCCTGGGAACGCCGTATTAAGGTTATTCCGGAGTTCGATTCACCGGGGCATTCCCGTGCCGCCATACGCTCTATGGAGGCTTACGAGCGCCGCACCGGCGACGGCAGCTTCCGCCTTGCCAACCCGGCCGATACGTCTAAGTATACATCGGCACAGAGCTTTAACGACAATGTCCTGGAAGTTGAATATCCGGGCGTATATAAATTCATGGAATGCATCTTCGACAATGTAATAAAGATGCACAAGGACGCCGGCGTTCCGCTGGCGGCTATCCATATTGGCGGAGACGAAGTTCCCTACGGAGCATGGAGCGGGCGCAGCCGCATAGAGATGAAAGACCTCTTCATCCGCAGGATGATGGAGATTGCAGACCGCAAAGGCGTAAAGCTGGCAGGCTGGCAGGAAATCACCCAGAACATCAAGCCGGAAACTGCAACTGAACTGGCCACAAAACTGTATTTTGTAAACGCATGGAGCACCCAGGGCCGCCTGGCGGAAACCCCTTACAGGCTTGCGAACCAGGGCTTCCCCACCCTTCTTTCCAATGTGGAAAACCTGTATATAGACCTGGCTTACTCTGACGGCCCGGACGAGAAAGGCCTCACATGGGGCGGCTACGTAGACGAGCGCAAGACCTTCGCCCTGCAGCCGTACCGCATTTACGAGTCCGTAAGATGGGACGATGTTGATACGCCCAAAGACCTGACAGGCATCGCCGACGGCAAAATGGCCCTTGAGCGTCCGGAGAACATAATTGGCGTGCAGGTTCAGCTCTGGAGCGAGAACCTGAGGAACTTCGGGGACTACTCTTACAGCATCTTCCCCAAGGCGATAGGTGCCTTTGAAAGGGGTTGGAACGCCCGCCCTTCATGGCCGGACGATGATGCTTTCCTGGCCGATTGGGACCGCTTCTACAGCATCCTGGCAGCTAAGGAATTCCCTAAATACGAAGCCCTTGGCCTTCGCTATAAAAAGAGATAAGTTGTCATTCTAGAGATAAGTTGTCATTCTGAGCAAAGCGAAGAATCTGAGTAAGGTCCCTCTTTGAGGAACTTTTTGAATTCATCGGTAAGGATACACTTGGTGCTGAACCAGGCGTGTCCTTTTACCCATGATGCCTGACGGCATTCCTCTATCTGCTTCTTGAACTCATCGACAGACTCAAAACCCTTCTGGCCAAGACGGTAGGCGGCAAGGCCAACGTACATCGGCACGTCCTTCATAATCTCTTCCCAGCTGTTCAGAACCGTAAAGAAGTCTGCGATGGGATGCCCGTGCTGCCAGTAAATCTGGGGAATCAGATAGTCGATGGTGCCTTCCTCTATCCAGAAACGGGGATCCGCATACAGGCGAACGGTGTTAACAAGGCGGCCGCCGGGGGAAATCCCGAATACTTTGCCCGGATAGCTGTGGGTTGTATTGTACATTGCGGCCACGCAGGCGTTGATGTTGGCAAAGCGCCAGCCCTCGCGGTCCAGTTCGCCGCCCTCGTTCTGGTATTCCTCATACTGGTCTGCATCTTCCCAGGTACCCTGATTGGCCTGGAAGCCCTCCGGATAAAAATAATCATCGATATGTATTCCGTCAAGGTCGTAATTATCAAGCAGTTCCGCAATAATCGAACTTAAATGTTCCCTGGTCTGGGGTAGGGCCGGATCAAGAAAATATGACTTGTTGTAAGTCTGAATCATCTCCGGATGGGTGATGACAATATGGCTGCTGTCGCGCTGCATATCCTCTGCTCCGCAGCGCAGCGGGTTAAGCCAGGCATGGATTTCAAGGCCAAGACTGCGGCAGGTCTCAATGGCAAGCGCCAGCGGGTCATAGCCCGGGTCCACGCCCTGGGTGCCGGTAAGAACATGGCTCCACGGGAGAATCTTGGACGGATAAATGGCATCCATATTGGAAACCAGCTGGAAGAAAACGGTATTGCATCCAACGTCCTTGATGTCGCCTATTATTTTTACCAAAGCCTCCTTATCTGCCTGGAAATCAATTATTTCTGCGCCAGTGCTGTCCTTTTCATGGCGTGGCCAGTCAATGCCTTTAACTGTTGTGAGCCAGGCAATCCTGGCTTCCTGATCCTGATTTTTGGCAACCTGGGCCTGCGCAGGCCATACCATCATCAGCAGTGCTGCAATAGAAAAAGATAAGTCAAGTATTTTCATGTTTCATCGATTTGGAGTTTAAATATAGCGGTTTTCTCCTGAAATCTTAAAATTTATGGCTATTTTTGTGAATCCGATTACTCAAAATCGGCATAAAACTGTTAATGGAGAAGAAAGTTTTTGTATACGATAAGCCGTTTCAGGTAGAAGGCGGGCAGGTTTTGCCCCGGTTGGAAGTAGGATATGTCTGCTCTAAGGGCGGATATCACGGCCAGAAGGTCATCTGGCTCTGCCACGCTGTAACCGCCAGCGCAGACCCGCGGGACTGGTGGGCCCAGATTACCGGCCCGGGCCTTATGTTCGACACGGAAAAGTATTTTGTAATCTGTGCCAACTCCCTTGGCTCCTGCTTTGGCTCCAGCGGTCCTGCAAGCATCAATCCGCTTAACGGGCAGCCGTATTACTTTGACTTTCCGAAGGTAACGGTCCGCGACTCCATCAACGCTTTTTACCTGCTTTGCCAGCATCTGGGCATAACAAAAATAGACCTGCTTGTAGGCGCTTCCATGGGCGGCTTCCACGCGCAGGAGTTTGCAATCATGCACCCGGAGCTTATCAAAAGGGCGGTTTTCATGGCCACGACTTCACGCGTAACGCCTTGGCTTACAGCCTTTGAGGAGACTCAGCGAATGGCCCTTGAGGCAGACCCGACCTTCCGGCTTCGCCGTGACCTTAAGGGCGGCCTGGCCGGCCTTAAGTGCGCCCGCGGAATAGCCATTATGTCTTACAGATGCGAGGAAGGTTATAACATCAAGCAGTGGGAGGATTCGGAAGACATCGTCTTTGCAGACAAAGCCGCCTCTTACCAGAGGTATCAGGGCAGCAAGTTCGTGCGCGACTTTGACGCATATTCATATTGGTATCTGACCTACGTTGTGGACAGCATCAATGTGGGCCGCGGCCGCGGCGGTGTGGAAGCCGCCCTTAAGATGATTAAGTGCCCCGCCACCGTCATCACGCTTAGCACCGACATCCTTTTCCCTCCCGTTGACATGGAGCCGATGGCCCGGATGATGGGTGCCGATTATCACGTTATACAGACTCACTTCGGCCACGACGGTTTCCTGATTGAGTTTCCCCAAATGGAAGCCATCATCGGCCCGATAGTAAAGGAGGCTTGCAAATGAAAACAACAATGGATAAATCATACAAAAGCATCGGACTTATGTCCGGGACATCGGTGGACGGGCTGGACGTCTGCTGCGCAACCTTTACAAAAGAGGGCGGCAAATGGTCTTTCAAAATTGACTGCGCAAGGGGATATGATTACCCGCAGGAGCTTAAAGAGAAGCTGGGGCGCAAGGTCCAGAATATGTCGGCCTTGGAGTTTATCACCTTCCACAGCCAGTACGGTTTCTTCCTCGGGGAGAGAGTGAACGACTTTATGAAGGAGTTCGGCGTGCATCCGGACATCATCGCCTCCCACGGCAGCACCGTCTTCCATGAGCCGGCAAAGAAGGTAATGTACCAGATTGGCGACGGTGCCGCGATTGCTGCGGTTACCAAGGTGCCGACGGTGTCTGATTTCCGCCGCCTTGATATAATGCTGGGCGGCCAGGGCGCGCCTCTGGTTCCCATCGGCGATGATCTTTTGTTCGGAGATTATGACTATTGCCTTAACATCGGCGGCTTTGACAATATATCCTTCCGCAAAGGGGACAAGAGGATTGCTTTTGACATTTCGCCGGTTAACTATGTGATTAACAAGTATTGCCGTGAGATTGGGCTGGAATTTGACCGCGATGGCATCATTGCCAGCAAAGGAACTGTAAATGAGGAACTTAAGGCCAAGCTGGATGCGCTGGATTACTACGGCAAGACTTATCCGAAGTCCCTCGGACGTGAGTGGGTAGAGAAAAATGTCTTCCCGCTTCTGGACAGCTGCGGGCTTTCCATGGAGGATAAACTTTGCACTTTCTATGAGCACTGCGCCTACCAGTTCGCGCGCGTTACGGAGCCGGGCAAAACCGTTCTTGTAACCGGCGGCGGGGCATATAACAAGTTCTTAATTAGCAGGATGGAAGCTCTTAGCGGCTGCAAAATCGTCATCCCGGAGAGCGCTATCATAGAGTTCAAGGAGGCACTAATTTTCGCCTTCCTTGGGGTTCTTTACATGGCCGACGAGCCGTCTTGCCTTGCATCGGTAACCGGCGCGCAGCAGGACAACATCGGCGGCATGCTCTTTAAAATCTAGATTTTATAAAGGCAAGCCAAAAGCTTGCCTTAATTTGTGGTCCCAGCAGGGCATGATCCTGCGACCCCCTGATTATGAGTCAGATGCTCTAACCAACTGAGCTATGGGACCGATGTGCAATGATGCCTTAAGACACCACTGCAAATATAACACTTTTCTGTAAACCTCCCTCGCGGGAGCAGAAAGTTATACCTTGATCTCGACCTCAACACCTGAAGGAAGCTCAAGCTTCATCAGGGCGTCAACTGTCTTGGCGTTGGAATCGTCAATGTCAAGGAGACGGCAGTAAGAATTGAGCTCGAACTGCTCGCGTGCTTTCTTGTTCACGAAGGTGGAACGGTTGACAGTGAATATCTTCTTGTCGGTAGGGAGCGGAATAGGACCGCATACCCTTGCACCGGTAGCAGATACTGTGTCGGCGATCTTCTTGGCTGACTTGTCAAGCAGCATATGATCGAATGATTTGAGTTTGATTCTGATTTTCTGACTCATATCAAATTTTATTACCGATAGTTAAACTTTTTTATTATTCATCATCAGATACCCTGTAGCCGCTCTTTTCGATGATATCCTTGGCCAGGTTCGCAGGAACCTCACTGTAATGGTCAAAGCTCATCGTGCTGGTAGCACGGCCGGAAGAAAGGGTCCTAAGCACGGTTACATAACCGAACTGCTCTGCAAGGGGAACGAAGGCCTTGATAATGCGGGCGCCATTGGCAGTAGTGTCCATGGCATTGATCTGGCCGCGACGGCGGTTAAGATCTCCCACGATATCGCCCATGTACTCCTCAGGGGTGACAACCTCAAGGTTCATGATAGGCTCAAGCAGGACAGGGTTGGCCTTGCGGTAAGCGTGACGGAATGCCAGACGGGCTGCAATCTCAAAGCTGAGCTGATCTGAGTCTACCGGATGGTAGCTTCCGTCAAGCACGGTAACCTTCAGTGAAGGAACCTCGTATCCTGCAAGACAGCCGTTAGCCATGGCGGACTCAAAGCCCTTCTGGATAGAAGGGATATATTCCTTGGGGATATTTCCGCCCTTGACCTGATTGTCGAACTGAAGTCCGGTAACGCCGGCATCGGCAGGGCCGATCTCAACGATGATATCGGCAAACTTACCACGGCCGCCGGTCTGCTTTTTGAACACCTCGCGGTGCTGTACAGTGCTGGTAATGGTTTCCTTGAAGTTAACCTGAGGTGCGCCCTGGTTAATCTCTACACCGAACTCCCTGCGGAGACGGTCTACGATGATATCCAGATGGAGCTCACCCATACCGCTGATGACGGTCTGGCCGGTCTCATGGTCGCTCTTGACGGTGAAGGTAGGGTCTTCCTCTGCGAGCTTGCTGAGGGCGATACCCAACTTGTCAAGGTCTCCCTGGGTCTTGGGCTCCACTGCGATACCGATAACGGGATCCGGGAATACCATGGACTCAAGGACGATAGGATGAGACTCGTCGCAGATGGTGTCACCTGTGCGAAGGTCCTTGAAACCTACTGCAGCGCAGATGTCTCCCGCCTCAACGAACTCGATAGGGTTCTGGTGGTTGGAATGCATCTGGTACAGACGTGCTATTCTTTCTTTCTTACCTGTGCGGGTATTGTAAATATAAGACCCGGCGTCTACCTTGCCTGAATATGCTCTCATGAATGCGAGACGGCCTACGTAAGGGTCTGTCGCAATCTTGAAAACAAGGCCGCAGAACGGCTCGGAGGCAGAGGGAGCAAAAGAGATTTCCTTTCCGTTGTGAGGATTGGTTCCGGTTACATTTCCCTTGTCCAGAGGAGAAGGAAGGTAACGCATAACGCAGTCCAGAAGGAACTGAACACCCTTGTTCTTGAAGGAAGAACCGCAGCATGCGGGGACAATCTTCATAGAGATTGTACCCTTGCGCAGGGCGGCGATTATTTCTTCGTCGGTGACTGTAGCAGGGTCGTCGAAGAACTTCTCCATAAGAGCCTCATCAAGCTCCGCAGCGGTCTCTACGAGTCTGTCTCTCCAGAGATTGACATCCTCTTCCATGTCTGCTGGAACCTCGCCTACAGTATAATTAACAAGCTCGTCTGTGGAATCATAGTAGATTGCCTTGCGGGAAATCAGGTCTACGATACCCTTGAACTTGTCCTCTGCACCGATAGGAAGGCAAACAGGAACAGCGGTGGCGCCCAGTTTGGTGTGCATTTCCTCTACACATGCGAGGAAGTCCGCACCAACGCGGTCCATCTTGTTCACATAAGCGATCTTAGGCACACCGTACTTGTCCGCCTGGCGCCATACGGTCTCCGACTGAGGCTGGACCCTGCCCACAGCGCAGAAAGTTGCGATAGTGCCGTCAAGCACCCTGAGGGAACGCTCCACCTCTACGGTAAAGTCCACGTGTCCGGGAGTGTCGATGAGGTTGATCTGATAGGTTTCTCCGTTATAATGCCAGAAGGCCGTAGTAGCAGCAGAGGTAATGGTGATACCCCTTTCCTGCTCCTGAACCATCCAGTCCATTGTAGCGGCACCCTCATGAACCTCTCCGATACGATGAGTCTTTCCCGTATAATAAAGTATACGTTCAGACGTCGTCGTCTTTCCGGCGTCGATGTGGGCCATTATGCCGATGTTTCTGGTATATTTAAGATCTCTTGCCACTGTCTTATCTGATTAGAAACGGAAGTGAGCAAATGCCTTGTTGGCCTCTGCCATCTTGTGCATATCCTCTTTACGTTTGAATGCACCACCTTCGTTGTTATATGCAGCCACTATTTCTGCACAAAGTTTTTCTGCCATAGAGTGGCCGGAGCGCTTGCGGGCGAAGGTAATCATATTCTTCATAGAAACTGAAATCTTCCTTTCCGGTCTCAACTCTGTAGGCACCTGGAAGTTAGCTCCACCGATACGGCGTGACTTAACCTCTACCTGAGGGGTCACGTTCTCGAGAGCTTTCCTCCAAATATCCAGAGGAGCCTTGTCAGAATCCTTCATCTTCTCGCCTACCATGTCAATGGCATCGTAAAAAATAGAATACGCGATACTCTTCTTTCCCTGCAACATAAGGTTGTTCACGAAACGTGTAACCTGCACGTCGTGAAACTTGGGATCAGGAAGTAGAATCCTCTTCTTAGGCTTCGATTTTCTCATTGTTTGAAAAATTAGGTGAAATTAAAAAAATTACTTCTTAGATTTCTTCGGCCTCTTGGCTCCGTAGAGTGAACGGGACTGGATCCTGCCCTCTACACCAGCGGTATCCAAAGCTCCTCTAAGGATGTGGTAACGTACACCAGGAAGGTCCTTTACACGGCCTCCGCGTACAAGCACGATTGAGTGCTCCTGGAGGTTGTGACCTTCGCCGGGGATGTAAGCGTTGACCTCTTTTGAGTTGGTGAGGCGTACACGGGCAACCTTACGCATTGCTGAGTTAGGTTTCTTAGGTGTAGTTGTATACACACGTACGCAAACACCCCTCTTCTGAGGGCAAGCATCCAACGCGCGGGACTTGCTCTTTACCTCAAGTCTCTCACGTCCTTTGCGAACTAACTGTTGAATTGTTGGCATAAATGATTGTAAATCTTTAATTTATGTACATTCCCCTAAATTTTGGGGACCGCAAATTTACGACTTTTTTTTTATTTCACAAAGTTTTCCACAACCAACTGCCCTTTTTTGAGACCTTTGGAGGTGACTGTAACCTTTACAGGGTCGGATGATGTCCTGCGGACGATTACGGAGCAGAGACCGGCGAAGGCCGGGAGCTCAGGGCTGTAGAACGGGATATGGCTGGTAGGGTCGCCGGCATCGGCGGCAACGAAAGCGGCTCCGCCGGAAACGGCGAACTTAAGCACATTGGCGGCATCAGGGACTACATTGCCGGAACGGTCCTGCACCTCCGCGCGTATATATATAAGGTCTCCGCCGGCATAATCCTCCTTAAGGACAACCTTGTAAGGCTTTCCGGTAGTAACCACCTTGTCACGGGCCCACTCCCTGCCATCCTTGTAAGCCACAACCTCCACGGTACCGGGTTCATAGACGACATCGTCCCAGCGCAGACGGTAAGTCAGCGGCTCCTTGACCTTAAGGCCCTGCGAAACACCGTTTACAAAAAGCTCTGCGGAATCTCCGGAAGTATACACGTGAACCGGCGTAACCTCTCCCTTGCGGGAAGCCCAGTTCCAATGCGGAAGTATGTGAGCCATAGGAAGTTCCGGGCGCCAGCGTGCCTGATACAGCCAATACCGGTCCTTAGGGAAGCCGGCCAGGTCGATGATTCCGAAATAGGAGCTGCGTGAAGGCGGAGGCGTCTGGGCCTGCTCGCGGAGCGCAGCCTCTGCCTTGGCCTTTTCCTCCGGATCATGGAAGTTTGTCAGGATAGACCAGTCCACATTGTACGGTGTGGGCTCTCCAAGATAATCGATACCCGTCCAGACAAACTCTCCGCAGACATACGGGGCCTGGTCCTCGTAGAACCACTCGTAATCCGGGCAGGAAGCCCATCCGGGAGCATACAGGTCGTAAGAACTAACCTGGAAGGGCGCAGCCTCCGGCCAGCCGGAACCTTTGTCCTCGGTTACAGGGAACTGGTACCAGCCGCGGGTAGAGATGCAGGAAGCGGTCTCGCTGCCAAGCACCGGCTGATGCGGACGCGCGGTATGGAAAGCCTCGTAAGCATGTGGTTTATAATTGAATCCGTACACGTCAATTGTTGCGGCATAAGGCTGGGTGGAAGCCCACATATTGTCGTTTCCGGCCGTTGTAGGACGGGTGGGGTCTTCGCGGTGGCAGATATCGGTTAGTTTCACGGGCACCCACCAGCGAAGGGTATCGCCCTGCTCCCAGCACTCATTGCCGATGCTCCACATAACTACCGACGGATGGTTGCGGTCCCTGTGAATCAAGGCAACGAGGTCCTTTTCTGCCCAGTCTTTAAACAGTTTTGCGTAGCCGTTGGGCTTTTTGGGATAAGTCCAGGTGTCTGTAAGCTCATCCATCACCAGGAAGCCCAGCCTGTCGCACAGGTTCAGGAACTCCGGTGCGGGAGGATTGTGCGAAGTACGTATCGCGTTGCAGCCCATCTCCTTGAGCAGCTTCAGCCTGCGCTCCCATGCCGTGGTGTTCCATGCGGCACCCAGGGCGCCGGCGTCATGGTGCAGGCACACGCCTTTCATGAAGGTTTTTGTGCCGTTAAGATAGTAACCATCGGGACGGAATTCAGAAGTCCTTATGCCGACGGGGGTAATATATTCCTCTACATATGTACCGCTCTCCACGGTTGTAAGGGCATAATACAGGACAGGATTCTCCGGGCTCCAAAGATTCGGATTGCCGATGCTGACTTCCTGCGCAAGTACTTGACCGTCAGCGATATCCTTAAGCTCAGTCACCGTTTTGGCAATGGGCGCCAGGCGGCCTGCGCCGCGGGTAACATCGTCAGGATAAACAGCGGTCGTCACCCTTCCGGGAGTTTTTTCTCCCTCTGCGCGGACAGACTTGTTCCTGAGGGTGATATCGACCTTGACCACGGCAGCATCGGCGCCTACGGAAGAAAGTGTAACATTTGTTCCCCAATGGGCGATGCCGACAGGGTCCAGAATATCCAGCCACACGTTACGGTAGATGCCGCCTCCGGGATACCATCGGCTTGAATTCTCCGGGTTGTCAAGATCCACCCGGATTTCGTTGGAACCCACTTTGACAAAAGGAGTCAGGTCAACGGCAAAGGAAGCGTAGCCATAGGGCCAGCCGCCGGCAAGTTTACCGTTGCAATATACCTGCGCATTTGAAAAAGCGCCGTCAATCTCCAGTATGAACTGCTTTGAGGCCTTGATCTGCCAGTCCGGGACATCAAAAGTCTTGGAATATGAGGCCGAGCCCCACCACTCCAGCTTGCCGGTTTCTCCGGGGAAAATCTGCCGGAAAGGTCCGTCCACACCCCAGTCGTGGGGAAGGTCCAGGACCTTGGTCTGCCCGTCTTTGGCAAAGGTCCAGCCTTCGTTAAACAGTTGACGGTTAAGCGTTTGAGCCGATGCTGCCACCGCAATCGCAATGGCAGCCGATACGATTATTGTTCTTTTCATAAATTCAGGTGTATCTGGATTAGTTCGCGCTTGAGGGCGGTTCCAAAGGCGTATTCCCCATAGTCGATGTACTTGTCCACCATATAAAGCGTCTCCCATTTGAAGAGTCCGTTTTCCTCTTCAAGGTCGTGGAGACGCTCAATGCTTTCCTTGGGGATAACCAAGTGGCAGGGGATAATGACCGGCAGAGGGTTCAAACCTATTGCGTGTGCCACTGCACGCACGCCGGGGCCCTTTCCCAGGGACTCTGCAAAGTCCGTATAACAAATTAGTTTCACTCCTTTGTCCGCAGGATGGGTAAGGTCAAAAAGAGCCTTCCACACTGTCTGCTGAAAAGGCGTTCCGAAGACCAGCAAGTCCTCCCAGGAGATGTCATGCGCAATACGGAACAATTCCGTTACCGATATTTTGCAGGTCTCTACTTTTGAGAATCTGGACGGAGAAAAGGCTGCCATCTTGGCCAGCAGGGCGGCCGCACCCTTGTAATCGATTGACACTGAGGCGATTTTTCCGTCCACGCGGGTTACGATCCAAGTCTTTTCTCCGTTCATAATTCTTCTAATCGTTATTTAATTCGACGATATCCGGTTGCCAGCGCTTGCTGGTGCCAAGCAACCATTCACTGAAGTAATCGGCAAGTCTCCAGAAGAAATATTCGTTCATATCTCCGAATCCGTGCCTCTGGCCGGGCAGGACAAGCAAATCGAAGCGCTTGTTTGCCCTGATGAGGGCGTTTACGACCCTGATTGTATTGGCGGGGTTCACATTGTTGTCCTGGTCTCCGGTGACAAGCATCAGGTGTCCCTTCAGGCGCGATGCAAGTTCCTGGTTGGTCTTTACGCTGTACACAAAGGTGGTATCACCTTTCTTGATTTTCTCCAGGACGCCGTGATGCTGCTCGCTCCACCAGCGGTTGTAAATACGGTTGTCGTGGTTTCCGGCGCAGGAAACAGCGGCCTTGAAGAAATCCGGATAAGTCAGGATTGCAGCCGTAGACATGAATCCGCCGCCGGAATGGCCGTGGATGCCCACCTTGCTGCCGTCAATGAAGGAATATTTGCCTGCAAGCTGCTGGATTGCGTATTTCTGGTCATCCAGGCCATAGTCACGCATGTTTCCGTAACCATAGTTGTGATACCACTTCGAGCGGTTGGGATGGCCTCCGCGGTTACCTACCGTAATTACAATAAACCCTATCTGGGCCAGGCGGTCCGTACGCAGGAAGCCCCTGCTCCAGGAGATGTTATTTGCCTCCACTTGAGGGCCCGGATAAACGTAATCAATTATAGGATAAGTCTTTGTGGAATCAAAATCAAAGGGCTTGTACATCGCGCCGTAAAGATCCGTGACGCCATCGGCGGCTTTAACCTTAAAGCGCTCGGGGAACTTGTAGCCGGCTGCAAGAAGCAGGGAGAAATCGGCCTCCTCAAGTTCGCAAACCTTTCTTCCGACAGCCGCATCATAAAGGGCTACGGCAGGTTTGGCATCAACACGGGAGTAATTGGCCACGAAGTATTTGGCATCGTAGCTTGCGGTTGCAAGTACGTCCATATCGGGCATATCCAACTGCCTGATAGCTCCCCCGGCAAGGGAAACCTTGAAGTTGTGTGTCTGGTAAGGGTTTTCGTCCTTGTTGACACCGCAGGCTCCAAAGAGTACGTAACCGGCGGCCTCGTTTACTCCAAGGACATCGTTCACATGATAAGCACCGTCAGTAAGGTTGCGGACAAGGGTACCATCGGCATTGTAAAGATAAAGATTGGCCCAGCCGTTACGCTCGCTCCACCAGATAAACTGGCTTCCGCCCTTGATAAAGAAGGGAGTGCGGTTTTCTACGTAGGTGTTGCTCCTTTCCTTTACTACCACATGGGTTGAATCCGCGTTTACGCCGACATAGCAGAGGTCGTGGCGCTTGAGGTCACGGCTCACGCGCAGGAGATAGAAGCCTTTATCGTCTCCCAGCCAGCGGCGGCAATTATATTCTTCGTAGCTGGTCTGCGCGGTCTCGCGGGCGCCGCAGATATCAATGTCCTGGTCCTTGAAAGCGTGCGTTTTTACCTTGCGGGAGCGTCCTGAAGGCATTTCAAACACGTACAGAGAGCCTGTAGGACCGGGCTCTCCCGGCATCTGGTACTTATAGGTTTCAAGCTCCGGGCGCGGACTCTTTACAGAATTGATTACCCAGAACTCCTTTACCTTGGACATGTCCCAGCGCATGATGGCGAAGTGCCTGCCGTCGGGTGCCCAAAGCAGGTTTGTTCCCACTCTCTTTGTGGAATCTTTCTGCGTGTCTCCGGTGTAATTGTTTCCGTTCCAGCTGAAGTCGGCCGTGCCGTCCTTTGTTAGCGCATGCTCCACGATGGTAGTATCCTTCGCGTCCTTGGCCATTTTGCGGAGCGATGTGGAGTCCGCCCACCAAAGGTTGTGATTTTTCACATATATGCCGATGCTGCCGTCCGGGGATACGCTTGCAAAGCGGGGATATTTGTCCTTGCGGCCGTTCTTTTCTTCCGTGAGACCGCCCGATGCGATGTCGTAGCGGAAGTGGAAGACTTTCTTGATGGTTTTAGTGCTGTCGTCAGGATCTTTGGTATCTGCGGTGCTGGCTACATCGAAGAGGAAGAATTTATCGTCCACCAGACGCAAATCCTTGAGAGGAAGGTGTTTAGCCTCGAACGGATCTTTAACCTTCTCCGATATCTGCATGGCCAGGCGCTCCATGTCGAAGACCTCTTTGCGCGTTCCCGCGGCAGGGTCTACGATATAGTATTTTGTTCCTTCCGATGTTTTCCAGGAATACCAGAACTTATTACTGTTCCTGAACCATTCAGGAGTGATCCTGGTAGAGAAGACCATCTGGTTCACGCGCTTGGCAGAGAACCTTGAGGCCAGCTCATAATTAGGCTCCTGCCCCGCTGCCGAGAGGGCAACGAGGCCGGAGACAAGTAAAAATATGATTTTCTTCATTTTAGTTCTGTGCAGATTCTGCTGACTTGATCATCTGCTCGTTTGCATAGATGTAAATCTCTACACGACGGTTCTGTGCACGGCCTTCTGCGGTGTCGTTGCTGGCAACAGGCTGGGTGTAAGAAAGACCGTCAATGCTCATTCTGTTCATGTTGATACCGCAAGCGTTCAGGTAGTTTGCAACGCTCATTGCACGGTCAACGGAAAGTTTCTCGTTAACGGCAGCGGAACCGGTGTTGTCTGTGTGGCCGAGCACTGCAAGGTCGGTGTCGGGCATGTCCTTCATCTTGGCGACGAAGCTCTGGAGCTGGGATTTTGAGATGTTGTTAAGGTCGCTCTTTCCTGTTGCGAAGAGGATTCCGCTGTCGAAGGTAACCTTGATGGCGGTGAGGCCGTTAGCATCGGTAATAGTCTCTACCTTTGCATTCTCAAGGGCAGCAAGCTCCTCTGCCTTCTTGTCCATCTTCTTGCCGATGATGGTACCAGCGCCGGCGCCTACTACGCCGCCGATTGCAGCGCCAATCGCAGCGCTTTTACCGCTTTTGCCGAACAGTGCGCCAAGGGCTGCACCGAGTGCTGCGCCGCCGCCTGCACCGACGGCTGCACCTTT
Source organism: uncultured Prevotellaceae bacterium (assembly GCA_900314395.1). Classification (GTDB taxonomy): domain Bacteria; phylum Bacteroidota; class Bacteroidia; order Bacteroidales; family UBA932; genus Cryptobacteroides. The sequence goes on along the minus strand of OMVB01000008.1, from coordinate 22,370 downwards.
CTGAGTATTGTTCTGAAGAACTCCGCAGCTAGTGAACATACAGCCGGAAGCAATAATGAGCCCGCAAAGAGCTACAATAAAAATTCTTTTCATAACTATTTAATTTTTAATGATTTATATCACTGTTTCACCCCCAAAAGGGTGGCTTTTGCTCTCAATTTGTAAATATAATAATTTTTTTTTGAATTTAAAGCAAGTATCTTTGCATTCCCGTTTTTACGAGGCAAATTATTATGAAAGCCAAGAGTAAAGTACAGATCAGCAACCGCAGGGCTTCCTTCGACTATGAATTCCTTGAAACATTCACAGCCGGAATCCAGCTGGTTGGCACTGAAATCAAGTCCATCAGGGCGGGAAAAGCGTCCCTGGTGGATGCTTTCTGCTACTTTGACTCACGCGGCCAGCTTTACGTAAAAGGGATGAACATAGCCCAGTATTTCTGGGGTTCCTGGGGCCAGCACGAGCCGGTCCGTGACCGGAAGCTGCTACTGACAAAACGCGAACTGCGTCATCTCCGCCAGGATGTCAAGCTCAAAGGCAACACCATCGTCGCGGTAAAGCTGTACATAGCGGAAAACGGCTATGCAAAGCTGCTGATTGCCCTTGCCAAGGGTAAAAAAGAGTACGACAAGCGCGAATCCATCAAGGAAAAAGATCTCAAGCGGGAACTCGGCCGCAAATTTTAACCATCCGGTTATAACTGAAAATCCGGAAGGGCTACGCTGTGGCGCGGGCCCTCGACGGAGCGCCAGTAGTCCGCGTCAAATGACGCCGGACTGTGCAGGGAAGGAGACAGCCGGAAGCAAAGGTAGGTGATTTTGTAGCCCTGGCGGCTGAACATTGTCTCGTAGTAGGTTTTCACCTCGCGGACTGCGGGGTTAAGATTTCTCCACTCGCTTTGCCCGGTCGAAATGACAGGGTCTCCGTAAAGGTCATTTGTAGCGGCCACAATTTCAAGGCCGTTCTCCTTGCAGAGAGCCAGGGTGTACTCATACAGGAAGCGGCTGTCCGTCTTAAGATGGACAAGCCCGCCCGGCTTGAGGAACTTGCTGTAGCGTTCCAGGAAAAGCGGTGAAGACAGCCGCGAATTCTCATGGTTCAGCTGCGGGTCAGAGAAAGTGAGCCAGATTTCCGACACCTCCCCAGGGGCGAAAAAAGCCTCGATAAACTCTATCCTGGTGCGCAGGAAAGCCACATTTCCCATATTGTTGACAGTAGCCTCCCTGGCCCCCTTCCAGAGCCTTGCGCCTTTGATATCCACGCCTATGTAATTGCTGTCCGGAGTGCGCCGGGCAAGGCCGATGCAATATTCTCCGCGGCCGCAGCCGAGCTCCAGGACAATGGGGCGCGCGGCGCCGCTGAACATCTGCTCGTTCCAATGCCCTTTTATCGGATGATCCTTAAGCAAAAACTCCTTTCCCCTGCCGGCCAGAACCTCCTCCGCGGCCGGCTGAAGCAGGCAGCGGAAGGTCTCGTTCTCTGCGAATTTCTTTAGTTTTCCGTGTCCCATCAGCGCTTTTCCCTATATAGCCGGAGCCCTGCTCCGGTAATGTTTTCATTGTCTTTAATATATACCGATGCCTTCCAGACTCCGTAGCAGGCCGGACGGAAACCAAGCCTCAGGTCACGGCACAGGACCATCTGGCGGGCAGAACCCGATGCAGCATCGGCATTGGTAAGAATAATATCCTCCCGATAAACCTTTTCATCCGGGGAAAGGTAATCTATCCGTACCGGAAGGCTGTCCGACGGGGCGGCATCGGCGTAGACATAAAGGCGAAGGCTGTAGTCCAGCGAGTCCGTCATGTCCAGGGAAAACCCGGCGCAGCCGTCCGGTCCCAGCAGCGAATACGACTCGTCCGATGCCGGACGGGCACAGGAGGCCAGGAGCACCGAAAGTATTGCCGATACTGTTGTGAGCAGTTTCATTACTGATTGCCGCCTTGCTGTTTGCGGCGGCGGTTGCCGCGACCGTTTCTCTTTTTGCCGCGCTCCGGTTTGTCGAAGCGGGTTATGCTGTCGTCGCCGACGGATGTTACAAACTCCGGAGAAACCGGCTCCGGCTCCAGTTTAAGGGACTCGGGGCGGATTCCGTTGCGGTTCATCTTGATGATTTCCCGGACCTCGTACGCATCCAGCGGATAGATATCCACCAGGGAGTTCTTGTCATAAGAGAAGTACATGAGTTCCTTAAGGATGTCCGTCTTGACAAGGTAGGCCAGGCCGTCCTCGAACTCCAGCGGCTCGCTTACACGCGGCAGGCGGCTCTGGGCGTCCAGATAGTTTGCAACTTCAAAATTGAGGCAGCATTTGAGCTTTCCGCACTGGCCGGCCAGTTTCTGTGGGTTCAGGGACAGGTCCTGCACACGGGCCGCCGTGGTGGTTATGGACTTGAACTGGGTGATGTAGTTGGCGCAGCAAAGCTCGCGGCCGCAGACGCCAAGACCGCCTATAAGGCCGGCCTCCTGGCGTGCGCCAATCTGCTTCATTTCTATCCTGATACGGAACTCCTCCGCGAAGACTTTGATGAGCTGGCGGAAGTCTACACGGCCGTCTGCTATATAATAGAAAATGGCCTTTGTGCCGTCTCCCTGGAACTCTACGTCGCCTATTTTCATCTCCAGGCCAAGCTCCGCGGCTATCTCGCGGGCACGAATCATGGTGTCCTGCTCACGGGCGATGGCTTCCTGCCATTTTTCGATGTCGAAGGGCTTTGCCTTGCGGTAAATCTTCTTGAACTCGTATGTCTGGGGGTTGATTCCCTTGGCTCTCATCTGGCGGCCTACGACAGGGCCTTCCAGGGTGATGATTCCAAGGTCGTGGCCGGACTGGGCCTCGACAATAACCATGTCCCCCATCTTTACATTCTGCCCTGAGGCATTGACATAGAAGCCCTTACGGGTGTTCTTGAAGCGAACCTCGAAGTATGGGTCGTACTGTTCCTGGTTAACTCCGGACAGCCAGTCGTATGTTTCAAGTTTGCAGCAACCGGGACGGTATTCGCACTGAAGCTGATCGTCCGCGCCGCGGCTTACGGCGCAGCCACGGAAGCAGTCAAACTGTGTATTCTCGTTATCTTGCATATATTCTTTCTAATCAGCGTTGTCCTGCTGCGGCGAACAGCCTTGTCACCATATTGCAGAACAGTATTTTTGCCAGGACGTTCCTCTCCAGCATGCTGTATGTCTTGCCGAAGACTCCTGAAGCGGCTTCCGGGAAGCTCCCGGGCAGCCTGGAGGCCATATTCCTGTACCAATCAGCATCTTCTGAAACATCGGCGACAGCCTCCATTTTGCGGCCGAAGAGCATCAGGTTGCGGATGCCTTCACCCGCAAAGATACAAAAAGCTTTCTGTTTTTCACGCGATTCCAATCCCGCCAAGGCCTCTCCCACCTCAAGGGCGGCCTGCAAATCGCGGGATGAAACCGTCTCTATCAAGGATTTGAACAGTTCTTCATAAAGTGAGGCATCGGCATCATCGGACTCTCTCTTTATCAAAGCCCTCTCTGCCTTGGTCAGCGGCATGACACGTATTCCCTGGCACCTGGAAGTGATAGTGGAGATGACGCTTTCCGGATTATGCGTAATCAGGATAAAAATAGTCTTTTCCTGTGGCTCTTCCAAGGACTTCAGCAGCATATTGGCGGTCTGCTGGTTCATTTTTTCCGGGAGCCAGATAAAGATGCCGCGCCAACCGTCAGTGACGGGAGCAAGGGACAGCTTCTGCATAATCGCGCGCCCCTCCGCCACAGTGATAAGGCCGCTTTTCTTCTCTATTCCGAGCGCCGCACCAAGCTCATTTTCAAGGAAATAGGGATTCTTCTGGATAAGTTCCCTGAAAATTGGCGCATACTCATCGCAGGTAAGGTCCTTGGCCGCACCGCTCACCTTGCTTCCGGATGTTATAGGGAAGGTGAACCTCATGTCCGGATAGCTCAGGCGGGAAATCTGACGGCAGCTGTGACACTCCCCGCAGGAATCCTCTTCAGTGGGGTTCTCACAGTTAAGATATTGCAGGAACGCCAGGCCAAGAGCCAGCGCGCCGCAGCCTTCATTCTCGTAAAGCAGCAGGGCGTGGTGCACGCGTCCGCCGCGGGCCATGTTTATCATGGCCTGCTTGACGCTTCCGTTACCGGGTATCTCTGCAAATCTCATTGACTGTCAATTATTTATTACGTTCCCTCAAAAGCTCCGCAAGCCTTATGAGACAATCCTTTGCGGTGCCGTCCGGGAAAATTTTCAAAGTGTCCATGGCCTTCTGGAGATAGGCCCCCGCAGCGGCCCTTGCATACTCTATTCCGCCGTTTTCAAGGACGAACCTCCTTACAAAGACCACGTTTTCCGGGCTTATATTAACGATACGCTGCCTTATCTCCGGGACCAGTGCAGCATTGGACTTCATCGCCCCAAGGAGAGGGAGGGTGATTTTCTTTTCCCGCAGGTCCTGGCCAAGAGGTTTGCCTACCGCTTCATTGCCGATGTAATCCAGGATATCGTCCTGGATCTGGAAAGCATAGCCTATGCAGCGGGCGTATTCCGCGGCTGCAAGTTCCTGCTCCGCCATTGCTCCGGCCGATATTGCACCCGCCAAAGCCGATGTCTCAAAGAGAGTCGCAGTCTTGTCGTAGATAATCCTGTAGTACTCTTTTTCCGTGGTTTCCCCGGTAGAAGCCATCTCCAGCTGCAACATCTCGCCCTCTGCCAGGCAGGCCAGCGTCTTTCCGAAGAGGCGCATAACGCGCGCGGAACTCTTTTCCCCGTCCAGGATGCGGGCGATGCCGTTCACCAGCCAGAAGTCCCCCAAAAGGACGGACGGCCTGGGGCCGATGATGGACCCTATCGTGGCAACGCCCCTGCGGCTGGACGAATTGTCCGCCACATCGTCATGAAGCAGGGTGGCATTGTGAATCAGTTCCGCCGCAGCGGCAAAACGTATGGTATCCTCATTGCACTCCCCGGATACCGCCCTGGCCATGAGGAGTGCGACGATAGGACGTACCTGCTTGCCCTTGTGGTCAAGGATATGCCGGTTGCAGTTGACAAGGACAGGGATATCGGACTTAAGTGAATCCTCCATAAGAGCATTCACTTTTTCCAAATCTGCCTGAAGATATGCGAAAAGAGTATTCATCAGAAGAAAAGTACTGCCGACAGTTGAAGACCCTTGAGGTCGTCCTTGTTCTTGAAGAACTTGGCAGAGAACTGCATCTTCATGACATCTATACCGAAGCCATAGGCGAAACCGTGCTCCTTGGCATTGTCCTCGTTAAGGGAATAGCCCCAATAGTACTCTCCAAGTACATAAGGACGCACAAAGATAAGGTCCAGGCCCCACTGCAACTGCACCGGAACCTCCACGAAACGGTATTTCTTGTCTACAATCTTAGGGAGGGTTACCAGGGGGTTGGTGTTGTCGTCCTCAAGGGAAACACCTTTTACCTGATACAGCACGCCGCTCTGTACGGCAAAGCCGGCCAAAAGGTCCAACTGGACGGCAAGACCCGCATGATATGCGTTAACCGCCTTTGTATTAATCTCTTTAAGCGATGCGTTGGAAGAAGTAAAACCTGCCTTTACACCGAATTTTACCTGGGCGGACGCAACTGCGCCCGCCATGACAAACAGGATTACTGCGAGGAATAATTTCCGTGCCATACGCCTTGCAGGATTAAAGGAGACCTTCAAGTATGCCCTCTATCTCTGAAGCGGAAACAACACCGACTGTTCTCTTTACAACTTCTCCGTTCTTGAAGAAAATAAGGGTAGGAATACTGCGGATGCCGTATTCGATTGCAATGTCCTGGCAATCGTCCACGTTGCATTTTACTACTTCTACCTTGCCTTCATACTTGGCGGCAATGTCGTCTACGGTAGGGGAAAGCATGCGGCAGGGGCCACACCATACAGCCCAGAAGTCAACTAACACGGGCTTGTCTGTTGCAAGAATCTCTGCAAAATTGTTTTTTGTAGCTACTTTAGCCATAATATAAGTGGTTAAGTGTTATTTTATAAATTGTTCAATTGTCCATGAATAAGCGCGCAGGCCAAGGTCCTTGTACTGAGCGTCCTTGCGGCGCAGGGCCTCCATGATGTCGGACAGCTTGTCGTCCGGCACGGCCGTGAAAAGGGCGTGGTTCTGGGTAGGCCATGCGTGGCTTCCAAGATGGGGTTCACCATCTATGGAACCACGGCCGCCAACGTCTTCCCACTTGGTATAGCCTCTCTGGCCGAACTCTTCCAGAAGCTCTACAATTTCCTCGTTGTAGGCCTGGTTGTATGCTACGAATATCGCTTTCATAATACTTTGATTTACTGGGTTTTAGCTGCCAGGCGGGCTTTCTTGCGAGCCTTGCGGCGCTCCTTGCGCTCATAGATACCGCAATACAGGGTAGGGATAATCACAAGGGTGATGATTGTCGATATTGACAGACCCCAAACCACCGTCATACCAAGGGAGCGCCACATCTCTGCACCGTCTCCGTTTCCGATGGCCATCGGCAGCATACCAAGGACTGTGGTAAGGGTTGTCATAAGGATAGGACGCAGACGGCTCTTTGCTGCGGTTACGGAAGAGGACCTTACGTCCATTCCCCTCTCCTGGCAAAGAATCGTGTAGTCGATAAGCACGATACCGTTCTTAACCACGATACCCAGCAAGATGATAATACCGATCATCGCCATTACGCCCAGCGGGGTTCCGGTAACCCAGAGGCCCAGAATCACACCTACAAGTGCGAACGGGATGGAGAACATGATTACGAACGGTCCCATGAACGACTCGAACTGCGATGCCATCACCATGTAAACCAGGATTACAATCAGCACCATGAGCAGAATCAGGTCCGAGAAAGTATCCTGCTGGTCTTCATAATCTCCTCCGATCACAACGTTGATATTTGAAGGAATCTCCATCTTGGCAAGGGCGGCATTGGTTGCCTCCACACCCTCACTGAGGGCGCGTCCCGTTGCAATGATTGAGGTGAGGGTGATTACCCTTTCACGGTTCTTGCGCTGGATGGTAGGCGGAACCTTGTCCTCAACGACATCGCCCAGATCCTTGATACGGATGCCGGTGCCTGCAGTATTGTAAACAATGATATTGCCGATGCTTTCCGTGCTGTTTCGGAACTCCGGTGCATAACGTACGCGGATGTCGTACTCTTCTCCGTCCTCACGGTAGTAAGACGCCACGCTGCCGTTCATTGCAGAACTTAGCGCACTTGCGGCCGATGTTGACGTGAGGCCGTTCAGGGCCAGTTTGTGACGGTCGAAGTCTACCTGATACTCCGGTGTGTACTGGTCGCGGCTGGGGATAATCTGCGCGAACACTCCTGTACTGTCAAGGTGCTTCTTGAGTTCATTGGCGACAGCCTCTGTTTCCTCAAAGTCATATCCATATACCTCAATGGAAACGGAAGCAGCACCGCCCATTCCGCCCTGACCTTCGGAAACATTTGCCTTGCGGACCTCCGGGAAGGAGAGGATGTCGGCGCGGACGATATCAAGGATTTCCGCAGTACTGCGCTTACGGGTACTCTTGGCTCCAAGGTTAATGTTCATGGAGATGATATGCGTACCGTTATTCTGCATGCTTGCAAAGGCGTTGTCGGAGTCGGCCTGGCCAAAGCGGTAGTTAAATACCTTAATCTCAGGAACATCGGCAACAATTTTATCATAGATGCGGGCAGCAACGTCCTTTGTAACCTCCTGGGAAGTACCTATCGGCAGTTCAATCGAAGCACTGACTCGTCCCATATCGGAACGGGGGAAGTACTCCGTCTTGACCCTTGAACCAAGCACCGCCATCACAACGATGAAGACAATGAATGCGCCAAGGAGAACGCGTTTCTTGTGCCCCATGCACCAGGAAATAAACTTGGCGTATCCGCGGGATATCTTGTCCAGGAACCTGTTGACAGGGTCGAAGATAATGTGATAAACCTTACCGCTCTTGTTCTCATTGCCAAGCATCTGGGAGCACATCATCGGCACAAGGGAAAGGGCTGCGGTGGTAGACACAATCATGATGATGCTCACAATCCAGCCAAGCTGCTTGAACATGATACCGGCCATACCGGGAATCATGGTAAGCGGCAGGAACACGCAGAGCATCGTAAGGGTGGATGCAATAACGGAGATACCCACCTCTGAGGTGCCGTGTACCGCTGCCTCCTTGGGTTTTTCTCCCCTCTCAAGATGCGTGGTGACGTTCTCCAGCACCACAATCGCATCGTCCACCACCATGCCTATCGCAATGGTCAGGGCCGACATCGAGATAATGTTCAGCGAATTGCCGGTTGCAAAGAGGTACATCAGCGATGCCAGCAGGGCGATAGGGATACTCAGGATAACAATGAAAGTTCCCTTCCATCTGCCAAGGAAGATGTAAACGATGAGCATAACCACCAGGAAGGTAATCATGATGGTCTCCTTCAGGGTGTTGATGGTTCGGATAATATTGTCCGATGTATCCATTACCACGCCGAACTGGATGTCCGGAGGAAGTGTAGGCTTGATGGTTTCCATCGCCTTGTTCACATCCTTTACAACCTGTACAGAATTGAAGCCGGACTGTTTCTGGATCATGATAAGGGCTCCGCGGACTCCGCTTGTGAAGGCTTCCTGCGAACGCTCCTCAAGGCCGTCGTTGATACGGGCTACGTCCCTGAGATAGATGGTATTGCCGCCGAAGTGGCCTACAACAAGGTCAAGAAGCTCTGACGGGTCCTTGAACTCTTTCTTTACGCGAAGGGTATAGGTCTCTGAACCGATGTCGATGTTTCCGGAAGGAACGTTCCTGTTCTCTGCGGCGATGATGCCGGAGATAGCGGCGATTGACAGGTGGTAAGCCTCAAGCTTTGTAGGGTCGCAGTAAACCTGGATCTCACGCTGGGGCGCACCGATTACGCTGACGGTACCGACTCCGCTTACACGGGCAAGAGGGGTTGCCACCTTATCGTCCAGGATCTTATCCAGGGCGGAAACACTCTGCTTTGCAGAAGCGGACAGCATAAGGATAGGGATATCGTCCGCGCTGAACTTGAAGATAACGGGGGTGGAGACTCCGTCCGGCAGGTTGGATGAAACCATGCTCAACTTGTCCCGGACATCGTTCGTTGCCTCATCGATATCTATTCCGTATTTGAACTCCAAGGTAAGGAAAGACAGGTTCTCCTTGCTCTGGGAGGTAATATTCTTAAGGTTGCTGACACCGTTGAGGGTGTTTTCCAGCGTCTTGGTAAGGTTGTTCTCTACATCCTCGGCGCTTGCTCCGGGATAGGAAGACATCACCATGATGGTGTTGGACTCCACATCCGGGAAGAAGTCGATCGGCAGCCTGGACAGGCAGAAGAGACCCAGGATGGCGAAGGCCAGGAAGATGAGGAACGTTGTTACCGGTTTGTTTACCGATGAACGATATATACTCATTTAGATTCCTCCCGATGATTACTTGTTGATAACCTTGACCTTTGCTCCTTCCTTGAGTGCGGCTGCACCCTTGACAACTACCACGTCACCCTCGTTTATGCCGGAGAGAATCTCATAGTTGAAGCCGTTGTGAACGCCCAGTTCCACAGGAATGAAGTTTACCGTACCCTTGTCGTTTACAACGTAAACATACTTCTGGCCGGTTCCTTCCATCTTTACCACCGCCTGGTCAGGAAGCACGATGCTGCGGTTTACACCGAAGGTAACGGTAACCCTGGCGTACATTCCGGGACGGAGAAGGCGGTCTGCGTTGGGAACCAGCACTTCTGCCTGGAAAGTATGGGTTGCAGGGTCGATAACCGGATAAAGACGGTTGACGCTGCCGGTGAATGTGCGGCCGGGAAGAGCGTCCACGGTGATTTCCACCTTGTCACCCTTCTTAACCTTGGTGTATTCGCTCTCTGAGATACCTACAAGGAGCTTCACGGGAAGCACCTGCTGGACGGTGAACAAAGGCTGGGCCATGCTGTACATGTCGCCCTGGTCATAGTTGCGGGCTGTTACAAAACCAGTGATAGGCGCACGCAAAACGGTATTTTCAAGAAGGTTGTTATAGTTGGTCTTGCGAACCTTGTATGCCAGTTCTACGGCCTCGAAGTCGCTCTGGGAAACGCCGCCCTGCTGGAACAGGGTCTTGATACGGCTGTACTCCGTGCTGTCGTTCTGAAGCTGGAGTTTAAGCTGTTCCAACTGAACGCGATCCATCTCTGCAAGTACCTGACCCTTAACTACATAGTCACCTACCTCTGCGTTGATTTTGCGAATTCTGCCGGCGCTCTGGGGTGCGATATTATTGACGGCGAAGGCCTCGATTGTGCTTGAATAAGAGCTCTGCTGGGGCACCTGGGAATAGCTTGCGGATACTACCTCTACATTGTGGGTAACCTCTGCGGCAGCCTGTGCGGCCTGAGCAGCCTGCTTGTCACCGGAACCGCTTCCGCCGCAAGAAACCAAAGCTGCGGCGCCAAAGCCCAGGATAATTGTCTTAAAAATGTTCTTTTTCATATCTCGTTTATTTTTCTTCTGCTGTAAAATCGTTTCCAAGTATCTGCTCCAAGGATGCCTTTGCGTTTACAAAATTGAATATCGCCTGGCTGCTTCCAAGACGGGCCTGGGTAAGAACCAGTTCCGCGTCATGAAGGTCTGTGAGCGTGCTCTTTCCCACATTGTAGGACTTCTGGGAAACATCGTATGCCTTCCTGGCCAGTTCTACGGCCTCCTGGGAAGAAGCGTAGCTCTTCATGTTGGTCTCCATCGTGTTAAGGTAAGAACGGATGGCAATCCTGAGCTGGCGCTCCGTATTGGTACGGGTGATATCCAGGGACTCTGACTGAATCTGGGCGGCCTTGAGGTCTGCGTGACGCTTTCCGCCGGAGAAAATAGGGATGTTCAGGCTAAGGCCCAGGTAAGAATACGGGGTCCACTTGTACTCGCTGAACTTGAAGTCGTTTGTCATCGCATTCATGCTGTAAGAGAATGACAGCGACAAAGTGGGAAGGTATGCATACTTCTGGATTTTCACCGCCGATGCCAGCTGGTCTGCCTGGATGGCAAGCTGACGCATGGTGGTATTGCGGTCCAGGTTGATGTCGTCGTTCTCATGGATGTCATAGAACATTGTCTGCGCATAGTCCTCCAGCTTGCCTGCAACGTCGATGTCCATTTCCAGGTCTACGCCCATGATAGCCTTAAGCTGCCACAGCGCGAGCATGATCGAACTCTCTGCATTGTAGACGTTAGGAATTGCCGATGCTACATTGGATTTTGCCCTGGTGAGCTCCAGTTCCGATACCTTCTGGACGTCGAACTTGCGCTGGACCTGGGTGAGGTTTTCCATCGCGTTCTCATAAACGTCCTTGTAAACATCGAAAGCCTCCTTTGCCAGAAGCACGTTGAAGAAGGCCTGCTTAACCTGTGTCACGGCGTCAAGACGGGACGAGCGGGCCTGCTCAACTGCCAGTTCCACGCTCTGCCTGCTAACCTTGAGGCTTTCCCAAAGCTGGGCGTTCACAAGGGGCATCGCAGCGGAAATACCGCCGTTGAACGTGTTCCATCGGCCAACGGAAATACCTTCATTTGAAGATTTCCCCTCTTCCTGGTCTCCACCGCCTGTAAGGGTACTCATGTCCACGTGGATTCCGTTCTGCTCAAGGGCGGTGATTATAGGCTCGAAGATGCTGGCGAACATGCTGCCGCCGGACATTCCGTCCATGTACATTACCTGTTTCTTGATTGTTCTCTGGAATGTGCCCGTTCCGTTTACCTGGGGGAACAGGGAGGCATAGGTGCCTTTCTTGGCGTACTGCGCGCGCTCTATTTCCTTGTCTGCGACGCGTACGGATGCGTTTTCGCTGAGGGCGATTTTAATTGCATCCTCCAGAGTGAGTACCGTAGTGTCCTGCGCATTCACTGCGCCAGGCAAAAGCAAAATTGCCAGAGACACTAAAAAATTCACTGATTTTTTCATTATCTATTTCTTGTTTTGTTCAACGTAACCGCCGTCAGTGAGGGCGGGAATTTTCTTCTTATATGCATATACCAGGAAGCCTATGCCCAGCAAAACAAAGGGAATGCTGAGCAGCTGGCCCATGTTCAGGGCCATTCCGGCCTCGAAGTCAACCTGATCGTTCTTTATGAATTCGATAAGGAATCTTGAACCGAAGCAGCCGATAAAAAACAGGCCGATGAATATGCCTCGGTAGATTTTTTCTCCTTTGTACCTGTAAAGAGCCATCAGTACAAGCCCCAGCAGCAAATAGCACAGCGCCTCGTAAAGCTGTGTGGGGTGATGAGGCTCAGTTTCTCCGTTGCGGAGGAACACGAAACCCCAGGGAAGGTTTGTGGGACCGCCGTAAATCTCTGAATTAAAGAGGTTCCCAAGGCGGATGAAGCAGGCTGCGAAACAAACCGCAATGCAAAGGTGGTCCAGCAGCCATACGAAATCGAATTTATTCTTTTTGCCGTATTTGCGGGCGTACCACCACATGGCAATGAACAGGGCTATCGTGCCGCCGTGGCTGGCCAGGCCGCCCTTCCAGGGCATGAAAATCTCCAGGAAGCCCTTCCAGCTGCCCAGATAGTAATCCGGCTGGTAAAAGAGGCAGTGGCCCAGGCGGGCGCCCACTATCGTTCCGACAATAAGCGTGACAAGAAGGGAGTCCAAAAGCTTGGGATTAAGCCTCTCCCTTTTGAAGAACCACTGGAAAATAAACCACCCGAGCACAAAACCCGATACGAACAGCAGTGAATACCATCGTACCTGAAAGAGCCCGAACAGATTGAAAATCACGGGATCCGCGTTCCAGTTAATTGCCAAAATATCTGTCATACCTGTTTATTTTCCTTTTATGCAGTTTAGGGCCACCTCTGTTGGATTCTTTGCTTAGCTCAGAATGACAGAGGACAGCCCTAAACTATTATCAACAATCGTGCTAAATCTAAAGATTTAATCCTGAATAGCAGCAATTCCCGGAAGAATCTTGCCTTCGATAGCCTCAAGCATTGCGCCGCCGCCTGTAGAAACGTAGCTGACCTTGTCTGCATAGCCCATCTTGGTAACAGCAGCAACGGAATCTCCGCCACCCACAAGGGTATAAGCGCCGTTCTTGGTGGCCTCTGCCAGGTCTTCTGCAATCTGAAGGGTTCCCTTGGCAAAATTAGGAAGCTCGAATACGCCTACAGGACCGTTCCAGAGGATAGTCTTGGAGTTAAGGATTATCTTCTTCCAGTTCTCAAGGGAAGCGGGAGCTGCGTCCATACCCTCCCAGTCGTCAGGAATCTCGTTGATAGGGAAAATCTTGCGGGGAGTGTCGTTGTCAAACTTCTGGCCGCATACGGTAGCGACTGATAGTGAGATATTTACGCCCTTCTCCTTTGCTTCCTTCAGGATCTCAAGTGCATCCGGAATAAGCTCGTCCTCGTGCAGGGATGCGCCTACGTGGCCGCCCTGTGCCTTGATGAATGTATATCCCATTCCGCCGCCGATGATAAGGTTGTCCACCTTGCCGATGAGGTTTTTAAGCACTGCAAGCTTTGAGCTTACCTTTGATCCGCCGATGATGGCGGTAAGGGGACGCTCTGCGTTCTTGAGAACATTGTCGATAGCCTTGATTTCGCCTTCCATGAGGAAACCGAACATCTTGTCATTGGGGAAGTACTCTGCGATAAGGGCGGTTGATGCATGTGCACGGTGTGCGGTACCGAAAGCGTCGTTGATATAGCAGTCTGCGTAAGAAGCAAGAGTCTTGGTGAACTCCTTCTGGGCAGCCTTTACAACAGCCTTTGCAGCTTTCTTTTCCTCTTCTGAAGCGTCCTCTGCAAGACCGCGGGGTTTACCCTCTTCCTCTGCGTAGAAACGAAGGTTCTCAAGAAGGAGGGCCTCGCCGGGTTTAAGGGCGGCAGCCTTGTCTGCAGCCTTCATGCAGTCGTCTGCAAACTGTACGGGAACACCCAGGCACTCGCTTACGCGGGCTACAATGTGCCTGAGGCTGAATTTATCCTCTACCTTTTTAGGACGGCCCAGATGGCTCATGATGATAAGGGAACCGCCGCCTTCAAGAACCCTCTTAAGGGTGGGGATTGCCCTGCGGATACGGGTGTCGTCGGTAATGTTGAAGTCTGCATCGAGAGGAACGTTGAAGTCTACTCTTACGATTGCCTTTTTTCCTTTGAAATTGTAGGAATCAATGTGCTGTTGCATAATATATTACGATTAAATTTTCCGTTTTGCGTTCCGCAAAAGTAAGAATCTTTTGCGGAATATCGTGCAGGTTGCGCGAACTTTATCGTTTTACCGGGCCAGACGGACGAAAATGCTCAGTGGCAAAGCCTTCCCGAACTTGTCCATAAGGGCCAGTTCCCCGCTTTCAAGCCCGGCTTCCTGGCCGGACAGCCGGAAAGCCTGCTTTACAAGCGTCTCTCCAAGTGTGGCGGAATAGCCGTTGGAATAAAGGTTCAGCACCATGAAGCTGTCCTTCGGAGCCAGTATCCCCGCCACTGTTTTGAGCAGGCCGAAGAGGAGCTCGTCCAGCTTCCATTTCTCCCCGTCCGGGCCGTGTCCGTAAGCCGGCGGATCAAGGATAATACCCTGGTATTTGTTGCCCCTTTTTAGCTCTCTTTTAGCGAATTTAAGAGCGTCCTCAACAACCCATCTTATTCCGTCCAAGTTGCTCTCTTCCATGTTGTTACGCGCCCATGTAACCACCTGGCGTACGGAGTCAAGGTGTGTGACATCGGCGCCGGCGGCCCTGGCGGCGAGCGACGCCGCCCCTGTATAGGCAAAGAGGTTCAAAACCTTGGGCGCGGGAGCGCCGGCCGCCCTGGCATCGGCGGCAAGTTTTGAGGTGTGGGCGTAAATGTACTCCCAGTTGGGCGCCTGCTCAGGGAAAACGCCCACATGCTTGAAGGATGTAAGGCCAAGGCGCAGGCGGAACCTGGGGCCGCCGGCATAACGGATGTACCACTGGTCGTCCATCTTCTTGAGACGCTCCCAGGTGCCGCTGTCCTCTTTTCCGGCTTTGCCGAATCCGGCTCCGGGAACAAAGTGTGTATGAGAAAGCCTGGCCCAATCGGCATCGGTCAAAGTCTTGTCCCACAGGGCTTTTGGTTCCGGGCGCGACATCACCACGGAGCCAAAGCGCTCCAGTTTCTCATAGTTGCCGCTGTCCAGCAGCTCGTAGTCCTTCCAGGCATCGGAGGGGAACTCAAGTTTCATATTAATTTCCTCTTTTTGCTAAGGTGTAACCCATTGAATGTAACAAATTTACAATTTTTTCCCTAAGGTCTCCCTGGATGGTGATCTCCCCATCCTTTGCAGCGCCTCCAACCCCACATTTCACCTTAAGGGTACGGCCAAGTTCCGCCAGATCTTCCTTGCTGCCCACAAAACCGCTGATAAGGGTGACAGTCTTACCCCCGCGGTTCCTGCGGTCTATACCCACTATCAGGCGCTGCCTGGCCTTGGGAAGAGTCTCTGCCTGAGCGGCAGTCTCCTCCGTCTGATAGTTGAAGTCCGGGTTGGTGGAGAACACTACTCCAAGCCGTTTTTTCCAGTCATTATCCATTGTCCTATACTTTAATTACAAGCACAATTTTTGCAAAGATAACGATTATTGCCGTATATTTGCAGGTTAGTGTCTTCAAAAAGAAAGACCGGCCCAAAAGAAAACATTAAAAATATGGATAAAAAACAATTCAGATTGTGGAACCTGGTGACATCGGTAGTTGTGCTGGTAATCGCCTCATTTACATATATTTCCACAATAGAGCCGTCCGCTTCGTTCTGGGACTGCGGAGAATTCATCGCATCGTCATATAAACTGGAAGTGGGACACGCTCCCGGCAACCCGGTTTTCCAGCTGATAGCAAGGTTTTTCACCCTGTTCACCGGTGCCTCCGGAGCAGCCGTCGCCGTAAACATACTCAGCGCCCTCTGCTCTGCATTCACCATCTTCTTCCTGTACCTGACCATCGTTTTCTTTGCAAAACGTATGTTCAAGACCGGAGCCGACGGTAACTATACCAAAGGCGCATCAGTGGCCATAATGGGTGCCGGAGCCGTAGGTGCCCTTGCCTACTGTTTCTCCGACACTTTCTGGTTCTCCGCCGTTGAGGGAGAGGTTTACGCGATGTCGTCCCTCTTCACCGCCATTGTATTCTGGGCGATGACAAAGTGGTACGAGCAGGCTGACCGCCCCGGCGCCAACCGCTGGATTGTACTGATTTCCTTCCTTATGGGACTGTCGATTGGCGTTCACCTGCTGAACCTCCTGGCAATCCCGGCTATCGTGTTCATGTACTATTACAGGGCCCGCGAAGACGGTCCCTACACCTTCAAGGAGATTGTAAAGATATTCTTTATATCGATGGTCATCCTTGGCATCGTGAACTTCATCATCATCCCCTGGGTGCCCAAACTGGCAGCTTACGTAGACCTGTTCTTCACCAACTCGCTGGGCCTTCCCATCAACCTTGGTGCGGCTGTCTTCATGATTCTTTTCATCGCCCTCTGCTTCCTGGGACTGTTTTGGACGATGAAGAAAGGGAAAGTGCTCCTGAACACCATCCTGCTTTGCTTCACCTGCGTAATGATAGGCTTCAGCATATTCACCGTCGTAGTAATCCGCTCAAGCGTGATGCCGCCGTCCAACGAGAACCAGCCGGACAACGCCTTCTCCCTTGTACGCTATCTCTCACGCGAGCAGTATGGCAGCCAGCCGCTCATTTACGGCCAGTACTTCGATGCTCCTTACGAGATCAACATCCCCAAATACTGGACCCGCGTCGGCGACAAATATAAAAAGGTGGACGGTCCGATGGAGCCCAAATACTCATCTGCCGGAAAGATGCTGTTCCCCAGGATGTGGAGCAGCTCCACTGACGGCCGGAACGAGCAGTTCTACGCCTCCTACATGGGCAACCGCGGCACAACTCTGCCAGGCGCAACATACAAGAAACCTACCTTCTTTGACAATATTGGCTTCTTCCTGGATTTCCAGTGCAACTGGATGTATTGGAGATACTTCATGTGGAACTTTGCCGGAAGGCAGAACGACGTTCACTCGCCGTCCCCCGGGAACCGCTTCTACGGCAACTGGGAATGCGGCATCAGCTTCATAGACGACTGGAGACTCGGGGACCAGAGCGACGCTCCGGCAATCCTGGCGGAGAACAAGGGCAAGAACCACTATTTCCTGCTTCCGCTGCTGCTTGGCATCATCGGCCTGTTCTTCCAGTTCTCCCGCGACAAACGCGGCAGCTGGCTGGTGTTCCTGATGTTCTTCATGACAGGACTGGCCGTGGTTGTATATCTTAACCAGCCTCCGTTCCAGGTTCGCGAAAGGGATTATGCATACGCCGGCTCCTTCTATATGTTCGCCATCTGGATTGGCTTTGCCGTTATGTGGCTGTATAAAGTTCTTTCCAAGTTACTGCGCAGCAAGGGTTTAGCCCCCGGAATAGCAGCATCGGCACTGTGCCTCTTCGTCCCGGCCCTCATGGCCCGGCAGAACTGGGACGACCACGACCGCAGCAACCGTGCCACCGCAGTTGAGCTGGCAAAGAACTACCTGAACTCCGTGGGCCCCAACGGATATATCATCACCCACGGGGACAATGATACCTTCCCTCTCTGGTATGCCCAGGAGGTCGAGGGTGTCCGTACCGATGTCCGCGTGCTGAACACATCTCTGCTTGGTACGGACTGGTATATCGGCCAGATGAAATATGCAAGCAACAAGTCCGCAGCCATTCCGCTTTCGGTTTCCCAGGAGCAGTATCTGTACGGAACCAACGACTTCGTTTACATCTATGACCCGCGCGACACCGTGGTTGCGCTGTCGGATGTAATGAAGGTGTTCCAGCATCCTCAGATAAAACTGCCGCTGCGCGACGGACGCAAGGTAGACTACATCGTTTCCCGAAAGATGAGCGTTCCCGTGAACAAGGAGAATGCCATTAAATACGGAATCGTCCCGAAGGGCGTTCCCGCAGAGGATATCCTGGATGAAATCGTGCTTGAGCTGCCGGAGAACAAGGAATTTGTTTCCAAGCAGGAGCTGTTCTTCCTTGACCTGCTGAACAACTACCAGTGGGACAGGCCCTTGAATATGCTCAGCCAGGGAGGCGACATCAACATCGGCCTCAAGAAATACCTTGTTTACGAAGGCTTCTCCGCAAAACTGGTTCCGATTCGCAACAGCATCACCTCCAGCAACGGAATAGGCAAGGCAGATCTGGACGACCTTTATAACAAGATTATGAACGTATTCTCCTGGGATGCCCTTAAGCGCCAGGACTACTGCGTTGATTACCAGAACCTTATCACCTTCCTTGGCACCGTTCCCCAGAGGGATATATTTGTCAAGGTTGCCGACGCCCTCATTAAGAACGGGGAAAACGAAAAGGCCATCGCAGTCCTGGACAAATGCCAGGAGAGCGTTCCTGCGACAACCTATCCTCTGGAGAGTGTATGCATAGGCTTTGCCGGCAACGACCTGTATGTAGGCTACATGGTAGCAGCTTACTATGCCGCAGGCGCCCCTGAAAAGGGCCGCGCCCTGGCGGAGCAGTATGGCAACGAGCTCGTTAAGACGGCCGGTTTCTTCCTGGATTTCTACGAGGAATCTGACACGGAATTCCAGTATTGCGTACAGCTTCTCTACGACCTTACGGACACCTTGAAGGAATACGGAGACGGCACACTTGCAAAGAAGTTCGACACGGCTGTTGAAGAGAAGATCAAGGCCCTGATCGGGGCGGAGGAAGACGAGGACGATTACCCGTACGATCTGGAGGATGCCGGGGATAGTCTCTGATATTACCGGCGTTGATACCGCAGGTATCCGCAGCGCGTCGGAAGCTTTCCGGGGCGGCGTTGTGCCGGCCCCGTCGGAAGCCCTTCCCGCGCCGGAAAACTTGTACGGGGAACAGTGGGCGGCGGACAGCATAAACGGCGCCCTTGTAGTGGCGGCCGTTATCTTCGTCATCATCTGCCTGCCGCGCCTCATGGAACTGGCAAAATACCTCTTCGGGGGGCTGCTGCGCTGGAAAGAAACTGCGAACCTGTTCGCAAGCGTACGCCTTAGCAGGGACCGGAATATCCTGTTTAACGCGTGTCTGATGCCGCTTGCGCTGCTTTCTTCCCGCTACGGGCTGTACCGTCTGGACTTGATGGAAGGAATGGCTCCATGGCAGGTTTCGCTGGTCACCCTGGGCGCCCTGCTTCTTGCCTTCGGGTTCCGGTGGGTACTGGTTAATTACTTCTCTCCGCGCACGCTTTCAGACCAATGGAAGGTTTCCCGCACCAATATTTACAACGGCACAATCGTGGCAACGGTCCTGGGGCTGCTTACAGCCGGAATCGCCACTGTGGCAGGGGCTCCGGACAGCTCTGTCAGGAGTGTACTTTACCATGAGTCCACAATATTATTTGTGGTCATTTTGTACCGAAATTTTGAAATTTTGTCTTGGAAAGGACAACGATTCAAAGCTTTTTTGTACCTTTGCGCCCTCGAACTGATACCCGTGATTTTACTGGTAATCAGTGGGATATTATTTTAGGACGATATGAGTGTAAGCAAAATTCTGATTTCACAGGCAGAACCTGCCAATCAGGCACCGTATGACGCATTGCGTGAAAAATTCGGTGTTACCATCGATTTCAAACCTTTTTTCCTTATAGAGCCCCTTTCTTCCAGGGAATTCAGAGCCCAGAAACTTAATCTGGCAGATTATACAGCCATCGTTTTCTCTGCAAGACACGCCATCGACTCTTATTTCGCTCTTTGCGAAGAGCTCCGCGTCAAGGTTCCGGACACTATGAAATACTTCTGCACCACGGAGGCCGTAGCAGTTTATCTCCAGAAGCACATCGTATTCCGCAAAAGAAAGATTTTTTACGGCACAGGCACTCCCCAGTCCGTCGTAGCCCTTGTTACCGCCAAACATAAAGGAGAGAAGTTCCTTATTACCACCTCCGAGGGCAGCAACAACGAGGCTCTTACCAAACTGTTCGACCAGGCCGGGCTCAACTATGTTACCGGCGTGTTTGTAAAGCCTGTTTCCCAGGACCTGAAGGACATCGACATAAAATCTTATGACCTGGCTGTGGTTTACAACCCGGCAGACCTGAAGTCCCTGCAAGAGAATTTCCCCGACTTCAAGGCGGATAATCTTAAGTTCGTCACCTTCGGCCGCCACATTGTAAGCGAGCTGGAGCAGCAGGGCCTGCCCATCGCCATTTCTGCCCCCACCCCGGAGGTTCCTTCCGTAGCCAAAGCACTGGAGGTATATCTTTCTTCATTATGATTCCTGTCCGTCAGACGCGAAGACCTGAGGGCCTTTCCAAACAAGAAAGGCTCAGCGGGAAAGCGGATATAGGACGGTTGCTGAAGGATGGCCGGTTCGGCCATGAGGGTGTTCTGAAGTTTTGCTGGCTGCTCCGCACCGATGCTGACAGCGGCAACCGCATCATGGTTTCCGTGTCCAAGCGCTTTTTCAAAAGGGCTGTAAAGAGGAATCTTCTGAAGCGCCGGCTGCGCGAGGCTTACCGCAGGTCAAAGGGCATGCTTGACGTGCCGGGCTTCTGCGATTTAATGTTTGTTTACAACTCCAAGGAAATAGCTGATTATCAGGAGATTAAGCAAGCAGTAGAAAATATTCTGAATTATATTTCAGAGAAGGCCGCACAGAAGGAGGTGGTGGCACAGTGAGCCCTAAATTTAAGTCTGTGCTTAAACAGATTGCCATCTTTCCGCTGGTCTTCCTGGTAAAATTCTACCAGGTTTGCATATCGCCGTTCAAACCGCCAAGCTGCCGCTTTACTCCCACTTGCTCACAGTACGCCCTTGAGGCGCTTCGTAAGCACGGACCCTTCAAAGGGACGTATCTTGCGGTCCGCAGGATTCTGCGCTGTCATCCATGGGGCGGTTCGGGTTACGACCCCGTACCATAATACAATTGTTTTTGTATATTTGCATCCTATGCGTCGCCTGGCACTCATATTCTTGTTTGTTTTCTCAGGTTTTG
Organism: uncultured Prevotellaceae bacterium; assembly: GCA_900314395.1. Taxonomy (GTDB): domain Bacteria; phylum Bacteroidota; class Bacteroidia; order Bacteroidales; family UBA932; genus Cryptobacteroides. The sequence continues at coordinate 1,355 of OMVB01000008.1, read as the reverse complement.
TGGCCCGGGCTCAGTATTTTCCTGTTGGTGAGAATGACGGCAAAGTGGTCAGGGGCATAAAATGGGTGATGAACCAGATGATAAAGCCCAATACGGACAGGGATACCAACTTTCTGTGGATTGCTCCTCCGGAACTTAAGCTGCAGGTCAGCAATTCTTTCAAGAGAACCGGAATGAAGATTAACTGGGAGTTCAAGGACAATTACGACCAGATTCTTGAAGACGGCAGCGTCAGGACCATTGCTGTTCCGGGAAAAGTTCAGTCCAGAATGCTGGGCGGGCTTACCAAAAACATCGGCCTCAGTGCCTCATATAACAAGTTTGGCTTCAGCATGTCTTTTGAACTGAACAAAAAGCGCAAATGGCACAATAAGAAGTTTTCTTTAAACTACAAAAGCGGCGCCTGGTCAATCACTTACAGCCACTACAACATTAAGGACGACATGAAGTACCGCATTACAATCGGTGACGACCCGTCGCAGCCTTATTACTATGACAACCTTTATATTTCCGACCTTGACTGGTCGCTGAAGTACAGTGTTGTGGATGTTTTCTATAACCTGAACAAGAGGCATTTCGCCCAGGATGCCGCATTCGGCAGGAAAACGCTTCAGAGAAAGTCGGCCGGGTCCGCGATTCTGGCCGCCCGGTACATGCAGGCGACTATTTCCTTCCATCCGGACGAGTATCTGGCCCGCAGCCTGGGAAACATCGACTCATATACTTCGTATCAGGTTGCGATTGGCGCCGGTTATTCCTACAACCTTGTATTCTGGCACAGGAATCCGCAGCATGCAACTTACCGCTTTTTCAACTCTAACGCCCGCCGAGGGCTTCGCAATATCACGCTTAGCATGACGGCTATCCCTCTGTTCACGACTTTCAACCAGATTCATCTGGAACAGCAGTCTGCCGGAGTGGTTAAAAACGTCAAGAGTACGCCCAAGATTAACTGGACCGGAAGCGTTTCTTTCGGTATTAATGTCGATCGTTTTTCGTTCGGTACGCGCGTCACCTACGACAGTTCGCTTTTCAAGAGCTACCACTCTACAAAGAAGCCGGACGACTACTATTACAACATCCACTGGAACGGCAGCTTCCACAACCTTGCCTTCTCCACCTACATCATCTGCCGGATATAACTCCGCCTCCTACAATATCGCAAAATATATTTGCTCTGTTCTCTGTCATTCCGAGCGAGCGCTCTTTCTTGTCATTTCGAGCGCTCTTTCTTGTCATTTCGAGCGAGCGCAGCGAGTCGAGAAATCTCTTTCCATGAACGGAAAATCTATTTGTACCATTCGCTCCGATTATAAGGGTCTATGTCGCTCAGGTACAAATAGATTATTCCTTTT
>OMVB01000076.1 GCA_900314395.1 uncultured Prevotellaceae bacterium | reverse complement strand
GCCAGAACTGCAACCCGCTCGATAATCTCAAGGTCGTTTTCCTTGGAAGCGTCATACTTCTTGCGGATGGTCTTGTCGGTGTTGGAACGAGCCGTTCCGCTCTCCCAACCGCGGTGAGTCAGATGGCCGCCGGCGAGCGGGGAATACGGAATGAGCGACACGCCGTACTGCTCACATACGGGAATCAGTTCGCGCTCATCTTCCCTATACATCAGGTTGTAGTGGTTCTGCATGGTGGAAAAAAATGTCCAGCCATTCCGCTCGGCGCAGATCTGCATGTTATGGAACTGATAGCCGTACATGGCCGATGCGCCGATGGCACGCACCTTACCGGCTTTCACCAGCGAGTCAAGCGCTTCCATCGTTTCCTCGATGGGCGTACCATAATCAAAGCGGTGGATCTGGTAAAGGTCCAGATAGTCGGTTCCAAGGCGCCGGAGCGTTCCGTCAATCTCGCGCAGAATGGCCTAGCGGGAAAGCTGGCCCTCATTGAAAAACACCTTGGAGGCAATCACTACTTTGTCGCGGGGAACGCCGATATTCTTCAGCGCCCGTCCGAGGTACTCTTCGCTGGTGCCGAAGGAATAGATGTTGGCGGTGTCGAAGAAATTGACACCCAGGTCGATGGCGTGTGCCACCATAGCCTGCGTATCTTCAGGGCCCAGTGTCCACTGATGGAAGTCTTCCGAGGCTTTTCCGTAGGACATGCAGCCTACGCAGATGCGGGAAACCTCAATCCCGGTTTTTCCGAGGGTTGTGTATTTCATAATCGTTTGTGTTTGTTCAATAAGTAGAAGCTTTGCTATAAGTAATAAGCCATTTCCCGTCAATCTTACAGAGTTGTGAGTCCATCTGGAGCCGCCATGTGTGACGTCCACCGCCATAGACGGCGGCATTGACGCGGCTCCTGCCTATCATCCGGGCAGTATCGCCATTTACCACGATGTCCAGCGAATCGGTTTCAACACTGTAATAGTTCAGGACGCCGGAGGCGATTTCGGAGAGGTATTCCTGTTTGGACTGTTTATGACCGGTCATGTGCACCAGGACGCTGTCGTCGGACATTCACTTGCCTCCTTTGACAAAGTTCTCAATCTGTTTCATTGATGAAGAGACCTTGGAACCTTGGATTGAGAGTCCTTTGCCGATGGTAGCCTTTGGCAACGCAGACTTCAGATCGCGGAGGCCACTACCCCATCCGCTGCCTTCGTGGGTGGTAAACGGAATGACGGTCTTACCGGTCCAGTCGTGAGCTTCCAGGAAGGTATAAACACACATCGGCATCGTACCCCACCAGCAGGGCCATCCAAGATAGATGGTGTCGTACTTGGAAATGTCGATATCGGCCTTAAGGGCAGGACGGGCCTTGGCGTACAGTTCTTCCTTGGCCTGCTGGGTGCACTCATAATAGTCGACGGAATATTCCTTGACGGTCTCCAGCCGGAAGATATCGGCCCCGGTGAGCTTCTGAATCTGTTCAGCGACCACTTCGGTATTACCTTTCTTGAGATTGACGATACCGTCGGTGGTGTAGTTCTGTCCGCTTCGGGAATAATAGACAACAAGTGTCTGGGCCGATGCTGCATAGGCGCAGAGGGCCAAAATGGCGATAAGGATGATGCGTTTCATAATTATTTAGCTTGCTGTAGAATAAGGTTAACTTCACGGTCACAGTGGGATGCGGCGGCGCCATGGATGGCTACGCCGGCAGTAAGGTTGGCATCGGGAACGGCCATCTTAATCTGGCGGATGCTGCCGCCAAGGCCGCTACCCTCATGAGAGCAGAACGGAACTATCTTTTTTCCCGCGAAATTGTAACTCTCCAGGAATGTGAATACTGCCATCGGCGGAATACCCCACCAATTGGGATAACCAAGGATGATGGTGTCATACTGGTCCATGTTCTCCACCTTGGCGGTAAGTTCCGGGCGGGCCTTCGCACGAAGTTCCTGCTTGGCCTCCTCGATGCAGACCATATAGTCCTCAGAGTATTTCTTCACAGTGTCGATCCGGAAAACATCGGCCTCCGGGAGGAGCGCCTTTATCTTCTCGACAATCACCTCGTTATTGCCTTTAGGCAGGTTGCGGATGCTTCCATCCACCCAGTTCTGTCCCCTGCGGGAGTAAAATGCTATCAGTGTCTTTGCCATAGTCGTACTCATTTGATAACGCAAATTTCGGAAGAATTTTCGAGACGGCTCTTATCAATTTTTCCGTTATTTTTACCGATATCGCAGAATCACGAATTCAAGCTTGAAATCGTTTGGATTTGTCGATAGTTTTGCTAAGGTTTCCGCGATTTTTGTATCTTGGTAAATCAACCGTCATCAAAATTGGTTATCTTTGCACCATGAAAAAGATATTATTGATAATCTCCACAGTGCTGACGATGGCGGCATGTGGTAACAATAGCACAATGGACAAGGATATGAACATTCTCACTTTCAACCAGGAGCAGGCAGCCTGGATGTCGGCCATTGCCTGCAATGAGGCCAAGGCCGATTATGTAGCACTGGCCGATGCAATTAATGGTGGTCTTGACGCCGGCCTGACCGTTAGCCAGGTTAAAGAGGCTCTCTCCCAACTCTATGCATACACCGGTTTTCCGCGTTCGCTGAATGCGTTGGGCACGCTGCAGCGTGTTTTGGAGCAGCGCAAGGCCGATGGTAAGACAGCCATCGAAGGTGAGGATGCATCGCCGATGCCTTCCGGTTACGATGCCCTGAAACAGGGAACCGAGGTCCAGACCAAACTAAGTGGCCGTGAATTCAATTATACCTTTTCTCCTGCTGAAGACTACTACCTGAAAGCCCATCTCTTCGGCGATATCTTTGCCCGCAATAACCTGACCTATGCCGACCGTGAACTCATTACAGTGAGCGCGCTCTGCGGATTGGAGAATGTAATGCCGCAACTTCAGGCACATGTGCGTGGTGCCCTCAACATGGGCGTTACCCAGGAGCAACTGCGCGGTATTCCTGCCGCTCTCAAGGCTGCTGGCCTGCTGTCCGAAGCCTCCCGCGCAGAAGCCGCCATCGCTACTGCCGTAGATGGTAAAGCCCTGGCTTTCACTCCTTCCGAGTGGCCGCTCGGCAATCCAAATACCGCATATGCCAAATACTTCACTGGCAACAGCTACCTTGCAGTGCTTAATGACAAAGGACTTTGCAATGTCACCTTCGAGCCCGGTTGCCGCAACAACTGGCATATCCACCACGGCGCAGTACAAGTCCTCATTTGCGTAGCCGGCCACGGCTGGTATCAGGAATGGGGAAAAGACGCTGTAGCACTAAAACCCGGCATGGTCATAACCATCCCGGAGGGCGTTAAGCACTGGCACGGAGCCGCTGCCGACAGCTGGTTCCAGCACCTTACCTATCATGCCGATGCTAAACCTGGCAACACCACCGAGTGGCTTGAGCCCGTATCAGACGAGCATTATAACAACCTATAACAGCC
>OMVB01000013.1 GCA_900314395.1 uncultured Prevotellaceae bacterium | reverse complement strand
TGCCCATGTGAACATCGCCTTCATGCAGGTTTCCCGGGATGTGAATAAGAACACCGCCATGATGATCATGACCGTGGACAGCCCTGTGGCAAAACCCACGCTGGATATGCTGGCGGGGCTTGACGGAATTCAGTCCGCCGACTTTATCAGACTATAAAGGCGACGCAGGATAAGGGTCCATCTGCTTTGTCAAAAGGGGTTTGGCAAGCGGGACATATACCAGTAAGTATTATGTCCCACTTCCCGAACCCCTTTTTTCGCGTATCTGGGCCCTTCTCCTGTGTCGCCGGGGTGCTTCTCTCCCGACGCTAAGCCCTAGTATAGGAATTTGCAAATAACTTTCTGTTTGCACTAACCCGTAGTGGCGGTGCCAGACTTTTGCGTAGCAAAATGTCGCCTGCGCCGCCTTGGTTAAGGCCGCCCGGGCGATATTTTCGGCAAGCCGAAAAAGTCAACAGCAAGCTCATTTCCAATCGCATGCTGTACGCTCTTGCTGTCAACCAATCATGGCAAGCCATGCTTGGGACAGCAAGGTGTTGGACGGCCACTACGGAAGATAAAACATAAAGATAATTAGAATATCCTATACTGGTATAGAAAACCGCAATTAACTTTCACCAAACTCCGATACGTACCTGTAGGGGTTCATCGTAAGATGAACCCACCTGGCTGTTCATGTAAAGAATTCTTGTTGGGACGCATCTCACGATGTGCCCCTACGGGTTAGTGCAGTAGAAAGTTATTTGTGATTTGTCGTACTAGCCCCTAATCCCTTCCAATATGGTATAATGTATACAATAAACAATCGGACAACGACCTGAGGAGGGTTACTTATGGCAATCGACAAAGCAATGATTCAGGCGGCGCTGGAGGAAGCCTGGGATGAAGGACGGAACGTACTCTATGAAGGCAAGGTGGCGGATTACATCCCTGAACTGGCAAAAGCGGACTCTTCCAATCTGGGCGTGTGCCTCATGCGGAAGGACGGCACTGTCTGTACGGTGGGGGATTATAATATCCCCTTCACCATGCAGAGCATTTCCAAGACCATGGCCCTGATCCTGGCCCTGCAGACAGCCGGTTACGACAAGGTGTTCAGCAAGATCGGCATGGAACCTACCGGCGACCGGTTCGACAGCATCCTGCAGCTGGAACTGAAGGACTGGCGGCCCTTCAACCCCATGATCAATGCCGGTGCCATCGTGACCACCAGCTGCATTGAGACACCGGATCCGTTCCAGTCATTCCTGGATCTGGCCAGAAGCTTGTGCGGCAACCCGAAGATCCGGCTCAATGAATGCGTCTATCGGTCGGAAAAACGGACGGGCACCCGGAACCGGTCCATTGCCTTCCTGCTGAAAAGCGATCATGTGCTGGATGGGGAACCGGAAGAGATCCTTGATGTGTACTTCCGCATGTGCTCCGTCATGGTGACGGCGAAGGACCTGGCCCATTATGGCATGATCCTGTCCAACCACGGGGTGGACCCGGCTACCGGGAAGCAGCTGGTAGATTCCCGGATTGTGCGCATCGTGGTGACACTCATGATGCTGTGCGGCATGTATGATGAGTCCGGCGAATACGCGGTGAAGGTGGGACTGCCCAGCAAGAGCGGCGTGGGCGGCGGCATCGTGGCCCTGGCCCGGCAGGGGGTGGGCATCGGCACCTTCGGCCCCAAGCTGAACAAAAAAGGCAACAGTGTGGGGGGCGAAAAGATCATGCAGGTGGTATCGGAAAAACTGGGCCTACATGTGTTCGATACGAAGACGTTCTAAAGTCCTGTCTTACGTAAACGTATCCAATTAAATGGTTGACGCATTTTCTCCGACCTAGTATACTTATAACTATCGTGAGAATGTGTTGTCCCTCAAGCCATTCTTAAAAAATCCTCTCCAAAGGACTGTTACACAAAAATTGTGCAGCAGTCCTTTTTTCATGGTACTATTTAGGTGCTAGTATAGGAATTTGCAAATAACTTACTGTTTGTACACCTTTACCCTGATACACCTCCGTAGACTAACTATGTAAAGTCAAGCTTTTTCTCTGAAATTCTTTGACTTTTTATCCTGAATAGTTAACCAGTAGATTTTTCTTTTTAACCTAATTTGTTGTACTACAA
>OMVB01000105.1 GCA_900314395.1 uncultured Prevotellaceae bacterium | reverse complement strand
TAGTTCAGCGGTCTCCAAAACCGTCGATGTGGGTTCGAATCCTGCTTCCCCTGCAAATATCAAAGGTTACGATTTGGTAATGTTTAACAGGCTCCGCAACTGCTTCCAACCCGCGGTGCCCATTAAAGAAAAAGATGAGAAAGTTCATAAACTATTGTAAAGAGTCTTTCGTTGAGCTCACCACAAAGGTGACTTGGCCTACCTGGGAGAAACTCCAGGGATCTGCCATACTCGTTATGGTAGCAACCGTCATCATTGCTGTGGCACTCTTCATCATAGACTACGCTTTCCAGCATCTGATGTCCGCAATTTACACATTGTAATTCATTACCATCATGGGCGAAAAGAAATGGTACGTCCTTAGAACTGCAGGAGGCAAGGAAAAGAAGGCTAAGGAATATCTTGAGAAAGAAATTCTCAGAGGTAACCTACAGAATCAGGTAGAACAGGTTCTGGTTCCGGTTGAAAAGAAGTACGTTGTCAAGAACGGAAAGAGGACAGCTGTAGAAAAGCTGCTCTTCCCGGGCTATGTGCTTATTGAGGCCGAACTCAGCGCCGAGCTTGAGTATGTAATCAGGAACCTCGTTCCCGGAATGTCCGGCTTCCTTACAGAAAAAACGGACAAGGCTGGCGAAAGGCGCGCCGTCCCCATCAGGGATGATGAGGCAAAGCGCATACTGGGCCAGCAGGATGAGACAGCCGTCAGTGTAGCAGAAACAGAGTTCGACTACAATGTAGGCGACTCCGTAAAGATTACAGACGGTCCTTTCACCGGCTTTGATGGTACAGTGGATGAAATTGTAGAAGACAGAAGCAAGATCAAAGTCATAGTTATGATCTTCGGCAGAAAAACTCTGCTTGAGCTCAACTTTAATCAAGTAACTAAAGAATAACAAATTATGGCAAAAGAAGTTACCGGATTCATTAAGCTCCAGATCAAAGGCGGAGCAGCGAATCCTGCGCCTCCCGTAGGACCTGCACTTGGTTCAAAGGGACTGAATATCATGGACTTCTGCAAGCAGTTCAATGCCCGCACCCAGGGTCAGGCAGGAAAAGTGCTTCCCGTAGTCATCAGTGTATATTCTGACAAGTCGTTCACATTCGAGGTAAAGCAGCCCCCGGTATCAGTTTCCCTCAAGGAAGCCGCTAAAATCCAGAAGGGTTCCGGAGAGCCTAACCGTACAAAGGTAGCAACCATTACCTGGGCACAGGTAAAGGAGATCGCAGAAGGCAAGATGCCCGACCTGAACGCATTCACACTTAAATCCGCAATGTCAATGGTTGCCGGTACCGCAAGAAGCATGGGTATCAAGGTGACTGGCGAGTTCCCCGCAGACGTTAAATAATTCACACGCATTATGGCAAAACTTACAAAAAACCAGAAGGCTGTCGTAGCTAAATACGATCCTTCCAAACTTTATGAGATTTCAGAAGCGTGTGGTCTTCTCAAGGACATCACCTTCACTAAATTCGATGCTTCCGTAGAGCTCGCAGTGAACCTTGGTGTTGACCCCCGTAAGGCCAACCAGATGGTTCGTGGAGTCGTTACCCTTCCTAACGGAACAGGTAAGGTTACCCGCGTGCTCGTACTCTGTACTCCCGACAAGGAGAACGAGGCTAAGGAAGCCGGCGCAGACTACGTTGGTCTTGACGAGTACATCGAGAAGATCAAAGGTGGCTGGACAGACGTCGACGTTATTATCTGTACCCCTTCAGTTATGGCAAAGGTAGGCCCTATCGGCCGTATCCTCGGTCCCCGCGGCCTCATGCCTAACCCCAAGACCGGTACTGTTACCATGGATATCGCTTCAGCAGTCAAGGACGTAAAGGCTGGTAAGATCGACTTCAAAGTTGACAAGACCGGTATCGTTCACTGCGCTGTCGGTAAGGTTTCATTCACACCTGAGCAGATATACGAGAACGTAAAGGCCGTACTCTCTGCAATTGCAAAACTCAAACCCCAGGCACTTAAGGGTACCTATATGAAGAGCGCTGCAGTCTGCACCACTATGAGCCCCGGCGTCAAGCTCGATATCAAAGGTTTCGTTGCTGACTAATCAAGGAGGAGAAAGCTATGAGAAAAGAACTTAAAGCACAGGTTATCGAGACCATCAAGGCTCAGCTTAAGGAGACCCCCAACTTCTATATCACCGATATCGCAGGTCTTAACGCAGAGCAAACCATTACACTCCGTCGCGCATGCTTCGAGTCCGGCATCAAGCTCACCGTTGTTAAGAACACCCTGTTCGAGCACGTGATCAAAGAGACCGGAAACGAGGAACTTGCTCTCGTTATCCCCGCACTCAAGGGTAACTCCGCAATCATGTACACAGAGGTTGCCAACGCACCCGCCAAACTTATCAAGAAGCTTCGCAAAGAAGGTCTTCCCAAGCCTGATTTCAAGGCAGCTTACGTTCAGGAATGCGCATTCGTAGGCGCAGAGAAACTTGAAGAGCTCGCAGCAATCAAGTCCAAGGAAGAACTCATCGGAGACATCATCAGCCTGCTCCAGAGCCCTGCACGCAATGTTATCAGCGCTCTCCAGAATGCCGGTGGAAATACAATTGGCGGTCTTGTAAAGACCCTCGAAGAAAGAAAGTAAAAGATAAAAATATTAACTATTTAAAATACAATTTATTATGGCAGACATCAAAGCACTTGCAGAAGAGTTGGTAAACCTTACTGTAAAAGACGTTCAGGAACTTG
>OMVB01000088.1 GCA_900314395.1 uncultured Prevotellaceae bacterium | reverse complement strand
TTTCATATCGATGTTAATTCCGCGTTCCTCAGTTGGAGCGCGGTTAAACTGGTGAAAGAAGGCCAGCCGGACATCCGCCTGGTACCGTCAGTCGTATCCGGAGACCCTTCTGACCGGAGAAGCATTATCACGGCGGCTTCCATTCCTGCAAAGAAGCTGGGAATTAAGACGGCGCAGCCGGTATCCATGGCGCTGCGGACTTACCCGCGGTTGGTCATCGTCGGAGGCGACTGGGCCTGGTACAAGCAGTGTTCCGAAGGCTTCATAGAGATTTGCCGTTCATACAGTCCCGTGCTGCAGCAATTCTCCATCGATGAGTGCTTTATCGACATGAGCCTGCGCTGCATGCCGGAAAACGCAGTGGAAGTGGCCACCCGCCTTAAGGAAGAGGTCAAGGCCCGGATGGGATTCACAGTGAACGTGGGCATCGGCTCCAACAAGCTCCTCGCAAAGATGGCGTCCGACTTTGAGAAGCCGGACAAGGTGCATACGCTGTGGGAGAACGAGGTCAAGGAAAAGATGTGGCCCCTGGGAGTACGGGACCTCCTGTGGGTAGGGAAGAAAACCGAAGAGCGCCTGACGGCATACGGAATCCACACAATCGGCCAGCTGGCCAATCTGGGAATGGGGTCCTTGACTCGTCTGGTAGGTCAGAAGTTTGCGCTGCAGCTTCATGAAAACGCCAACGGCCGGGACAACTCTCCGGTGGAAACGGAGCGGGCTGAAGCCAAGAGTGTGAGTGCCGAACGAACCTTTTCCAGGGATTATACGGACCCGAAGGACATTGACAGGGCGCTTTTCAATGTGGCTTGCATCGTGGCTCACCGCATCCGTCGGCATGATTTCCGGGCTTCCACGGTGTCTATGTTCATCAAGTACAAGGACTTCACCGTGGCGCAGAAGCAGACCTCGCTGGACCAGCCCACGGATGTAACGGCCGTTATCTTGAATGAGGCCCGGAGAATGCTATCCGAGGTCTGGGACGGAACCACCCCCATCCGCCAGGTGGGGCTTGGCGTTTCCAAATTAACGCACGAATCGGCCGTTCAGATGTCCCTGTTCGAAGACCCCAAGTTGGAGTACTACCGCGAGTGGGACCGTCAGTATGACGAGCAGAAGGCCAAGGCGGAAGATGCCCGGATGCTGGCGTATGAGCGCAAAACCACGGATGACACTCCGGTCAATCCAAAGACGCCTGAAGATGATGCGTTGGTGTTTTGGTATGATAACGGCGAGAAGGCCCTCTCTGCCGCAAAGAAGGCCATCAAGGGCCACCCTGACTACCGTTTCCACCGCATCCTCCTCCCAGACGGAGCAGATGGTTTTGAAGTCACCGACGGCACAAAAGTGCTCGAACGCCATTGCGTTACAAATAGAATTCGCTGAGGAATTATACAAAGGATAAGATTTTTAGGTTGAAACCGTAAAAAAACACAAAAATTTATGGTTGCAACCATAAATTGCTTATCTTTGCGGAGGCACCTTTGACCAAATCGCCGATCTCCCTGATAGCTACCTTGCCATTGATGATACCGAAGTCGGATACGGCAACCGCATCCCTCTTTGGCTGTTCGGATTCTTGTATTAGTATTTTTGTGCCGTAAACCATTAAAGCGATACAACTATGGCACATGACCGAGAGAATTCCAAACTTACACCTCGCGCCAAGAATCAAGTTCTTGGCTCATGGATGTGCCGGAGCTGTATTCCCGTCGAGCACCTGGTAATACCTGTCTGGCAGCACTGCACAGTATCGATGAAGGCCGGGAGGCCCGCAATAACAGCTGTGGCTACGGTGGCGGATATAAGAAATAATGGGCGCAGCCCCTACGGGTTACGCCCATTATTATTGAAGTCTCCGCTTTATTGGATGGCTATCTGTTTGACAGCTTCTTTCTTCACGGTCACTTCTTTCTTCGGAAGGTGAACGTTCAGGACGCCCTTTTCCACTTTCGCCTCAATCTTTTCGGCATCCACATCGTCCGGCAGCAGCAGCGTCTGCTGGAACTTTTCGTAGGAGAATTCGCGGCGGAGATACTGTCCGTGCTTCTTGCCTTCCTTGTTCTCGGACTTTTTTTCCATCTCGATATGGAGGTTGTTGTCCTCATCCACATGGACCTTGAAGTCTTCCTTGTCTAAACCAGGGGCGGCGAGTTCCACGTCGTACTCCTTCTCATTCTCGATTACATTGATGGCCGGGGCAGTATAGGTGGGGCGGTTCATCCAGCTATTGTCGAAAAAGTCATTGAAGATGTCCGGCAACCAGCTGTCTCTTGTACTTCTAATTACAGGTAACATAGCTTAAAAACTTTAATCGTTCCGGTTTGGGGCGTATCCTTATTCCCGGGGCTCCTTTGCGGAGTCGATTAAGGATATTGCAAAGCCGGGGCCAATACACAAAAAATGGACATTCTGGCATTTAAGATGCCATTTTGTCATGCTCTTGTCATGCTCTTGTCGTGCCAGTCCGGCGGGGCCTGACCGGCTATCAGCCTCAAAAACCGGTGTCTTTTGCGAAAATACCCTCCAAGCTCGAAAGGCTTAGAGGGTTGTAAGTGCTTGATAATCAGTTTGTTATCCTTTGTGGAGCATAGGAGAATCGAACTCCTGACCTCTTGAATGCCATTCAAACGCTCTACCAACTGAGCTAATACCCCTTTGTGGATTGCAAAGTTACAATTTTTATTTTTATTTCCAAATGTAAGTTGCTACCTTTGACTTTTGATGCGAAAAAATTATTAACCAATTAATACTGTTCAATATGAAAAAAGTAATGTTCATCGCAATGGCTGCAGCAATGCTGATGGCTGTTGGTTGCAAGAATGGCAACAAGAATGCACAAGCAGTAGAAGGCGCTCTTAACGATGCCGCAGAGGCAGTAGAGGGTGTTGTATCAGAGGCAGCTGAAGCTGCAACAGAGGCTGGCGAAGCAGTTCGCGACCTTGCTCTTGACGATGTAGACCAGCTCACCGCAGAGGCAGAGGCCAACGCAGAAGAGACTCTTATCAAGACTCTTGGTGTTGCAGACGCTGTTCCTTTCGTATCTGTAGAGGAAAAACCTACCTTCGAGGGTGGTGACGCTAACACTTTCAACAAGTGGATCAACACCAACGTTGTTTATCCCCAGGCTGCAATTGACGGCGAAATCCAGGGTAAAGTGCTTGTAGGCTTCGTTATCGACGAGGAAGGCAATGTTTCCAACGTAAAGGTTATCAAGGGCGTTAACGAGCTTCTTGACAAGGCTGCTGCAGAGGCTATCTCCAAGTCACCCAAGTGGGAGCCCGGAAAGCAGAATGGCAACAAAGTCAAGGTTGCTTACACAATGCCTGTTATCTTCAAGCTTCAGTAATTCAAACCGTTACAATGCTCCACAAAAGAGGCCCGGACAGTTGTCTGGGCCTCTTTTGTCGATCTATTTGAAAAGCAGTTTCATGTCGCGTTCCATTGCGGGATCTGCCAGGGCTGCGGGAGTGAAGCGCCATTTGCCGATTACTGCCGGATTACCTATGACTTCCGGGTCGATGGAGCCGTTCTTTTGCAGGTACTGGTAAATGATTTCACGAATCTCCGGATAACGTGCAACTGTGCGGTCTCCGATGTGCTCTGTGTCTATGCCGGCGCCTTCGCGGAGCAGATTGCCGCCACCGCTGGCGCGATAGGAGGTCATCGCTACGTTGTAAGTCTTGGCAAGGTCGAACTCTGCCCCGGAAGCCAGCGTTGTAATGTCTATACGCTCTCCGAAGGGCTTTGTTACATCCACGGTGTAGTTGATTCCGGCTGCGGAGTCAAAGTTGTAAGAACGTCCTATGAATGACCAGCCTTTCTGCTGGGTACGAGGGTCGTCGTAGTTCTGAATCTTGAGAATGTGGTCTCCCGGGCCGGAAATAGTGTTAATCCACTGGTCGTACGACTTCTCAAGGTAGTTCTTTATTTCCTGACCGCTCATCGTAACCACAAACAACTGATTTTCAAAAGGATAAATGGTAAAGAGGTCGTTGTACAGGAGCACTCCCTGTTTTACTGTGCCGTTATAGGTGAGGGGAGCGGCGAATGAGATCTCTGCCGGGCTGCAACCCAGGCTTACAGTATGAATCAGGTTAATATAGTCGCTCATGCCCTTATAGGAATCGCGTGTGCGAAGCTCTGTGTTAAGGACGCCTACAGGAGTAACCGTGAAGGCCTTTACAGCCTCGTAATCCTTCTGGAAGTGAGCCCTCATGACGGTATCTGCGTTCTCTGCCTTTACTTTAATCAGCTCTGTAGCAAAGGTTTTTGAAACAACTGCGCCGTCTTTAACTTCCATTTTGAGTGTGCCGTGAGCAACGAAGCGGCTGTGACTTCCGGAGTTCAGGAGGGCGGTGCTGTCACGCGTAATAACGTTGGGACGATGGTCGTGGCCGCAAACCAGGAAGTCTACTCCGCGGACGCTGTTGAACACGTCAAGCGCCTCATTTTCACGTATTTTGCCGTCTCCGTGGCCGCAGCCGGAGTGCATCGCAACGATCATAACATCGGGCTTCTCTTTGGCACGGACGCGGTCTACGTCTGCCTGAACCTGGTTCATGATAAGTTCAAAGTCCATTCCGCTCCACAATTCTTCCGTAAGCCATGCTTTGATGTTGGCGTTTGTGTAGCCGATCACGGCAATCCTCAGCCCGGCCTTTGTAAATATCTTATATTCAGGGAAATAAGCCTTTCCGTTGTCTGTTCTTATAGCATTTGCGGCAAGGAAGGGGGCGCCATAGCTTTCCAGATCCTTGGTCACACGGTCATAAACTGGATGACCGGTTTCTATGTCGTGGTTGCCAACAGCGATGGCATCGTACTTCATGTAGCCCATCAGCCTTGGGAAAAGGTGAGGGGAGAGAGTGTCCACATAGTTGAAGTAGTACGCCGCGTTGTCTCCCTGAAGGCAGTCTCCGGCATCGATAAGTGCCACATTATCAAATCCATAGACGTTGCGTACGCTGTCAATATAGTGGTTCATCGCATAAAGGGACTTCTTTACGCCTCCGCCGACATATGTGGAGTCGAACCAGGTGCTGTGTACGTCGTTTGTGGAGAGGACCTGCAATTCATAGATGCCGTCTTTGAGCGTTCTGCTGCATGACAAAACGGCCGATGCTGCCAGTCCGATGGTCAATAGTTGTTTTAGTTTCATTGTTGTGCGATGTTTTTGCAAATATAGTTAAAATGGTGCTTTATTGCTATATTTGCGATACTAATAAAATGTACCATGAAACTTCAGACAGCGGTGGATTGCGGCCGCAGCAGCATCGGCATTTCATATAGTGACAAAATTCTTGTACTGGGTAGTTGTTTTGCGGACAACATTGGCCAGAAGATGGTTCAGGCGGGGTTTGACGTGTGTGTTAATCCGTTCGGGACTCTGTATAATCCACTGTCTATTTTGAAAGCCCTGGAGCGTCTGGCCTCCGGAGAACATTTTACCGGGAGTGACTGTGTGCCTATGGGTGCAGGCGCCGGAAAGATTTGCTCCTTCTGGCATCATACGTCTTTTGCCCGTGATACAGAGGCTGCTTTTCTTGCCGATGCCAACGAGGCTCTTGACAAGGCCCATGACTTCTACCTAAACTGTAATAAAGTTATCGTAACTCTTGGTACTTCATATTGTTACATGCACGACGGACGCATCGTGGCCAACTGCCTGAAGAGGCCGGCAGGGGAGTTCCAGAGGGTACTGCTCAAGCCGGAGGAAACCAGGGAAATACTCAGCGGTATACTAATTATGATTACCGGCAAGAAGTGCATTTTTACGGTAAGTCCTATCCGTCACATGGCCGATGGCGCCGTGAACAATCTGCTAAGCAAGTCAAGCCTTATTGTTGCTGTCAATGAGGTTTGCCGGGCTTTTGAAAGCATGACAGATTATTTCCCTGCTTACGAGATTGTCATGGACGAGCTTCGTGATTACCGCTTCTATGCTGAAGATATGGTTCATCCTACTCCGCAGACAGTCAATTATTTATGGGAGCGCTTCACGGACTTTGCCCTGCCTTCAGAAGAAAAAGAAAAGCTCCTCTGCGCAGAGAAGCTTTTCCGTCAAAGCCTTCACAGGCCTATTTTCTGAATGCGTCTAATCCTGACTGAAGGAATTCTATGTAAGAATCTATGTTAAGATTGTAACCGCGGACGGGAACAAGCTGCTTGCCGTCAGTATCAAGGATAGTGTAGTTAGGCTGGGCATTTACCCCGAACCTGGAGCGTACTATATAGGAATTCTTACGGCCTAAATCCTTGAGAACCTTACCTTTATCCGTTGTTATCCAATCTTCTTCTTCAAGTGAAGTCTTGTCGTCTGTGTAAAGAGCTACAAGGACGAAGTCATCGCGAAGCATAGACAGGACCCTGGGGTCGCTCCATACCCTCTGCTCCATTTCCCGGCAGTTGACGCAGCCGTGACCGGTAATGTCTACAAAAACCGGCTTGTTCTGCTTCTTGGCTGCCTCCAGACCTTCTTCTATGGTAAAGTATCCACTGAGTCCAAGAGGCATCTTAAGGTCATATTTCCCTGTCTGGACAGGAGCCGCAGCGGCATTCGTGCCTCCCATAATGAAATCCTGGGTCTCCATCGGCGGAAGGAAACCGGAAATACCCTTAAGCGGCGCACCCCACATGCCGGGGATAAGGTATACCACGAAGGCAAAGGTCACGATGGACAGGCCAAGGCGGGTCAGGCCTATATGTTCTACTTTGTCGTCATATTTAAACCTTATCTTTCCAAGCAGGTAAAGTCCTAATAATGAGAAGATTACAATCCAAAGTGCAAGGTATATCTCCCTGTCAAGAAGGTGCCAGTGGTAAGTCTGGTCCGCTACGCTCAGGAACTTGAGGCCGAAGGCCAGTTCTATGAAACCGAAGACAACCTTCACAGAGTTCATCCAGGGGCCGTTTTTAAGCACCGATGGGAAGATTGCGAAGAATGTGAATCCCAACGCAAAGGCCGTAGAGAAGGCCAGCATTGTAATCATCGGCGTCCAGAATTCTCCCTGGGTAGACTTGATAAGGACTGAACCTACGATGGGGCCGGTGCAGGAGAATGATACCAGAACAAGGGTCAAAGCCATGAAGAACACGCCTGCAAGGCCTTTTTTGTCCGAGTTGGAATCGCTCTTGTTGACAAGTTTGGAGGGGAGGGTGATCTCAAACGCGCCAAAGAAGGAAGCTGCGAATACAAGGAATACCACAAAGAAGATGACATTGGGTATCCAGTGGGTGGACAGCCAGTTGAAGATATCCGCCGTCACTGCCTCGCCTCCGATGATCCATGTAAGGCCGATGATTACAGATATAGGTACTGTATACAGAAGGATGATGAACAGTCCGTACATCAGGGCCTTGAAACGGCCGGATGCAGGGGAGCCTGAACCCTTGAGGAAGTAGGACACAGTCATCGGTATCATCGGGAATACACAAGGGGTAAGAATCATCGCAAATCCCCATAAAATAGCCTCAAGAATCAAGGCCCAAAGGGTCTTGTTGTCCTCGTTTTGGGCCGTATTTGAGGCTTCCGGGTCTTCAATTACTGTTGCGTGCTTATCTGTTGCGATATCATTTGTAACTCCATTATTATCAGTTGATGAAACATCATTGTTAATTGAAGTAACAATTTTGTTATCCTCTATTTTTGCCCCATTTTTGCCATTTTCGGAGAATTCCCAGTCCTCTGGGGAGGCACATTGCTGGTCGGTGCAGCCAATCCATGTAACATAGCCGTCAAGCTGCCATTCGTCTGCGGTAATCTTGAAGTTCTGCGCAATGCTGAAGATACCTTCGTAAATGATATTGCCGTCGGAATTGGTCTTAGGTTCCGTTATTGCATATACGGCACCGTCTGCTTCAAGTCCCTTAAGATTGGTAAAGGTAACTGTCGTGGCGCTGTATTCGTCGTTAAGGGCGTAGGTGTGCCACTCTCCTGCGCAGCTTCCGGTGATGGTCAGGGTAAGTTTGCCGTCCTGGGTGGAAGTCGTTGTGCTCCACTTAACAGTAGTTTCATCCTGGGCTGAAGCGCGGTCAGCTGTAAAAAGCGCAACACTCCCCGCGAGGAATGCTGCGCAAATCAATGTTACAATACGTTTCATCAAATGTTATTTTGCATATGCGACTGAACGTGTCTCCCTGATAACGGTAATCTTTACCTGACCGGGGTAAGTCATCTCGTTTTGAATCTTCTGTGCAATCTCTGTTGACAGTTCCTCTGCCTGCTGGTCGGATACTTCCTCTGCGCCAACTACAACGCGAAGCTCGCGGCCGGCCTGGATTGCATAGCTCTTGGTAACTCCGGGATATGAAGAAGCCAGGTCTTCCATTCCTTTAAGTCGCTTGATGTAAGACTCTATCACTTCGCGTCTTGCGCCAGGCCTTGCACCTGATATTGCATCGCCTGCAAGAACGATCGGGGCGATAATGGAAGTCATCTCCATCTCTTCGTGGTGGGCGCCGATTGCGTTGCAAATCTCCGGGCGTTCCTTGTACTGTTCTGCCAGTTTGGCTCCCAGGAGTGCGTGCGGCAGTTCCGGATCTTCCGTTGATACCTTGCCGATATCGTGGAGCAGTCCGGCTCTCTTGGCGGCCTTGACGTTAAGTCCAAGCTCTGCAGCCATAAGGGCGCAGATGTTTGCCACCTCCCTGGAGTGCTGAAGCAGGTTCTGTCCGTAAGAAGAACGGTACTTCATGCGGCCTATCAGTTTGACAAGCTCTATGTTCATTCCGTGAATTCCCAGGTCTATGCAGGTGCGCTTTCCGGTCTCAAGCATCTCGTCCTCAAGCTGCTTCTGAACCTTGGCGACAACCTCCTCAATCCTTGCAGGGTGGATTCTGCCGTCAATGACAAGCTGGTGAAGTGCCAGGCGGGCAACCTCCCTGCGGACAGGGTCAAAGGCAGAAAGCAGGATGGCATCCGGGGTGTCGTCCACCACGATTTCCACTCCTGTTGCAGCCTCAAGTGCGCGGATGTTTCTGCCCTCGCGGCCAATGATCCTACCCTTAATCTCATCGTTGTCGATAGGGAAGGTGGTTACGGCGTTTTCTATTGCAGCCTCCGTAGCAGTGCGCTGGATGGTGGTGATAACTATTCTCTTGGCCTCACGGGAAGCGTTCATGCGGGCCTCGTCCATGGTGTCGTTAATGTAGGCCTGGGCCTCTGAGCGGGCCTCCGCCTTCATGTTCTCCACAAGTTTTTCCTTGGCCTCTGCGGCGGTCATTCCGGCGATGTTTTCTATCTGCTTGGTAACCTCTGCCTTAAGGGTGTCGAACTCCTTGCTCTTGCGCTCAAGGCTCTCCCGCTGGCCTGCAAGGGACTTTTTAAGGTTCTCTGCCTCTGCGAGTTTCTTCTGGAGTTCTCCGTTCTGCTGGTTCAGGGTGTTCTCCTTTTGCTTCAGGCGGCTTTCCGTCTCCCTTATCTGGGCGTTCTTGTCGTTAACGTACTTGTCGTGCTCGCTGCGGAGCTGAAGGAATTTTTCCTTGGCCTGGAGTATCCTTTCTTTTTTGATACCCTCTGCCTCAATCTTGGCCTGCTCTATGATCTCGTCCTTGCGGCCTTTCATAAGTACCTTGCGTACGGCAAGGTAAATTGCAAGTGCAAGAACAGCTCCTGCGGCAGCGCCTATAAGAAGTGCTAGTATTTGTGACATATAGTTTTTTAGGTTTGGTCTCCAATTAATTGTCCAGGGAAGCCAAAGGGAAGTGAATTTATGTGAAAGGCCGCCGCAGCCAAGTCAGAAAAATCTTAATTACAAGATTTGGGCTCTGTGCCGGTTCAGTAATCCTGCGCTGCATGTGGCAGTTGGCTTGCGCCAATTCAGGCCCGCCATCCCCGGCTCAAGTTACCCTGTTCCAAGGAACCTGTTGTTTTCAGCCGGATAAGCGGCGGCTGTATCACATAATATTCTTCAGGTAAGACTCGGTGGCTTCCTTAAGTGAAGCGGCCTCTGCGCTGACGGAATCCAGTTTTTTCTGGATGGCGAAAGAATTGATGCTCTCATTGAGCGCTACGAACGCAACAAGGTCTGACAGCGGCCTGCTGGCGAATTTGTTGGCGTATGCGCTGATTTTCTTGTTGACGGAGTCCGCCGCCTTCCGGATCAGTTCTTCCTGCTCCGGGGTGGCTGCCTTGAGGGTATACTCCTTTCCGGCGATCTTGATTGTAATCCTTTGCTCCATCTTCCGTTATTATCTTTCAAGCTGTGCAATTGCCTTGTCCAGCTGTCTGAGCATCTTTTCTATCTTTTCTTTTGCGGCAGGGTTTCCACCCTCCGATGCGCTGAAGGCCTGGGTAAGCTTCAGGTTGTCCACCTGTCTTTCCAGTTCCGCAATTTTTTCCTTTTGGGCCTCTATCTGCTGCCTGCTCTGCGAGAGCTCTGCAGAAAGTCTTTCACTTTCTGCTTTCTGCCCTTCATAAAGGGCGATGAGTTTCTCTATATTTTGTTTTAATACTTCGAGCATAATAGCCGATATTAGCCTATATCTGTGCAAATATACGGATTTTATCCACAATATTCAAACGCGCGCGTAAATTTTTTGTATATTTGCATAATAAAACCAGGAAAAATGAAAGATTTCGGATTCTTCAGGGTGGCCGCAGCCTCTCCTTCAGTAAAACCTTCGGATGTTGCATATAATCTGGAGCAGATAGCCATTATGACAGACAAGGCAGATGCCGACGGCGTTTCACTCCTCGTCTTCCCTGAACTCTCCGTTACAGGTTATACCTGCGCCGATCTGTTCGGCCAGGATCTTTTGCTCCGTGCCGCAGAACAGGCGGTTGAATCCCTCAAAACCAAATCCCTTGCATGGCAGACCGCCGTCCTGGTGGGTGTCCCGGTGCCTTTCGCCGGCCGCCTTTACAACTGTGCCGCTCTTATCAAGGCCGGCCGCCTTTACGGCCTGGTCCCTAAGACATACCTGCCGAATTACAATGAGTTTTATGAAGGCAGATGGTTCTCGTCGGCAAGGGACCTCATGCCGGAACCTGCGACACTTTTCTATGCAGGAGAGGATGTAATCCTTTCTCCGTTGCAGGTTTTCCAGATTGGCAGGGCGCGCGTTGCCGTAGAGATTTGCGAGGATCTTTGGACTCCGCTGCCGCCGTCTTCTTACCATGCCCTTAATGGCGCCGATGTCATTGCAAACCTCTCTGCAAGTAATGAAGTACTGCTTAAACATGCATACCGTAAAGACCTGATAGCCAATCAGTCTGCAAGAACGGTAAGTGCTTACGTTTATTCTTCTTGCGGCTTTGGTGAATCAACCCAGGACCTGGTTTATGCGGCAAGTTCAGTCATCTGTGAGAACGGTGCAATCCTGGCGGAAAACGAACGGTTTAAGATTGAGGGCAGCCTGATAGAAGCAGACGTTGACCTTGACAAACTGGAGGCTTTGCGCCGCAAGCAGAGCACCTTCGGTTCGGTTTCCCCGGACGGGGTTTCCAACACCGACTTGCGCACCATTTATAGTATTGTCGATGCCGGAAAGGCTGCCGACACTGATTTTGATGCCTGTCTTCTCCGGTATGTGGAGCCGCTGCCCTTTGTGCCTGGCGGCAACCCTGCGGAACTGGATTCCAGGGCTCGCGAGATAACTTCAATCCAGGTGGCCGGCCTTGCCACAAGGCTTAGCCATATCAACTGCAAAACGGCTGTAATTGGCGTTTCAGGCGGCCTGGACAGCACTCTGGCCCTTCTAATAACCGTCATGGCCTTTGACAAACTGGGCCTTGACAGAAGGGGAGTGTACGGCATCACAATGCCGGGCTTCGGCACTACCGGGCGTACTTACAATAACGCCATCGGCCTTATGAATGCGCTGGGTATCTCGGTGCAGGAAATACCCATCGGCAATGCAGTGATGCAGCATTTCCAGGACATCGGACAGGATCCTGATAATCACGATGTTACATATGAGAATTCGCAGGCCCGCGAGCGTACGCAAATCCTTATGGACTTGGCCAATAAGCTGAACGGACTTGTCGTTGGCACCGGTGATTTGTCGGAGCTTGCGCTTGGCTGGGCAACCTACAACGGGGACCATATGTCAATGTATGCCGTGAACGCCGGCGTACCTAAGACTCTTGTCCGCTATCTGGTAAAATGGGCTACAGAGAATTACTTCGGACGCGATTCAGAGGCATCGGCAATACTGTCCGATATCATAGATACTCCTATCAGTCCGGAGCTTGTGCCGGCTGGAAAGGATGGGGAGATTCTTCAGAAGACGGAAGATCTGGTTGGTCCTTATGAGCTTCATGATTTCTTCCTGTATAATTTCTTCCGTTTCGGCTACACGCCGGAGAAGATATTTTTCCTGGCAAAAAAAGCCCACGGAACTTATCCGCAGGCTGTTATCCTTAAGTGGGAGAAGACTTTCTTCAGGCGTTTCTTTACCCAGCAGTTCAAGCGTTCTTGCATTCCGGACGGCCCTAAGGTGGGTTCTGTGGTTCTTTCGCCGCGCGGCGACTGGCGGATGCCGTCAGATGCATCGTCACGCCTATGGCTCTCTGAGCTTGAAAAACTATAATTATCAGACGTTTATACTAAAAGTAATCCCGAAGACCAAAATATAAGGGTCCATGGTCTTCGGGATTACTTTCAGATATAAACTGTATTTACAGGGTTTCGATGAGTTTGGTGAAGATGACGGTCATTTTGTCTGCTGCAGCGTTTGCAGCGACTACAACATCGTCGCCGTCATTTACGTAATCCTCTGCATACTCGTCGTGAGCCTCGTTCGTGATCACGGACATGCCGAACACCGGAACACCCATATGGCGGGCGATGATAACCTCCGGAACGGTTGACATACCAGTAGCATCGGCGCCGATAACACGGATAAACTTATACTCCGCGGGGGTCTCATAAGTAGGACCGGTTCCGGCGTAGTAAACACCCTTCTGAACGGCGATGCCTTCTTCCGCTGCTATAGCCTCCGCCTTCTTGATAAGGCCCGGGTCGTAAGGGCGGGTCATGTCCGGGAAACGGGGGCCGAACTCGTCCATGTTCTTGCCAATCAACGGATTAGGTATATTGCCGATATGGTCTTTTATGATCATGAGGTCGCCTACGTGATAGTTGTAGTTAACGCCGCCTGCCGCATTGGAAACGAACAGGTATTTGATGCCGACTACAACCATGACGCGTGTGGGCAGGGTGACCATTTCCATGGGATAGCCCTCATAATAATGGATACGTCCCTGCATTGCGATAACGGTCTTGCCGCCGAGTGAACCGACGATAAAGTTTCCTTTATGGCCGATGGCGGTGGATACGGGGAAACCGGGGATTTCACGGTAGGGGATTACGACAGGATTCTCTACCTTGTCTGCGAGTTTGCCCAGGCCGCTGCCCAGAATGATTCCTACTGTGGGCTTAAGCCCTCTTTCTGCGAGCACGCCCTTGATGTAGTCGGCTGCAGTATAAATTCTTTCAACTCTTGGATCCATATTGTTACTAATTATATTTTTCTAAAATGCTTCTGGCGTCGTTCAGTATATCTTTTTCTCCCGGGACGATGCGGTCTTTCATGACAACCCTGCCGCCGCAGATGACGGTGCTTATGCAGTCGCTGTGGGCGGAATAAATAAAGTTTGCCAGGAAGCTGCCGGGCGACAGGAAAAAGGTGTTGTCCGTGTCTACTATAAGGATATCGGCCCGTTTGCCGACTTCTATGACACCTGTATTGAGCCCGAGGGCTTTTGCCCCGTTGACGGTTGCAGCGGCGGCAAGCTCTTCAAGCGGCCATGCCTTAGGGTCCCCACGCCAGCCTTTCTGAATCAAAGCTGATGTTTTCATGGCTTCCAGGATATCCAGGTTGTTGGATGATGCGCAGCCGTCCGTGCCGATGCAGATGTTTGCCCCGGCTTCCTTAAGCTCCTGATATTTAAACATATAGCCGGAGGACAACTTAAGGTTGGAGTTTATATTGTGGACGCAGTTGACATGGTGCCGGCCAAGGATTTCGATATCGTTTTCCGACAGCCAGAGGCTGTGTGCGGCGATGACATCGGGGCCAAGGACTCCCAGTTTGTCAAGGTATTCCACCGGGCTTAAACCGCCGTGTGCGGCCTTGCAGTCCTCCACTTCCTTGCGGGTCTCACTGACATGAATATGCAGGCGTAGCTTGCGCTTGCGGGCATATTCGGTTGCCCAAAGGATCATCGGCTCGCTCACGGTGTAAACAGAGTGAATGGAAATACCGAAGGGCGTTTCTCCGTCCCAGGACTTTGAAAGTTGGTAATACTGCTCGCATTCGTCCTTCTGGAAAGCGGCGGCATCGGCGTCAAACCTGTCCAGGACAACATAAGTAAGGCAGGGCTGGATGCCCAATTCCAGGGCGGCTTTCCTGCTCTCCCGGGAGAACCAATACTGGTCGTAAAAGGCTGTGGTTCCGGTCTTTATCATTTCCAGGGCGGCCACTTTTGACGCCCGGTAAATGTACTCCCCGTCTATTTTGGACTCCATTTCCCAAATCTTGGACAGCCAGTCATGCAGGGCGGTGTCTTCGTGGACACCCCTCATCATCGTCATTCCGGAATGAGTGTGCATGTTTATAAAGCCCGGGAAAGCTGCCTTACCCGTGCAATCCATTATCTCTGCTCCCGGAACCTGGTCGGCCTGGCCTGCTTTAGAGATTTTGGAAATCAGTCCGTCAGAAATGAGTATGTCAGATTGGGAGCCATTCAGAGAGATATCCTTTAGCAGAATGGTTGCCATCTTAAAACTCGTCTGTGAAATTGTTTTCTGCAGGCTGGTCCGTGAGACAATTAGTGCGGATGTAATCTATTACTTCCTGAAGTCCTTCTGCAAACTTGTCAAAGTCTTCCTTGTAAAGGAAAATCTTGTGTTTGTCAAAAGAAAAACGGCCGTCCGCCTCTGTGCGGCGCCTGCTCTCCGTGATAGTAAGGAAGTAGTCCTTAGCTCCCCTTGTAGATTTTACATCAAAAAAATAAGTGCGTTTACCGGCCCTTACAGGCTTGGAGTAAACATCATCGCCCTGTTTCTCGCGGGCGTAACCTCCATCATAATCTTCCCTGTACATATCTATTTCTTTTATTGGAATCCAATATTCGTTGTCAAATTTAATGAAAAATATCAAAAATGACACTATCTTTGCAAGAAAATTTATAAAAAATACGATGTTAGGCAGACGAATACTCAGAATCAAGGCATTCAAGACTATATATGCATACGCTGTAACGGGTAAAATGACCCAGGAGGAGGCCAAGGCCGCCCTCAGGAATTCATGCGAGGCAGTAAGGGACCTGTACCTTTTCATGCTCTCCATCGTACCTTATGTTACGGCGGAGGCCAGGGCCAGGATAGACGCCGCCAAGGGAAAGATTAATCCCACGGAGGAGGACCTCAATCCCAACGGGAAGTTCGCATCCAATGCTCTTGCCGCCATCCTGGAACAGGATCCGGATTTAAACAAGATCCTGGAGCGCAAGAAACTCTCCTGGACCCCCTACGATATTTTTATCAGGGACGTCTTCGATTCTATAAGAGGCAAGGAGTACTACCGTAAGTACATGGAGACTCCGGGCACTTCCCTCAAGGAAGACTGCAAGCTGTTTACCACTGTTTTTGAGCAGGAATTCGTAGACAATGCCGCCCTGGAACCTATTCTGGAGGAGATTTCCCTCCTTTGGGTGGACGACCTTGCCTATGCCCTTACGTGGTGCTGCCACAGCCTTGAAGATATTGCTGCCGGCCAGCCCTGGAGGCTTCCGGAACTCTATCAGAGTGACCAGGTGCTCAAAAAGCGCCCGGAGGCCAAGGTGGACAGCGACAAAGACTTTGTCTATAAGCTGGTCCGCTGCGCCCTTGCCGGCTATGAGAAGTATTTTGAAAAGGTGGTTGCCATGGTTCCTGACTGGGACCGTGACCGCCTGTTCAGCTCGGATATGGCTGTCATCGCCTGCGCCATGGCAGAGATAGAAAACTTCAAGGGAGAGATTCCCGCAAAGGTTTCCCTGAATGAGTATGTAGAGATTTCAAAATTCTACTGTTCTCCCAAGAGCCGCAGCTTCATTAACGGCGTCCTGGACAGGCTTATCAAAGATAACAATTTAATTTAACCGGTTAATTATGAATATTTTAACAACTATTTTGGACGTTGCCGCCCCTACATTGGGCCAGGCAGCTCCGGCAGCAGAAGGTGCACAGCAGGCGCAGCCCGCAGGCGGCGGAATGATGTGGATCATGCTTATCCTCATCTTCGTGGTTATGTGGTTCTTCATGATCCGTCCCCAGCGCAAACAGCAGAAAGAACTCCAGAAGTTCCGCGAGGGACTCAAGAAGGGTGACAAAGTCGTTACCGCCGGCGGTATCTACGGTACTGTTGACCAGGTAAACGACAAGAGCGTTCTTATCAAGGTAGACGGTGAGACCAAGCTCAGGGTTGCCAAGGAGTCTCTTGCTAAGGATTTCTCAGACGTACAGCAGCAGTAAGGAGTCCCTTTAGATGAGCTGGGACGCCATCCGTAACAGAATAAGCGGAAGGGATGTGGTAGTTTTTACCCTGTCTCTTCTGCTTGCATTTGCCGTCTGGCTGATACATAACCTCTCCTTCAATTACAAAGAGCAGGTTTCCGTACCGGTCATCGCGCATTGCAGCCTGGACGGACACGCCTTCAGCAGCGCTGCACCGGCAGTGGTGCACGCCCGCTGCAAGGCATCCGGATTCTCGCTCATCGGCCTTCTTAAAAGCAACGAAAAGGCGCCTGTAGAGGTAACATTCGCATCCGGAGACCTTCACAACAAGACAGGGGAGACCTTTTATATCACCGCCCAGGAACTGCAGTCGTATTCCGCCCGGATATTCGGGGAGGGAACCCAGGTGGAGGCCTTCCTCTCGGATACGCTGTTTTTCCGTTTCCCTTACCAGGACAGCCGCAGGGTTCCTGTTACCGGCCGATGCAAGCTTTCATACCGGTCACAGTACATTGCCAGCGGAGAGCTTGAATTTGAGCCGGATTCGGTAACAGTCTTCGGCTCCCCGTCAGTTATAGAGGGCATAGAAAGCATTGCTACTCATGCGATTGTGCGCAGCGATATTGCCGGCCCTCTTCACGGAACAGTAAAACTTGAACCCGTTGCAGGTGTAAGGCTTTCCAATGAGTCCGTGGAGTACAATCTGGATGTTTCACGCTACGTGGAGCTGGATTCAGAGGTCTACGTTTCCGTTGTGAACGTGCCTCCTGACAGGACCGTGGTGGTTTATCCTTCCATTGCCAGGGTCGTGGTGCGCTGCCGCTTCCCGCTTTCTGCCGGTGTTGCAGAGACTATGGAACTGAACATTGACTATGCAGACTTTAAAAAGTCTATCAGCGGCCGATGCCTTCCCAGGGTGAAGAATCTTCCCGAGGGGACGATAGATGTTTCCATAGAACCGGAAGTGTTTGACTGTGTGGAGGTTGCGTTATGATAAAGGTACTGCTGACCGGCGGTATCGGCAGCGGTAAGTCCGTTGTCGCCGGCATGTTCTCCGGCTTCGGAGCCTTTGTTTACGACAGCGATTCCGCCGCCCGCGCCCTTTATTCAGAGAGCCCCAGTCTGCGTGAAAAGCTCAAGGAACTCTTTGGCCCTGAGGTACTTACGCCTGACGGCGTGAATGCTCCTCTGCTTGCGGAAACAGTCTTTGCCGATGCTGCCGCCCTTGCGGCCCTTGAGGCTGCGGTGCATCCTGCTGTTAAGGAGGATTTCCTGCAAAAGGCAGAGGCATCGGGCAGGGAAGTGGCTGTGATGGAATCGGCTATAGCCGCCGGAAAGCCCTTGTTCAAGGATTTCTTTGACAAAGTGGTGCTGGTGGACGCCCCGGCGGAAGTCCGTCTGCGCAGGGCTGTCGCCCGCCAGGCAGGGACATCGGAAGCATCGGTCCGTAAAAGGATGGAGGCGCAGAAGATGCAAATGTTGCTGGAAACAGATATCGTCATTGTTAATGACAAAGATTTGAAATCATTGGAAAAAAAGGCCAGAAAGGCCTGGAAATCAATAAGTTTGTAAAAACTAACATTATGGAACAGAACAAAACAGATCTTGCAAAAATTCTTTCAGTGTCCGGTTACAGCGGACTGTACCTATATCTTACCCAGGCCCGTGGCGGTGCTATCGCAGAGCAGCTCCAGACCAAGGAAAGAACAATTTTCCCGGCCCGCAGCAAGATAACCACACTGGAGGATATTTCCATTTATACTGACGAAGGCGAGCTTAAGCTCAAGGAAGTTTTCCTGAAGCTTAAAGAAGTTCTCGGAGACAAGGACGCCCCGGACCAGAAAGCATCACCGGAGGCCTTGAAAGACCTTTTTGCACAGGCCGTACCGGATTATGATGCCAACCGCTTCTATGTTTCACATATGCGCAAGGTTGTGCTCTGGTACAATATCCTCAAGAATCACGCATCCCTTGACTTTGTGGTTCCGGAGGAAGAAAAGCCCGCAGAGTAATGAAAACGCTTCAGGTAATAACCCTCGGCTGCTCCAAGAACAGCGTGGATACCTCACATCTGCTTTCGCAGGTGCAGGATCTTTATACAATATTGCCTGAAGACTACGACGGCCGCACAGACTATCTTTTGTTGAATACCTGCGGCTTTATAGGTGATGCCAAGGAGGAGTCGATAGAAGCCGTTTTCAATGCTGTAGACCGCAAGAACCGCGGCCTGGTGGGCAAGATCCTGGTCTTCGGCTGCCTTTCCCAGCGCTATATGGACCAGCTTCCCGGAATGATTCCGGAAGTGGACGGCTGGTACGGCGCCCGGCAGCTCGCCCCTCTTGTTAAAGCCCTTGGCGGCAAGGATGCCGATGAGTTCTCTTACGGACGTTATATGCCGGAGAACGCATCTTACGCCTATATGAAGATTTCCGAGGGCTGCGACCGCCGATGCTCATATTGCGCCATTCCTCTTATCCGGGGTATGCATAAGTCCGTGCCGATGGAGGATCTTGTCCGCGAGGCCCGGGCTCTTGCAGCCAGGGGAGTGAGGGAACTTGTGCTTATAGCCCAGGACACCACTTTCTACGGTCTTGATTTGTACAAGAAGCGCTCCCTGGCAGAACTGCTGCGCCGTTTGTCGGCTGTTGACGGTATCGAATGGATACGTATCCATTATTCTTATCCTGCGGATTTCCCGGAGGATGTGCTTTATGAGATGGCCAACAACCCCAAGGTGTGCAAATACATGGATATTCCGCTTCAGCACGTTGCAGACAGCGTTCTTACGGCCATGCGGCGCAATGTGGATGCCGCCTGGACGAAGGCTCTTGTACAGAAAATGCGCAGCAAGGTTCCGGGGATTGTGCTGCGTACAACCATGATGGTGGGCCATCCGGGAGAGTCCCGGAAGGACTTTGAATTCCTTCTGGATTTTCTGCGGGAGGCGCGCTTCGAGCGCCTTGGGGCCTTCAAGTATTCAGAGGAGGAAGGCACGTGGGGTGCCGCCAACCTAAAGGACAGCATCGCCCCCAAAACCAAGGAAAGACGGCTTTCCGCCCTTATGGAGGTCCAGCGTGGTATATCTTTTGCATACAATATGTCAAGAATCGGCACTGTTGAAAAGGTGCTCGCGGATTCCTTCAGCGACGGTATCCTTGTGTGCCGCAGCCAGTATGAGAGTCCGGAGGTCGACGGTGAGATTCTGGTCAAATATGATCCTCGCATGGGACTTGCTCCGGAGCAGATGCCCGGTCATTTCTTCAATGCAAGGATTGTATCGGCCGATGAATATGACCTTATAGCAGATTTTGAATCTTTGTAGTATGAAAAAGTTTTCTGTTTCCCTGGCTGCGGGAGTCCTTGCGCTTCTTGCCGTATGTTCCTGCTCGCCAAGTATTTACAGGATGGATTTGCAGATGAGGCAGCCGTCTTCGTCGGGTTACGACCTTGGCGGCAAGGAGATGGGTGTCGTTTATGTTTCCAATGGCAAGGATACAATCAACGCCAGGAATCTGGCTGAGGGCTTTGCCAACTCGCTGGATGACGATTACTTTGACGGCAAGGGCATGGTGGACGTTTATTCCATGCCGCTTACTCCAGGGGCCGATTATTCTTCGCGTGATACGCTCCTGAATCTGATTATGGATACGGGCAAGGACGTAATTTTCCTTGTGGAGACGCAGGCGGAAACGGAGTCCCGGCTGCGAATGAGGGTAAGCGTTTATGATTCGATGGGCAAGACAGATACCGTAAGGGTGTTCGGCGGCATCGGCAAACTGATGGAAGCTCCGGCAAAAACCATCGGACAGCAGGCGTCGCAAAAATTCCTTTCCAACTGGCGTCCGGAGAATTTCTATTTCTATTATTATGACACGGGAGACTGGAATGCGGCGGCAGAGGATGCTTATAATTTCAGATGGCACGCAGCCATGGACAAATGGATAAAGCTGGCGCAGACTTCCAAGGATCAGAAAGTTGCCCAAAGTGCCTTCAATCTTGCCACAGCGTGCTATATCCTTGGCGATTATTCTCTCAGCGAGCGTTGGCTCGCCATTGCGGAACAAGGTGGTGCCGACGATTTGACAGCGTCACTGAGAGTTAAGCTGATGAATAAATTCGGTGCTGAATAATTACCTGATATTCAGATATTTATGAGTCTGGAGACTTAGGCGCCAACGGGGGTGGGACATGATATATGTTACCACCTCTTTTGTGTTTTCGCCGGAGCACGGCTGAAGGAAGTAGTGGTCTGCGGGGAAGTCCAGCCATTTGTCCGCGTCCTGGCCGGTGTAGACGAGCTTTAGTTCGTCGGCTTTGGTGATTGCTGTCTTTGCCGATGCCTGCCAGTCGCTTTTTGGACTGAATGTTACCCAGTCGATGCCTTCAGGAAGCTGTCTTGTTCCGTTTGTTTCTATGTGGATGATGTAGCCTTCTTTGTGGAGCCTGTCTACAAGAGCCTGGTCCAGCTGAAGGGCGGGTTCTCCGCCGGTAATGACTATCCTGCGGCAGTCAGGGGCTGTTTTCAGGAGTGCGTCAACGATGTTGTCTTCTGTCATCTGCTGCGATGCTGTAAAGTCTGTGTCGCAGAACGGGCACTTGAGATTGCATCCGCTGAACCTCAGGAATACCGCCGGAGTTCCTGTCCAAAAGCCTTCTCCCTGCAAAGAGTAGAATATTTCGTTTACCTTATACATTGGGCTCTTATTTGTTAAGTGATAAATATCTATCACTTCTCATAAATAGCCTTATTGTTTTCGGATTCCCAGATTTCTACCTTGTAGCAGTTTTCTACGTTGTCGCAAATCCATTTGGCGATGTTTTCTGCAGTAGGATTGAAAGGCAGGATTTCATTGAGGTTCTTGTGGTCAAGGGTGCCGCTTATCTTCTTCTTTATTGCGGTGAAGTCCGTGACCATGCCGTCCTCGTTCAGAGTCTCGCTCTTGCAATGGACGATAACTATCCAATTGTGCCCGTGCATGGACTCGCACTTGCTCTCGTAGGTGAGATGAAGGCTGTGGGACGATGATATTTCAAGGCGTTTGCTTACGTAGTACATATCTTTGAATTTCAATTATTTACAGTTCATATTCCGTTGGGTCGAAGCCTTCCAGTGCTTCCTTTCTTTCGCGGCATGTGGCGCAGTCTCCGCAGTGCTTTTCGCGGCCTTCGTAGCAGGAATATGTATGCCCGAAGGGAACGCCGTTTTCTTTGCCTTCAAGGGCGATTTCCCGTTTTGTCATATTGCAGTACGGCGACAGGAGGCGGATGTTTTTATATGTGCCTTCGTAGATTGCGCTGTCCATTGCCGATATGAATCCGGGCCTGCAGTCCGGATAAATGGCATGGTCTCCGGCGTGATTGGCTATGAGTACGGTGTCAAGGTCGTGGCTTTCTGCAAGACCGGCTGCAATGGCAAGCATTATTCCGTTACGGAAGGGGACAACGGTGCTTTTCATGTTGTCTGCATCGTAGTCGGCATGGGGAACATCGGCCCCGCCCTTAAGTATGCTGCTTTGGAAATATTTGCCGATAAAGTCGATGGGTATAATCAAGTGCTTGATTCCCAGTTTGTTGCAGTTGTACTGTGCACAAGCGGTCTGGGCTTCATCCTGCTTTGCTCCATATGTGAATGTCACCGCCAGGGCAATCTCTTTCTGATATCTGTACAGGAGGCAAGTGCTGTCCATTCCTCCCGAATATATAAGTACCGCTTTCATTGCTGATCAGGTTTTTTATTCCGTATGCTTTAATAAAAAAAAAGGTGAGACCGTAAGCCGCTTTCTGTTTTTAAACCTGTCATTTATCTTCGCAACCTACCCCCCGGCATCGGGCGGGCAGCCCTCATTTGCCGGTATATTTGGTCTTGCAGGCCCGGTGGCGTACCCGGAGCATGTCGCCATGCAGCGTCGTGGGCTCTTACCCCGCGTTTTCACCCTTGCCCTTGCGGGCGGTTGTTTTCTGTTACGCCGTTCAAAAGATTACTCCCTTCTGCGCTTTCCGCAGCCGGGTGCCCTTTCCTGTGCGGACTTTCCTCACCCATGTGGGCGCGACAGATCGTCTCACCTTTCAGTTTGCAAAGGTACAAAGAAAATTCAAGTTTATCATCTCCTGTTTTGAAATAGCTGATTTTTGCACTAATTTTGCAATTCGAGATATGTCAGTCATATGTCAAAGGACGAAATATAGAAGGGATGATGAGAAAAGTACTTATAGTTATACTGATGATTGTTTTTGCGGGGGCGGGGTTGTCTTCATGTGCCGATGCTGCCGTGAAGCGCTATAAGGCTGTTGTGGTTAAGGAGTTCCCTCATGATGAGGGGTCTTATACACAGGGGCTCTTCTTTGACCGTGGCCGCTTGTTTGAGAGTACGGGGCAGAAGGGGGAGTCCAAGTTCCGTGAGGTGGATCTGGTCAGCGGCAAGCCTGTGCGAAACCTTAATTTTGCCAATAAGTACTTTGCAGAGGGTTCTGTGATGTTTAACGGGGAGTTGTTCATCCTTACCTGGACTAACAAGGTCGCCTTTGTTTATGATGCGGAAACTTTGGAATACAAGCAGGCGTACAGGTATCCGCGAGAGGGCTGGGGTATTACAACGGACGGCAGGCAGCTGATTGCAAGCGACGGTTCTTCAAAGCTTTATTTCATGGACGGGAAGTACCAGGTGAAACGTACTGTGGTTGTAAAGCTGAATGGCAAGGCCGTTAAGTATCTGAACGAGCTGGAGTATATTGACGGAAAGATTTGGGCCAATGTTTATACATCGGACGTTATTGTCATTATCAACCCCGATGACGGCAGGGTAGAGGCAACTGTGGACTGCACAGGCCTGCTTCCTGACAGCCTTAGGGACAGCAGGACTGATGTCCTTAACGGCATTGCGTACAACCCGGATACAAAGAAGATTTACCTGACTGGCAAGTACTGGAAACGTTTATACGAGATTAAACTGGAAGAGATTAAGTAACTAAGTAACAATTATTTAAATAACAAGCGGGGGTACCGGCGCGGCCGGTTGAGAGACACCCAAGGAACCTGATGCGGTTAATACCGACGTAGGGAAGCTTGACCTCAAGCATCACAGGATGCGCCCCTTGCATAACAACTAACATTTATGCGAGGTTTTTTATTTATTTCGGCGGCCGTTCTGGCCGCAAGCATGGCCGGGACAGCATCGGCACAGGAGATTGAGAAACAGGAGAGGCTGGACAGCATTGTGGTATCGGCTTCAAGGGCCGGAAAATCCACCCCGGTAACTTACACAATGGTAGGCACGCAGGAGCTGCGCTCAAGCAATCCAATCAATTCATTGCCAATGACTTTGGCGCTGCAACCTTCAGTAGTGGTGAGCCATGAGGGCGGAACCGGAATCGGCTATTCAAAAATGACTCTGCGCGGCTCGAAGGGCTCCCAGATCAACGTGACACTTAACGGTATCACCCTGAACGACGGGGAATCGCAGGAAGTGTTCTGGGTGAACATCCCGGCTCTTACCTCAATCCTGTCCGGTGTTCAGGTCCAGAGAGGTCTGGGAACATCGGCAAACGGAGCGGGAGCATTCGGTGGCAGCATCAACATGAATACGGCGTTCGTTGGCGTTGGGCCGTCGTTCTCTGCAGACTTCAGCGCGGGCTCATATGATACCGGGATTGCAACGCTAAGGGCTTCTTCCGGACTTTTGAGCAGCGGCCTGTACTTCGATGTTGTATGGTCTTACAACACAACGGAAGGATATGTACGGAACGGTTGGGGAGACGCGTCTTCTGTTCTGGCCGTCCTGGGCTGGTTGCACGGAAACAATTCCCTGCGACTGACCTACCTTCGCGGAGAGCAGAAGACCGGTATCACCTGGACGGGTGTTTCCCTTGCCGATATGGCCCGTGACCGTACTTACAATCCTGAGGGTATTTATTACGATGAGGCCGGCAATCCCAAGTATTACCGCAACCATACGGACAACTATCGCCAGCAGCACTTCCAGCTTAACTGGACGCATCAGTTCCCAGGCAATTGGACATGGATTACAACTCTCAATTACACAGATGGTTACGGCTTTAATGAGCGTTATAAAAGAGGCAAGAAACTGTCGGCATACGGATTCCCTGCATCCTTCGCTTACGGAGATGTGACTGCAAAGACAAAAGGCGATGTCATCTTCCGCAAGACCATGGACAACGGCTACTGGGTCCTGAATACGGAAGCCAAATACAAGAATGAGCGCCTGAACTTTGTGGCCGGAGTGAATCTTTCCCGTTACCGTGGCGACCATTACGGAGAGTTGCAGTGGCATAAAGCTCTTGGCTATGACTTTGATTATGAGGCGCTTAACTCTCCCGACGCCGGCAATAACTGGTACTTTAACCAGGGCATTAAGAAAGAGTTGAACATCTTTGGCAGGGGAGAGTATCTGCTTGGGGGATGGCTTACTGCCTTTGCTGACATTCAGTACCGCCGTGTACGCCTTGATATGAGTGGCATCGACGATGAAGATGATTTGCCGATGGGATACGGAACCACCTGGAATTTCTTTAATCCCAGGGCCGGACTTTCCGCGGCTATCGGTAACGGAAAGCTTTATGCCTCAGTTGCTTACGGTAACAGGGAACCTGGCAGGAGCGATATCAAGGAAATAATCGAAAGCAATAACCTTGAAGGCACAGCGCGGGAGTTGAAGCCGGAGAAAATGGTTGACTTTGAACTTGGTTACAATTACACCGGAAAGAC
The DNA here is from genome assembly GCA_900314395.1 of uncultured Prevotellaceae bacterium. Classification (GTDB taxonomy): domain Bacteria; phylum Bacteroidota; class Bacteroidia; order Bacteroidales; family UBA932; genus Cryptobacteroides. The sequence continues at coordinate 9,119 of OMVB01000088.1, read as the reverse complement.
CTTCATCGCGGGCGTAAACCTGTATATGATGGAGTACCGTGACATGCTTCTGGAGACCGGTGAACTGTCGGCATCGGGTTATGCAATCAAGGACAATGTGGACCGCAGTTACCGCCGCGGAGTGGAATTTTCCGCAGGATGGAAGCCTCTGGACTGTTTCTCGTTAAGCGGAAATCTGACCCTCAGCACCAACAAGATAAAGGACTACACCAAGTATTATGAGGTCTATGATAACCTTGACGACTGGGGTTACATCGGCCAGCAGACAGAAACTTTCAAAAAGGTGACTATGCTTATGTCCCCGTCTGTCACCGCAGCCGGCGCAGCAGAGTGGCTTCCTTTGCATAATGTGGCCTGCAAGGCCCTCAAAGGCACAAAACTCAGCTTTACGGGCAAGTACGTAGGCAAACAGTACTGGGATAATACCGAGTCTGCCGACAGGTGTATTCCGTCCTATTTTGTCTCCGACGCTTCTCTCTGCTTTGAATTTCCCCTGCGGACTGGCAGCATGGGCCTGGGCTTCTTCGTTAACAATTTGTTCAACAAGAAGTATTATGCCGATGCGTGGGTGTACCGGGCATTCTTTGAAAACGGCGGCTGGTACCAGGAAGAAGGCGTCTTCCCCCAGGCCACCAGAAACTTCATCGTAAAACTCAGTTATAAGTTCTGATTATTTTTTAAGAAGGTTCGGGCGGAGAGCCTTGGTGCGGGCGAGAGCCTGCTCATCCTGCCACTTCTGGATAAGCTTAGGATTACCGCTAAGAAGGACATCAGGCACTTTCCATCCCTTGTAATCTGCCGGACGCGTGTAGACAGGAGGGGAAAGAAGACCGTCCTGGAAACTGTCGCTAAGAGCCGATGTCTCATCGGTAAGTGCACCCGGAATAAGACGGATAATTGAATCAGCAAGCAAGGCGGCGGGGATTTCTCCGCCGCTTACTACGTAATCTCCCACAGAAATCTCGCGGGTTATAAGATGCTCGCGGATGCGATGGTCAATACCCTTGTAATGGCCGCAGAGAATGATGATGTTTTCCTTGAGAGACAGCTCATTGGCGATGCCCTGGTCCAGGATTTCGCCGTCCGGGGACATATAAATGACCTCGTCGTAGTCACGCTCTGATTTAAGCTGGGCAATCATTTTGTCTACCGGCTCCACCATCATTACCATGCCGGCGTCCCCGCCGTAACTGTAGTCGTCTACATTCTGGCGCGGGCCCAGGCCGTACTGCCGCAGATTGTGGATATGGATTTCCACAAGGCCTTTCTTAATGGCGCGTCCTACGATAGAGTGACTGAGCGGGCTGTCAAGCAGTTCCGGAACAACGGTAAGTATATCAATTCTCATCGGCTTCAAATAAATATGTAAATCATCGGCAAAAATAAATAAATATTGTTATATTTGCAATCTTGAAACTTAACCGGAAAAACTGATTTTTTATTTTATAAAACTTTAATTATGAGTGAAGAAATTAACCCCCAGGCAGTAAATGAAGTTCCCGCTGCTGAGGATGTAGCTGTAAACTATGCGGATATGACTTTGGGAGAACTCTCCAAGCAGTTTGAAAGCCTTATGGCCGATGATGAAAGGATGAAGAGGGCAAAAGAGGCGGAAAACATCAAGACCGCATTTTATAAAAAACTTTCAAAGGAAAAAGCAGAACTGAAGCCGGCCGATACCGCAGAGGAGGCAGAGGCTTCTTCAAACATATTCGAATCCGTGGAAAACGGCTTCAAACACCTGTATTCCCTCTTCAAGAAGGAACGCGCAGAATTCGCCCGCAAGCTTGAGGAAGAGCGTAGCGCCAACCTTGTTGCCAAACAGGCCGTCATAGAGGACCTGAAAGCCCTTGTAGACAAGCAGGAGGACGTTACCGCCACCTTCCCTGAGTTCCGTGCCATCCAGGCCCGCTGGAGAGAGATTGGTCCTGTACCTGTTTCTGCATTCCGTGACCTTAACGACACCTATCAGTTCTACGTAGAGAAATTCTACGACAAGGTGCAGATCAACCGCGACATGCGCGACCTCGATTTCAAGAAGAACCTTGAGGCCAAGCAGGGCTTCTGCGAGGAAGCAGAGCGCCTGGCAGAGGAGGAGAACGTTATCGACGCTTTCAAGGAGCTCCAGAAACTGCATGAGCAGTGGAAGGAGTTCGGCCCCGTTGCCAAGGAATACAGAGAGCAGATCTGGGACCGCTTCAAGGCTGCTACAGCCAAGATAAACAAGAATTACCAGGCCTACTTCGAGGGCCAAAAAGAGAAGTACGAAGAAAATCTTGCAGCCAAGGTTGCCCTTTGTGAGAAGGTGGAGGCCATTGTTGCAAAGGAAGAGATCGCTTCATCCGAGTGGAGCACCCTCACCAAGGAGATAGAGGAAATCCAGAAGGAATGGAAGACCATCGGCTACGCTTCCAAGAAGGAAAACCAGAAGATTTACGCCCGTTTCCGCGCCGCCAATGACAAGTTCTTTGAGCGCAAGCGCGTATTCTACGCAGAATACAAGGACGGAATGTCCGTTAACGCAGAGCGTAAACTGGCCATCGTAGAGAAAGCGGAAGCCCTCAAGGACAGCACAGAGTGGAAGAAGACCACCGACGCACTTATCCAACTCCAGAAAGAGTGGAAGGAAATTGGCGCTGTTCCCCGCAAGAAGGCAGAGGCTCTCTGGAAGAGGTTCCGCGCCGCCTGCGACGAGTTCTTCGCCCGCAAGGAGGAAAACGCTAAGAGTGAGTCCGGCATCCGTGAGAATCTCCGTGCAAAGAAGACCCTTGTAGAGGAAATCAAGGCCATGGAGCCTTCAGAGGACAAGAGCCTCATGAAAGATCTCCTTCAGTCCTTCCAGGAAAAGTGGAACGCCATCGGCTTTGTTCCTTTCCGTGAGAAAGATGCTATCAACAAGGCGTACAGGGATGCTATCGCAGAGAAATTCGGTGAACTTCTGGGCGGTGGCCGCAGCAGCCGCCAGAGCTCAGGAAAGAACGCCCCGAAGAGCCAGAGGCCTCTCTCAGAGAAGGATAAGCTCATCCAGCAGTACAACCGCCTGCAGCAGGAGGCCCAGACATGTGAAAACAATATCGGCTTCTTTGCAGCATCCAAGAATGCAGAGGCTCTCATAAGCCAGATGCAGGAGAAGATAGACGGCTATCGCAAGGAGCTCAAGGAACTTGAGGCCAAGATTCTCAAGATGGAAGAGGACACTAACGAAACAGAAGAGTAAAAATGAAGAAAAATACCGTTGTAGGCTGGGTGCTCATAGCCGTCATCATGATCGGCTTTATGATGTTCCAGTCAAAACAGATGGAGAAGCAGCGCGCTGCACAGATAGCCCAGAAGCACATTGCAGATTCTGTAGAGCTTATACAGCGTGAGGCGCAGAGGATAGCAGATTCAATTGCCGGGGCCAGAAGAGACTCTCTTATCGCGGCCGGCGTCATTAAGGAAGAGGTAGAAGCCGTTCCTGAGGAGACAGCCCCTGTCGTTGCAGCAGCTGCTGCTTATCAGGACAGCCTTCTTGTCAAGGCTTCAGAGGCCGCAGAGGCCCAGCTGGTTACCCTTTCAAATGATAAACTGGAAGTTACCCTTACAACAAAAGGCGGTCAGCCTTATTCCGCACATGTAAAGGATTATGCAAACTATGACAAGAGTGACCTTTACATTTTCAACTGTGCTGTAAACCCCAACTCATGTACTTATAACGTAGCTATTTACGTAAATGAGCTCGTCAATACAAAGGACTTTAACTTTGAGATTGCCAGCGTAACGGACAGTTCCGTTGTAATGCGCCTTCCTTTTACCGGCGGCGGTTACATAGAGCAGGCTTACACCCTCAAGAAAGATTCTTATCTTGTAGATAACAAGCTGTCATTTGTAAACCTGAACATCCCCAAGAACGTATTTTCTTATGATGTAGACTGGAACGTGGTAATCCCCAGGATGGAAAAGGGCTATCGCAATGAGGTCCAGTACTCCAAGGCTGCTTACCGTCTTGACGGCGATAACGACCCTGAGGAGTTCGCAAAGGGCCGCAATGGCAACGTTTCCGTCAATTCAAAGATTTCCTGGCTGGCATATCACCAGCAGTTCTTCTCTGCAATCTTCAGGGCAAAGGACAACTTCGACGCCCTGCAGTCGGCAGTAGTATTTGTTCCGGAAAACGAGCCCGGGCACTTCCTGATGGCCTGTGGCGCACGTTTCAAGAAGGAACTTGACCTTACTTCCACGGCAGACAGGGTTTACGAACACGAGTTCTACTTCGGTCCCAACAGCTACCGCGGACTTAAGGCTCTGGACCAGAAATATGAGAAGACCATCCCTCTGGGAGGAAGCATCATCGGCCTTTTCACCAAGTATGTGATTATCCCGGTATTCGACTTCCTGAACGGCTTCAACCTCAACTTCGGTATCATCATCCTCCTGATGACCATCTTCATCAAGATTGTGGTATTCCCTCTGTCGTATAAATCCTTCTCATCATCGGCAAAGATGCAGATCCTGAAACCGGAGGTTGAAAAAATCAATGCAAAATATCCCAAGCCGGAGGATGCAATGAAGAAACAGCAGGCGACGATGGCCCTTTATAAACGGGCGGGAGCAAGCATGTTCGGCGGTTGCCTGCCGATGTTGCTCCAGTTCCCGATTCTGTGGGCTATGTTCCGGTTCTTCCCTGCATCTATCGAGCTTCGTCAGCAGCCTTTCCTTTGGGCTGAAGACCTCAGTGCATACGATTCAGTGGTCAACTTCGGCACCAGTATCCCGCTTATCGGAGACCACCTTTCACTGTTCGCCCTGCTGATGGCCGTGTCCATGTTCTTCTATACCAAGATCACCCAGACACAGATGTCCAGCAACGACCCCAACGGCAAGATGATGCGTTTCATGACGGTTTACTTCATGCCTATCATGATGTTTGTCATCTGTAACAGCCTTTCATCCGGTCTTAGCTACTACTATTTGCTTTCCAATATCATTACGATGATTACGACCTGGATTATCCGCAAGTGGGTAGTGAAGCCGGAGGATGTTTACGCACGTCTGCGTGCATCGGAGAATAAGCCCGCTGCAAAGAGCAGGTGGCAGCAGATGCTGGAAGAAGCCCAGAGAAGACAGCAACAACAGCAGCGTAATGGTAGAAGATAATTTAAGAGCCATACTTGATAAACTGCCATCTGGAGTGCTCCTGGTGGCAGTTTCAAAATTTCATCCGGCAGAGGCTGTAATGGAGGCTTACCGTGCCGGTCACAGGTGCTTCGGAGAGAGCCGGCCGCAGGAACTCATGGCCAAGGTTAATGCTTTGCCCAAGGACATCTGCTGGCACTTTATCGGCCATTTGCAGACCAATAAACTTAAGATGGTCCTGCCCTATGTGAAAATGGTGGAGTCCGTTGATTCCCTGCATCTTCTTGAGGCTATAGACCGATGGGGCGTTGAAAACGGCCGGGTGACCGATGTCCTTTTGGAGCTCCACGTCGCCGCGGAAGAAACAAAGCAGGGCTTCTCCTGTGAAGAGATTCTGCCGCTGTTGTCCCGCCAATGGAGGGGAGTGCGGCTCCGCGGTCTCATGGGTATGGCAACAAATACCTCCGATGAAGCTGTAATCCGCGCCGACTTCCGTAAAATCAGCGACTTTAAACAATTGATTAATAACAATTTCCCGCAGCTTGACAGATTTGACCAGTTAAGCATCGGAATGTCCGGAGACTGGCCCGTAGCGCTTGAATACGGTGCCACAATCGTCAGGATAGGAACGGCCATCTTCGGCAGCAGAGTATATTGATATGGGAGAACTTGAACCAATGATAAAGGACCTTGCGTTGATTCTTATCTTCGCAGGCGCTATGACGTTGATATTCAAGAAGCTTGGACAGCCGCTTGTGCTAGGTTACATAGTGGCCGGTTTCCTGGCAGGTCCTCACTTCGGCCTGCTTCCGTCCGTTGTGGACACAGTCAACGTACATCTCTGGTCCGATATCGGTGTAATCTTCCTCCTGTTCGCCCTTGGCCTTGAATTCAGTTTTAAAAAGATACTCAAGGTAGGCGGAACGGCCGTTGTGGCGGCCCTTGTCATAATAGTTGGAATGATTTTCCTGGGCTTTACCGTGGGTTCATTCTTCGGCTGGCAGAAGATGGATGCTCTCTTCCTTGGTGGAATGATTGCAATGTCCTCTACCACAATTATTTACAAGGCGTTTGACGATCTTGGTCTGCGCAAGAAACAGTTCACCGGCCTGGTGCTGAGCATACTTATCCTGGAGGATATCCTGGCAGTTGTCCTTATGGTTATGCTGTCCACCATCGCCGTTAGTAACAGTGTGAACGGCTTTGAACTTGTCCGGAGCATCGCCAAACTGGCTTTCTTCCTTGTGCTGTGGTTTGTCGTAGGATTGTATGTAATACCGATTCTCCTTAAGAAAACCCGCAAGATGCTCTCCGGAGAGACCCTGCTCATAGTTGCGCTGGGGCTTTGCTTCGGCATGGTAGTGTTTGCCGCGGCAATGGGCTTTTCCGCTGCCTTCGGTGCGTTTATCATGGGCTCCATCCTTGCGGAAACCCTTGAGGCTGAGCGTATTGACAAACTTGTAAGTCCCGTTAAAGACCTCTTTGGCGCAGTGTTCTTCGTGTCTGTAGGAATGATGGTGGATCCGGCTATGATTTTGCAGTATGCCGTCCCCATTATCGTCATTACACTTACCGTTATCATCGGCCAGGCGACTTTTGCAACCATCGGTGTCCTGTTGTCCGGACAATCGCTTAAGACGGCGTTTGAATGCGGATTCAGCCTTACGCAGATAGGCGAGTTTGCCTTTATTATCGCCGCCCTGGGACAGTCGCTCAAGGTGACCAGTGATTTCCTGTACCCGATTGTGGTTGCAGTATCCGTTATTACTATTTTCCTGACGCCATACATGATCCGCCTTGCAGAGCCCGTATATGGCTTTGTTAGCAGGCACCTGCCGGCCAAGTGGCTGGCTGTGGCGGATCGCTATGCGTCCAGGGGTGCCACTACGGCAACGGAAGATACCAGCAGCTGGCGGAAGTATCTTAAATCTACCATCGGCACTGTTCTCATATATGGAATTGTGTCTTTTGCTATTACAGCTGTTGCTTTCCTCTGGTTTGTTCCGCTGATGGACAATATCCTCCCCGGGGCCGTTGGAAAGGCGATATCGGCGCTGGTTATACTCCTTGTCCTGGGACCTTTCCTCTATACGATCAGTCTCAGGCATACTTTTTCCGATGATTTCAAGACCCTGTGGTCAGAGAACCGCAATTACGTTGCCCCGCTTGTGGCGATTGTGGTTATCCGTATGCTGATTGCGATGGGCTTTATTTTCTATGTCCTTTACAGTCTCTTCCACCTGAGGGGTATCCCGGTGTTCCTGCTGGCGTTTGCGGCTATTATGTTCATTCTGAGCAGCCGGCTTATCCGCAGGCAGTCGCTCAGGATAGAGAGTAATTTCAGGGATAACCTAAGGGCACGGGACGTGCAGGCGGAATATCTTGGAAAGAAGCAGCCGGAGTACGCTTCCCGCCTTATTTCCAAGGATTTGCATTTTGCCGATTTCACTGTTCCTGGCGATTCCGAGTGGGCTGGTAAAACGCTTGCAGAGCTTAATCTTGGGCGGCGCTTCAGCATTCATGTTGCTTCCATTTTGCGCGGAAATGTCAGGATTAACGTTCCGGAAGCGCATGAGCATATTTTCCCGCAGGATGTCCTGCAAGTAATTGGCACTGATACAGATATGGAAGTCTTCTCCCTGGAGCTCAAGGCCAGTGGCCGGGTTATGGACGACGACATCGCGATTCGCAGCGAGATGGTTCTGCGCCAGGTAATCATACACGAACAGTCTCCGTTCAACGGGAAGACTATCCGGGAGTGTGGCATCAGAAAGGATTATCACTGCCTAATCGCAGGAGTAGAGACCAAGGATGGCAAACTGTATCAGCCCGCAGTGGATATCCCCTTTACGACTGGTGACGTTGTTTGGGTGGTTGGCCAAAAGGAGGACGTCGCCATTTTGCTTCAAACCTAAAGATTTCAGACTATATGAAGTACTATATTATAGCTGGTGAAGCATCCGGAGATTTGCATGGATCGAATCTTATGAAGGGCCTTTTTGAAAAGGACCCCAAGGCCGATGTCCGCTTTTGGGGAGGCTCTTTCATGAACGATGTATCACAGGCTTACAGGCCCGGGGTAGCAGCCATGGTCAAAGACTATAAGGACACTGCCGTGATGGGCTTCAAAGAGGTACTTCTGAAGGCACGGACGATCTCCGCCAATCTGAAATTTTGCATGCAGGATATCCTTTCCTGGCAGCCGGATGTGATAATACTTATCGATTATCCCGGTTTCAACCTGAAAATTGCCGAATTCGCCCATAATCACGGTCTTAAGGTCTTCTGGTATATCGCACCGAAGGTATGGGCCTCCAGGGAGGGCAGAATCCGCAAAATAAAGAAGTTCGTGGACAAACTCTTCATCGTTTTCCCGTTTGAAAAAGAATACTTCGACAAAAAGGGCATTTCATATGTCTATTGCGGCAATCCTCTTATCGATGCTGTAGACAATAACGCTCATTTGCCCGCCCCGGAAGCAGCCTGCGGCAAGCCTTATATCGCCCTTCTGGCCGGCTCCAGAAAGGGTGAGGTCAAGTATATGATGCCTGTTTTCAAACAGTTTGCTGATATTCTGTCCGCGACTCCCGGTTATGAAGACTACAAATTCCTCGTTGCCGGCGCTCCGTCGCGTTCAATGGAGGATTACGCCCTGTGGGCAGGCCCGGACAGCAAGTTGCAAGTGATTTTTGGCCAGACACAGAATATCGTCCGCCATGCAAAGGCTGCTGTTGTAAACTCCGGTACCGCATCGCTGGAAACGGCTATCGTAGGCACTCCGCAGGTTGTTGTCTATGCCACCAGCGCCTTGAATGCCGCCATCGCCAAAAGGATTATCAAAATTGACTGTGTAAGCCTGGGCAACCTGATTGCCGGCCGCAAAGTCTTCAAGGAGTTGCTTCAGTACTATTTTACTCCCGAAAATGTTGTCAACGAGGTTATTCGCCTCACCTCGGACCAGGAGTATATCCAGACGATGAAGGACGGTTACCAGGAAATCCGCA
>OMVB01000073.1 GCA_900314395.1 uncultured Prevotellaceae bacterium | reverse complement strand
ACCCAAAAAGCCAAATAATAAGGGTCCATGGCTTTCTGGGTGGTCTTTTTGAATAAAACTCTATAAGCTATTCAACCTTGTAGGAGTCCTTGAGGGCTACAGTCTTGTTAAAGATGGGGTGCTCCGGAGTGCTGTCCTTGTCAAGGAAGTAGTAACCGGTGCGCTCGAACTGAACGGCGATTCCTGACTTGTCTTCAAGCAGGGCGGGCTCTGAATAACCCTTGGCAAGTGTCAGGGATTCCGGGTTCAGGAAGTCCTTGTAATCCTTGTCCTCAGGTACCTGGGACATATCAGCCAAGGTAAAGAGACGGTCGTAATTCCTTAGTTCCAGCTCTTTTGCAAAAGCAGTGGAAACCCAGTGGATGGTTCCCTTGACAGATCGCCACTGTGAAGGGTCTCCGCCAGGACGGGTGGTCGGATCGTAGGTGCACTTGAGCTCTACCACGTTACCTTCGGCATCCTTAATGACCTCGTTGCACTTGATAATGTATGTGTATTTGAGACGGACCTCGCCATCCGGCTTCAGGCGGAAGAACTTCTTGGGGGCGTCCTCCATAAAGTCTGCTTTTTCTATCAGGAGTTCACCGGTGAAGGGAACCTTGCGGGTTGCGCCTTCAGGCTCTGCCGGGTTAAGAGGGCAGTCGAACCACTCCACCTTGCCTTCCGGCCAGTTGGTGATGGTGACTTTCACAGGGTCCTGAACCACCATGTAGCGGTTGCTGCGGGCGTTAAGGTCCTGGCGTACACACCATTCCAGGAGCTGGATATCCATGAGCTGATCCCTCTTGGAAACTCCAATCTTGTCGCAGAACATCTTAAGGGCCTCGGCCGTGTAACCGCGCCTGCGGACACCACAGAGTGTAGGCATCCTGGGGTCATCCCAGCCGGAAACGATCTGCTTCTGGACAAGTTCAAGCAGTTTGCGCTTGCTCATGAGGGTATAGGTGAGGTTCAGGCGTGCAAACTCGTACTGATGGCTGGGGTAAATGCCCAGAGTCTCAATGAACCAGTCGTACAGGGGACGGTGAACGTCAAATTCCAGGGTGCAGATAGAGTGTGTAATATGCTCGATGGAGTCGCACTGGCCGTGGGTGTAATCGTACATCGGGTAGATGCACCATTTGTCCCCCGTACGGTGGTGGGACGCATGTTTGATTCTGTAAAGAAGAGGGTCACGGAACATCATGTTGGGATGAGCCATATCTATCTTGGCACGGAGCACCTTTTCACCATCGGCGTATTTGCCGTCACGCATCTCCCTGAAGAGTCGGAGATTCTCCTCTACGCTGCGATTGCGGAAGGGGGAGTCTGTTCCGGGAGTGTCGATGGTGCCGCGGCCTGCGCGGATCTCTTCCTGGGTCTGGTCGTCTACATAGGCCAGGCCGCGCCGGATGAGGTCCTCTGCCCACTGGTAAAGCTGGTCGAAGTAATCTGAAGCGTATAGTTCCTTGTCCCACTGGAAGCCGAGCCACTTGATATCCTCCTTAATGGAATCTACGTACTCTACATCCTCCTTTACGGGGTTGGTGTCATCGTAGCGCAGGTTGGTCTTGCCCCCGTATTTCTGGGCCAGGCCGAAGTTAAGGCAGATACTCTTTGCGTGGCCAAGATGCAGATAACCGTTGGGCTCCGGAGGGAAGCGGGTCATGATGCTGTCTATTTTGCCTTCTGCAAGGTCTTTTTCAATGATTTCCTCAAGGAAATTAAGCTTCTTCTCTTCCATTATAAATATGTTGTTTAATTCGTCAAATATAGTAATTATTTGGCAGATTATTGCCGATGTGTCTTCTATTATTTTTATTGTATCGTTTCAATAGTTAAAAAATTTCCAAGTGCTTTGTGAATTCGAGAGAATGTAGTATATTTGCCTGTTACTAAGACCAACGAATATGAACCTTTTAGAAGAAAGATTAGCGAAATATACACTTCCCCAGCAGATGATAGAGAAGGGTATATATCCTTATTTCAGGGAGATAGAGAGCAAGCAGGGTACTGAAGTAGAGATGGAGGGCCACAATGTTCTCATGTTCGGATCAAATGCTTATACCGGACTTACCGGAGATGAGCGCGTAATAGAAGCCGGCATCAAGGCCATGCGTAAGTATGGCTCCGGCTGCGCAGGTTCACGCTTCCTGAACGGAACTCTTGACATCCATGTCAAGCTTGAAAAAGAGCTCGCCGCTTTTGTAGGCAAAGATGAGGCTCTTTGTTTCGCTACCGGTTTCACGGTCAATTCCGGTGTGATTCCCCAGCTCCTTACCAAGGACGATTATATTATATGTGATGACAGGGACCACGCTTCCATAGTAGACGGCCGCAGGCTTTCATTCGCCAAGGCTCTCCACTACAAGCACAACGACATGGCAGACCTTGAGCGTACGCTCAGCAAACTGCCCGATGACGCTGTAAAGTTCATCGTGGTGGACGGCGTATTCTCTATGGAGGGCGACCTTGCAAAGCTTCCGGAAATCGTAGCTTTCAAGAAGAAGTTCAAGAACATTGTCATCATGGTAGACGAGGCTCACGGCCTTGGCGTATTCGGCAAGCAGGGACGCGGTGTCTGCAACCACTTCGGCCTCACTGATGAGGTTGATCTTATCATGGGCACCTTCAGCAAGTCGCTTGCTTCAATCGGCGGTTTCATCGCAGCAAACAAAGTGATTATCAACTATTTGCGCCATACTGCAAGAACTTATATCTTCAGTGCGTCATGTACTCCCGCCGCTACGGCCAGCGCCCTTGAGGCTCTTCACATCATCCAGAATGAACCGGAGCGTATTGAGGCTCTCTGGAAGGTTACCAACTACGCCCTTTCCCGCTTCCGCGAGGCCGGCTTTGAGATTGGTGACACAGAAAGCCCTATCATCCCGCTTTATGTAAGGGATCTGGAGAAAACCTTCATCGTCACAGCAGAGGCTTTCAAGAACGGAGTATTCATCAACTCGGTAATTCCTCCGGCATGTGCGCCCCAGGATACCCTGGTAAGGTTCGCCCTCATGGCTACCCATACAAACGAGCAGGTAGACAAGGCTGTAGCCATCCTTACCAAGATTTTCAAGGAGCAGGGTATCATCAAGTAAATGAAGTATTTACAAGTTTATTACCGGAACTCGGACAACACCCTGTTCCGGTTTTAACATAAAATAAGGTATGCATACTGTAAAATCAATGACCGGTTACGGCAAGGCGGAGGTTGTTCTTACCTCCGGCTGCAAGATGACCGTGGAAATCAGGACTTTGAACGGAAAAACGGCCGACATCGGCATTAAATCCCAATATCTGCCAAAGGAAAAGGAACTTGCAATCCGCAACCTGATCGGACAGAGGCTGCAAAGGGGGACAATCGACGTCTATATCACCCTGGAGCAGCAGGCGGAAAAGCTTGCTCATCCTATTAATTCAGAGCTTCTTGGCTCTTATTTGGGCCAGCTCAAGGACTTTGCCGCCAAGGAAGAAATAGACCTCCAGCAATATGACGGTCTTATCCTGACATCTCTTCTGCGCCTTCCCGATGTCCTTGATTCAAGGAAGACGGATCTAATAACAGAAGAGGATTATCCTTTGCTGGATGAAGTCTTTGACAAAGCTCTTTCTGCAGTAGAGGCATACCGTGAAAAAGAAGGAGTTGTCCTTGATGCCGATATCCGCAGCAGAATTGCCAATATCCTGGCCCTGTATGAAGAAGTGGAAGGCTATGAGCAGGAGAGGATTGAAGCTGTCCGCGAGAAGCTAAAGCATAACTTGGATGAACTTGGTCAAAAAGTTGACCCTCAGCGTTTTGAACAGGAGATGATTTTCTATTTGGAGAAGCTTGACATCAACGAGGAAAAGGTCCGTCTGCGCCAGCATTGCAAGTACTTCCTGGAAACCATGGAAGGGGAGCCTTACCCCGGCAAAAAACTGGGCTTCATCATCCAGGAAATCGGCAGGGAAATCAATACCACCGGCTCAAAGGCAAACCATTCCGGCATACAGAAGTGCGTCGTCAAAATGAAGGACGAGCTTGAAAAAATGCGGGAACAGAGCATGAATGTTCTCTAATAGAGAAAATTATTGCTATATTTGCAAAGATACAATGTTTGTAAAATGGCAAGTATAAAGAAAATACTGGGCAGGTTCAAACTGACGATGAGGGGTAAGATTACAGTTAGTCTTACCGCTATCGCCATGATTTTGCTTATCTCCACCACAATCTCAATCTTCGAGTACCGGAGCATGAGCAACTATGTGTCAGACCTAATCGCAGACAATATAGAGAGTATCAATGCGGCCCAGAAACTGTCCAATGTTACGGACGCATACAACCTGAACATCCTGGCCGTCATCGGAGACGAAGACAACAATACTCTCCCGGACTTCAACAGGTCGGAGTTCCTTGCCCACTGCGACAGCCTGCGCACGTCGCTCAGTTCAATCAACATGCAGAACCTGGCAGACTCCGTGGAGTATTCCTGGAGTGCCTATATGCTAACCTCCCTTGAGCTTCCGAATGTTCTTGAGGCCGATTTTATCGATTCCAGGTCCTGGTACTTCGAGCGTCTTCAGCCTGTCTACAACCGCCTGCACGGGGATATTGACGTGCTTAATACCGCGATTTACAACGAGCTGCAGCACAATTCGGCCACTTTTGAGAGGGGATTCTACCGCAGTATTATTCCGGGCGCCGTAGCTGTTGCCGTAGGACTTGTACTGGTACTGCTGCTGCTCTTCTTCCTTTCTGTCTACTATGTGAATCCTATTTACAAGATGCTGGGTTCCCTGCGCAATTACAGGACCTTTGGAAAGGCGTATACCACCGAATTCGAGGGAGATGACCAGCTGAAGGACCTTAGTGACAATATTTCTGAAATTACCCAGGAGAATCTTCAGCTCCGCCGCCGTATCAAGGCCCTGCGGGGCGAAAGTCATAACGGCTGATGAACCTTAAAGTCATATCGCGTAATGTAGGCTTTGCGCTTCTGGTAAGTGCATTGTTTATGTTTTTGTCCATTCTTGTTTCCTTGAAAAACGGGAATGACAGCGCTTTGGCTGCTTTTCTTATCAGTTTCATAATCACTTTCATCACCGGCGCCTTCCCGTTCATATTTGTAAGGAAGAATGAGGTTATAACCCTTAAGGACGGGTACATGATTATCTTCCTGTCCTGGGTGCTGTCGTTCATCTTCGGAATGCTGCCTTATCTTCTGTGGGGCGGGCCGTTTACGGTCATAAACGCCTGGTTTGAAAGTGTTTCCGGTTTTACTACAACCGGCTCCAGCATTCTTGAAAACATAGAGGCCCTGCCGGACAGCCTGCTGTTCTGGAGGTCTTCCACCCACTTTATCGGCGGTTTGGGAGTAGTTGTATTCCTTCTTCTCATTATCCCGTCATCCAGCCCGGTGAAGCTGCGACTGGCCAACATGGAGCTGTCGGCACTGTCAAAAGACAGCTATATGGCCCGGGCAAACAAGACGGTATACATTTTCACCTATGTCTATCTTGGACTGGCCCTGAGCGCCTTCCTGGCCTACTGGATTGCCGGAATGAGCCCCTTCGACGCCATCAATCACGCCTTCAGCGTGTGCGCCACCGGTGGCTTCAGCACCAAGAACCTGTCCATCGCCGCATTTAACTCACCTGCCATTAATATCATTACGATATTCTTCATGATTGCCGGCTCCGTGCACTTTGGCATCATCTTCATGATCTTTGCCACAAGGTCGCTTAAACCCTTGAAAAACAAGGTATTGAGCTTCTATCTTTGCACCATCGCCATAGTTGCAGTCATCGTTGCATTGTCCCTTAAGCTGGAGGGTGTTGAAAAGACCTGGGGCGATGCTTTCATGAGCGGTGCCTTCCAGGTGTCGGCCTACGCTTCAACAACCGGCTTTGCAATCACGGATAACAGCCTTTGGCCGCTTCTGCCATGCGTTCTGCTTATGTATGTGGGCATCCAGTGCGGAATGGCCGGATCCACCACCGGCGGTATCAAGAGCGACCGTATGCTCTACCTTTTCAAAGCCATTACAAGGCAGCGCAAGCGCACCGTCAATCCTTCATCCGTAACGAAAATCAAGGTGGGAGGCAAGTTCTTCAGCGACGAAGAAGTTTTCCCCCACATACTGTATATCACTGTATTTCTGGTATTTATCGTACTGTCGATGGTCCTTTGCCTTATGTTCGGTGCGGACAATCACAATGCCATGTCCGGTACGATAGCATCCCTGGCCAACGTTGGCCCTGCCCTGGGAGAAATCGGCTCTGCGGGCAATTATAACGGGGAGCCGTCGATGGTGAAATTCATCTACACCCTGGACATGCTCCTTGGCCGGTTGGAGATTTACCCTGTGATTGCAGCTATTTCAATTATGTTCCACAGGAATAAGAAACTGGTCCACAAGGCCGATGATTAGTTTTGCCGATAACCTTGGATTTGATCCTACAGTTTGCCAGGACCGCTGTCTGAGGCAGATTGAGGCCTTCCTTGGCAGCACAGACAGCGATATCATGGTCCTGTCCGGCTTTGCCGGTACGGGAAAGACAACCCTTCTGGCGGCAGTTGTAAAAACACTGGAACAGTACCATGTACGGTACGTTTTGCTTGCTCCTACCGGCCGTTCCGCCAAGGTGCTGGCAAACTACTGCGGACGCTCCGCCTACACCATTCACAAACATATTTACCGTCAAAAGTCTGTTGCCGATGACGGCATGGGCCTCTTTTCTATCTCCCATAACAAGGCCGTCAGGACATTGTTTATCGTAGACGAGGCTTCGCTGATAGGAGGTGCCCAGGAGCCGTCCGGACATGTTTTCGGCACCGGCGACTTGCTGGCGGATTTGATTGGTTTTGTGCGCTCCGGCGCTGAATGCAAGTTGCTCCTTGTGGGCGATAAGGCGCAGTTGCCGCCTGTGGGCATGGAGAACAGCCCGGCTCTGGACGAGTCTGTCATGAACGGCTTCGGGGGTGTAGAGTATGCAACAATGACTACGGTTGTTCGCCAGAAGGCTGAGTCCGGAATCCTGGCCAATGCCACCCGCCTCAGGGAACTGCTTTTTGATTACGGTGTGGCCCAAACCTGCATGGAGGAATTGCATCTTATGACTGGTAAATTCCCTGATATTGAGCGTATTACGGGTGGTGAACTACTGGAGGTCCTGTCCGACGCTTATTCTTCGTACGGAGAAGGGGAGACGATGGTTTTGTGCCGCTCCAACAAGATGGCGAACCGTTATAACGCCGGCATCCGTGCCAAGATCCAGTATAAGGAGGAGGACCTTGTCAAAGGCGATAAACTTATGGTGGTGAAGAACTGCTACCAGATTCCGTCGGACCTTGAGCAGGTAGATTTTATCGCAAACGGAGATGTCGCAGACCTCCTTCGCATCGGCAAATATGAAGAGCGCTACGGTTTGCATTTTGCCACGGCAAGGCTTTCTTTCCCGGATTATGACAGCCAGGAACTTGTTTTCAAGGTTTGCCTGGATGCGCTTTCTTCTGAGGCGCCTGCGCTAACATACGAGCAGCAGAATGCTTTGTATACAGGTGTTAATGAGGATTATGCTCACATTACTTCCAAGAAGAAGCGTTACGACGCCGTGAAGGAGGATCCTTATTTCAATGCTTTGCAGATAAAGTATGCATATGCCTTGACCTGTCATAAAGCGCAGGGCGGACAGTGGCGCTGCGTTTTCATTGATAATCCTTTCTGGCAGGAGCCGATGGAACGGGAGCAGCTGCGCTGGCTGTACACCGCCCTGACCAGAGCTACAGAAAAGGTTTATTTGGTCAATTTTAATGACAAATGTTTTAAATAATTGTATATGAAGAAGTTAGCTCTTTTATCTGTTGTGTTGGTTTATTGTTCGGCGGTAGCCATGGCGCAGGGTTATAAGTTCCCGATGGCTTATAAATGGTTGAACAATGATGAGGTTGTGTTTACGTACAGGGGACTGTTCAACGGCGACGATGACTTCAGCGTGAACGCACGGACTTTTGCTAAAAAAGAAGGCGTAAAAAGTCCCGCAAAGTACATTCAGCTGCCGTTTGTACCGGAAGGCGCAGTGAACCCGACATTCAGCCCGGATTCCACAAAGATAGCCTTTACAAGGGATAACAACCTGTGGATAGCAGAGGTGGATTCCAGGAGAGAAACCCAGCTCACCTATGACGGCAGCGAGCTGATTCTTAACGGATACGCTTCCTGGGTTTATTATGAAGAAATTCTTGGAAGGCCATCAAGATATAAAGCCTTTTGGTGGAGCCCCGACAGCCAGAAGATAGGCTTTTACCGCTTTGACAATACGGAAGTGCCGATGTTCCCTATTTATTCGCCCTTCGGCCAGGATGGCAAGCTGAGCCGTACCAGATACCCGAAGGCGGGGGAGGCCAATCCCAAGGTTCGCATCGGCATAGTTGACATATCCGGCATGGAGGGCTCCGAAGGGCTAAGGACAACGTGGGCCGACTTTGACCAGGAAGAGGACCAGTATTTTGGAACTCCTTTCTGGGGAGCTGACAGCAAGGCCTTTTTCATCTCGCGTGAGCCGCGAATCCAGAATACCCTTGATTTATACAGCGTCTCCGCTGCCGACGGTTCCAAGACACATATCTACCACGAGGAATACAAAACCTGGCTGGACTGGATTGAGGGCATGGTTTTCACCGAGAAGGGGCTTTATATGGCCCGTTCATTCGAGACCGGATGGCAGCAGATATACTTCCTCTCTTACGATGGCAAAACCCTTAAGAGACTGACCGACGGTCCCAACTGGAGGGTGGATCTTCTGAAGGTGGATGAGAAGAAGGGCGATGTCTACTTTACCGCCCGTCGCGAATCCACTGTACGCACCGGTTTTTACAAGGTGGACAAAAAGGGAAAGATATATAATCTGACCGATACTGATTACGATGTCTCCCAGGTAGTCATGTCACCTGACAACAAGCACTTCACAGCTTCCTTCAGCAACTTCAAAACTCCAAACCAGATTTGGATGTTTGACACGGACAAGGTGGCATCGGCAAAGGATAAGTTTGCAGCAAAGGGTGCATATAAGGTAGCTGACCTGGCCGGTATGTACAATAATGATTTAAGCAAGCTGGCCCTGCCGGAGATGATTTATTTTACAACACACGACGGCTTTATCCTGCCCGGTTTCATTATTTATCCCAAGGGTTTTGACCCGTCACGGAAATATCCTGTTCACGTAGATATTTACGGAGGTCCGGATACTCCGCGGGTTCGTGACAGCTGGATTACCTATAATGAGAATTCGGCTAACCAGTGGTGGAGCAGGAACGGCATCATTGAGGTTACTCTTGACTGCCGTGCAGCCGGTCATAACGGCCGTGCCGGCCTGGATTGCATTTACAGGCAGTTGGATATTGTAGAAGTGGAGGATTTTGTGGAGTGGGGCAAGTATTTGCAGTCTTTGCCTTATGTCAAAGCCGATAAGATTGGTGTAGAGGGTTTCTCCTTCGGTGGAACAATGACCACTTTGCTTGTTACCAATCATTCCGATGTCTTCCATTACGGTATTGCCGGCGGCGGAGTTTATGACTGGGCTTTATACGATACCCATTATACTGAGCGTTTCATGGAAAGCCCCCAGACCAATCCGGAAGGCTACGCCAAGACCAAGGTTGTGGACCGAATCAAGTCTTATCCTGCAACTTATGCCAAGACTGCTGCCGATGCTGCCGCTGTAGCACCTGTAATGCTGGGCATTACGCACGGAACGGGAGATGATAACGTGCACTTCCAGAATACTTTGCAGCTTATCGACGCTCTGCAGAAGGCGAACAAGGCCTTTGAACTTATGATTTACCCTGACGGCATGCATGGATACCGCGGTTACCAGGGCGCTCACGACACTGCAGCTCACCGCGCCTTCTGGCTAAAGTATTTGAAAAACTAAGCTTTTTGAACTATAATTGATTATTAATAAGTTACGCATTTTAACTTGGCAAAAATTGCTAAGTTGAAATGCGTAAGTGGCTGATTATCAGCATTGGCTTAAAAAATGGAAGTAAATAAAAGGATGTTGCCGGAGGGGGTGGAGGCGGCGAAGATGTGATTTACCCCGCTGGATGTGGTGCGGAGGCGCTTCCTGAGGTCTTCAGAGGTGATGGGGATATTGTGACAGGAGACTTCTGCGGCAAGGCTTTGCTTGGATAATTCTTTTATGGTTCTGCTCTGAAGGGGCAGAACTTTTTCTATCTTGAAGTATTTACCAGGAAGTACCTTGTAATTGTCTGGAGCGATATAAAGGTGAGTGTGCTTTGCCAGTTTCTTATAGCCAATGGAACAGGGATAGTCAAACAGCCCGGCTTTGGTTAAAGACTTTCCTGGTTCATAAAGAATTCTTCCAGCAAAGGGCGCAGGAGACTCTGTATAGTATTCCGGGAAGGAAAGGGTAGTGCCGTCTTCGTGGATGGTAAGGGTCGCGGGACCAGAGTAACCGCGCTGAAGCAAGACAAGCAGTTCCTTGCATTCGCCGTCAAAGGCAACTACATGAATGTCAGTTACTTCCTGGCCCAGCCGCCTGTGCAGCATGGTGATGTCGGCCATAGGGGAGAGCTTCAGTAGCAGCAGCGGGGCGGCGGCCAGGAGTTCTTCTTTAAGAGCGAGAACGTCCGGCTGGCAGTCTTCCAGGAGGAATACTTTCTTGCCAGTGGATGAGCGTCTTGCAGGGTCCAGGAAAATAACGTCGGGGTTGAATTCTCCAAGGATGTCGCAAAGGTTCCCAGGCTCCAGTAACTTATTGGATACTACTATGTTGTCGCATCCTAAAACCCCAAAATTATGTTTCACGGCAGCTGCCAGTTCTGCATTTGACTCGTTGTACAGTACCTTATCAAAACACTTTGAAAACGCCCAGCTGTCCACACCCAGTCCTCCCGTTAAATCTGCTATCTGGTCCGTTGGATACAAGTTCTCGCTTAGCGAGGACGAAGGAGACAATGGGAGGGGCCGGAGTGAACGAAGTGAACGGAGTTCCGACAGGGGCTTACTGTTCGCCATGGAAGCAATAGAAGCAACGGAGGCTTTATAGCGGGCGGCGGCTTCGCCGGAGCATTGCTCGGTGCTAAGGAGGGACGGGAAAACAATATCATAGCCGGACCAGGAAGGAACTTTACGACTCATACGCTCCCTGGTCTGTGCATCAAGCTTCTTTAGAATATCATCCAGCGACATCGTCCGGCATGTGTTTTACAATCGCAAAAATAGTCATTATCTTGCATTTACAGAAATAAATCACTACATTTGAAGACTACAAAACCAGAAAACCAAACACTAATTAATATGGCAGAGAAAACATACAAAGAAATTGCCCAGAGTTGGCTGGACGGAGACTTTGATCCCGCAACCAAGAGCCAGATCATCCTCCTCAGAAACGAAGATCCCGCAGGCTTTGAAGATGCCTTCTACAAGAACCTGGAGTTCGGCACAGGCGGCCTCAGGGGTATCATGGGAGTCGGAACCAACAGAATGAACAAGTACACAGTGGGCATGGCCACCCAGGGACTCGCAAACTATATGAAAGCCCGCATCAGCGGCCCGCTTAGCGTCTGCATTTCTTATGACAGCCGCAACAACAGCAAAGACTTCGCGAAGATTACCGCAGATGTTCTCTCTGCAAACGGAATACATGTTTATCTTTGGGACAATATCCGCCCTATTCCGCTGCTCAGTTACTCTGTACGCAGCAAGAAGGCAAACGCAGGCGTAATGATTACAGCCTCCCACAACCCAAAGGAATACAATGGCTACAAAGTTTTCTGGAACGACGGCGCGCAGATTACCGCCCCGGTAGACAAGGAAATCGTAGCGGAGGTGGCCAAAATCACAGAACCTTCACAGGTTAAATTCGCTCCCGGAGCGGATGCCGCCCCTATCGAGCTCATGGGTAAGGAAATGGATGACAAATATTTCAAGGACGTGCTCTCAATGATGCTCAGCCCTGAATCCGTCGCCCGCCACGGAGACATAAAGATAGTTTATACTCCTATCCACGGCAGCGGAGTACGCATCGTCCCGGAGGCTCTGTCCCGCCTTGGCTTCAAAAATATCATACACGTTCCGGAGCAGGACATCAGCGACGGAAATTTCCCTACCGTGCAGTCTCCTAACCCGGAGGAAGCATCGGCCCTTAAGATGGCCATAGAAAAGGCAGACAAAGAAGGCGCAGACATCGTGCTTGCAACAGACCCGGATGCAGACCGCATGGGCATCGCCGTACGTGACAACGAGGGCAAGATGGTTCTTCTTAACGGCAATCAGACCGGCTCCATCCTCACATGGTACATCCTTACCAGAATGAAGGAACTCGGCCGCCTGAATGACAACAAATATGTAGTTAAAACCATCGTTACAACCCCTCTCATTGCAGAAATCGCAGCTTCATTCGGCGTTAAATGCTATGACGTTCTTACCGGCTTCAAGTATATTGCAGAAGTAGTCAAGCGACTTGAAGGAAAGGCAGAATTCATCTGCGGAGGAGAAGAGAGCTATGGCTTTAATGTCGGCTCTTTTGTACGTGACAAGGATGCTCCTATCTCCTGCTGCTTCGTGGCAGAATGCGCCGCATGGGCCGCAGACCAGGGCCTGTCCCTGTACCAGCTGCTCCAGAAGATTTACGCCCAGTACGGCTATCGCAAAGAAGGCCTTGTTTCGCTTGTTCGCAAGGGCATTTCCGGCGCTGCGGAGATTAAGCAGATCATGGCCGATATGCGCCAGACTCCTCCCGCTGAACTGGACGGTTCAAAGGTTGTCAAGGTTGTGGATTATCTTGAGACAGAGAAGACCGGCCTGCCTTCTTCCAACGTTCTTCAGTTCTTTGATGCCGATGGTGATGTGGTAACAGTCCGTCCTTCCGGCACAGAGCCTAAGATTAAATTCTATTTTGGAGCAAAGGGTGCCGATGCCGACGATAAGATTGCCCGCCTTAAGGCCCAGCTTGTTAAATAATTGACAATGAAAAGATTAATAATCCCCGTGCTGCTTGTCGCAGGGGCCGTCCTGGCTTCCTGCGGCAGCAAAGTGAAACGAATAGACGAAGAGAACGCGGCTTTAGTTCCAACTCCACGTACCTATGATGCCTATCGTACAAACGGTTTGATTCTTGACGGTAAACTTGATGACCCTGACTGGCTTGCCGCAAAACCCAGTGTGCCTTTTGCCGATATATCTGTAGATACCTTAGGCGCAAAGGAAACCACTGTCAAGATGCTCTGGGATGATGATTATTTCTATGTCGGAGCCACTATCATTGAAGACAAGATTGTTGCAAACCTGAAACAGAGAGATACCATCATCTGGAAAGAAAATGACTTTGAGGTCTTCCTGGATCCTGACAATGACTGCCAGTCTTACTTTGAGATTGAAATCAATGCCATAGGTACCATTATGGACCTTATGATGAACAAGCCTTACAGTGAAGGCGGTAATTTTTACATGCCTTGGGACTGTCCTGGGCTTATTGTAGAAACTTCTTGTGACGACAAAGCATGGTATGCAGAATTTGCCATTCCGCGTAAAAGTGTCATGGTTGGTTTTACAAAGCCTGAAGATCTTCCTTTTTGGAGAGTCAATTTTTCCCGTGTAGAATGGATGAGGGCCGATAAAGAAGAAAACTGGGTATGGAGCCCCACCGGTAAAATAGACATGCACATGCCGGAGCGCTGGGGCTATGTTTACTTTAAGGATTCCCCTGTGGGTTCTGTAGAAGAGTAGTATTTACACCAGGCGGTGAGGCCGCAGGAAGCGCATTTTGGAGCGCGTGCGGTACATGTATATCTCCCGTGGAGGATCAGCCAGTGATGAGCTGTGGCGCGGTCTTCTGCGGGGATATTCTTTTCCAGTTCTTCACTTACTTTTTCCGGTGTTTTGCCGTCTGAGAGACCAAGCCTGTGGGCAACCCGGAAAACATGGGTGTCTACGGCTATTACAGGGTTGTCAAAGACGATGCTGGTAACGACATTGGCTGTTTTCAGGCCTACGCCGGGAAGTGTGCGGAGCAAATCCCTGTCCTCAGGAACACGGCCGCCAAAATCGGCCACAAGCTTGCGGGAAAGGGCGGACAGATGGGCGGCTTTGCTATTGGGATAAGAAATGCTTTTAATAAAACCGTAGATATCTTCCACGGAAGCATCGGCCATTGCAAAGGCATCCGGGTAGGCTTCAAAGAGGGCAGGAGTTACCATGTTAACCCTCTTGTCTGTACATTGTGCCGACAAAACCACAGCTACAAGCAGCTGGAAAGGGGAGTCGTAATGAAGTTCACTCTTGGGGGCGGGAACATTGGCCTTGAACCAGGCAATGACCTCACTGTATCTCTGTGCACGTCTCATTGCTGCAAACCATTACACGGCCGGGATAATTCTCAAAAATCTCCTTGTTATGGGTAACCATGACGATGGCGGTGCCTTCCTTGTTTATTTGGGAAAGAAGGCTCATGATTCCGTCTGCGGTCTCGCTGTCAAGGTTGCCGGTGGGCTCGTCAGCCACAATTACCTGCGGCTTGTTGAGCAGGGCGCGGGCTATAGCTATACGCTGCTGCTCCCCGCCGGAAAGCTGGTGTGGCATCTTGTGGGCCTTCTTGTCCATACCTACGGCTTCCAAAACCTCCATGATGCGGGCGTCAATCTTGGACTGGTCCTTCCAGCCGGTAGCCCTGAGGACAAAGGAAAGATTATCCTCTACAGAGCGGTCCATAAGAAGCTGGAAATCCTGGAAAACGACGCCCATGGCGCGGCGCAGCATGGGAATCTGCTTGTTTGTGAGTTTGGTAAGATCGTAGCCGCAAACAGTGCCGGAGCCCTTTCCAAGCTTGTTTTCCGCTATCATCGACCTTATGATGGAAGTCTTACCGGTTCCCACTTTGCCTACGATATAGACAAAATCTCCGGGGTAAACATCCATGTTCATTCCGTAGATGACAGTAGACTCGCCGTTAATAATGTCGGCGTTTTTGAAACTGATTACAGGCTCTGTAGATAAATTCTCCATTTTCTTACTATTTTCTGGCACTTCGTCTACAAATATACGTGTTTTTTGATTAAATTTGTAGATTAATTAAAACAAGTAATAAAATATCTTTAATATATGCTCAGAAAGAATATAGGATTGGGACTGGCGGCGCTTTTTGCAAGCTCTGCAATGGCATTTGCGCAGGGGCCCGATAATATGGGTGTTGCGATATCCCTTTATGAGAAAGGACTTTACAGCCAGGCTGCGGAGCTTTTTGCAAAGTATCCCGGAGCGGACGCCCAGGGTTATGCCGTCCTTTGCCAGACTGCCCTTAAGGCCGATGGTTACGAGGCTGCCATTGCCAAATATGAAGAGGCTTATCCTGCCTCCGGCCTGCTTACCCAGATTTACTACAAACACGGACTGAATCTTTTTGACGACGGACAGTACGGCCGCGCCCTGCCTATGCTGGAGGGCCTTGACGCCAATTCCCTGGACCCTAACCAGCAGGCAGAAAGAGCATTCAAGCTGGCTTACAGCCGTTTTTCCACGGGTGACGGAGAAGGCGCCCTGCACGACCTGGCGCTCCTTGAAAAAATGCCTAACAGCAGTTACAGCGCAGCAGGTGCTTACCTGAACGGCTATATCCTTTATGAGAAAGAGCGCTATGCCAAGGCAGAGGAAAAGTTCCTTGTCAGCGGCAAAGACCCCCGTTTCAAGGAAATATCGGAATACTATATCGCAGACTGCCGCTTCCGCAGCAAGGACTATAAGTACTTGACAGACAATGCATCCAAATTGTTCCAGAACGCATCGGCGGAGCGTAAGCCCAACATCGCCAGGATGATATCGGAATCTTTCCTGGTCAGGGGAGACACGGGAAAAGCTAATGAGTACTTCAGCAAAGTGGCTTCATCGGCAAAACTGCAGGAACGAAGTGACTGGTTCTATGCAGGTTCGCTCATGTACGCTTCCGGTGACTACAAGGGTGCCATCACCAACTTCAGCATGATGAAAGAGCGCACGGACAGCCTTGGCCAAATAGCTGAGTACCAGATGGGTTACAGCCATATCAAGACCGGGGACAAGGTTAGCGCGATGAACTGTTTCAAGGCTGCATCGGCTCTGGATTTTGATCCGGTAATCAAGGAGGATGCATATTTTAACAGCGCAAAACTTTCATTTGACCTTAACCACGACCCGTCGGTCTTCAACGACTACATCAAAGCTTATCCCAAGAAGGAAAAGTCGGAGATGATTTACGAGTACATGGCCCTTGCAGCTCTTTATGACAAGGATTATGCACGTGCCATAGAGGAGTACGACAAGATAGAGGAACTTAACAGCGACCAGCGCAACAACTACATGAAAGCCAACTATTTGCGCGCTAATCAGCTGATGTCAGGGGGCTCTTGGAGAGACGCGGTTCCTTACCTAAAGGCCGTCACTTATTACTCGGACAAACGCAGCGCCGTAAACCAGCTCAGCCGCTACTGGATGGCAGAGGCCGCCTTCCGCGACGGAGACATGGCCCAGGCCCGCAGCATCTATAACGACCTCTATAACGCATCGGCGCTGGACACCCGCCCGGAGGGCAAAACTCTTCCTTATAACATCGCTTACACCTATCTGAGGGAAGATAATGCTTCCCAGGCCGGCCGGTGGTTCAAGGAATATATCCTTTCAGGGGACAAAACCGTCCGCCGCGACGCACTGATTCGTCAGGGTGACTGCAAATATGTAGAAAAGAATTACTCCGATGCCGCCAAGTCCTACGCGACCGCGGTCAAGGAGTTCGGCAGCAAGGACGATGCGTATGCCCTGTATCAACAGGCTATGGCAGAAGGACTTGCGGGCAAAAAGGATACGAAGGTGAAACTATTGGCATCGGCCAAAAATCTTGCAGCCAAGGTTCCATATCGCAGCGAGGCAATTTATGAACTCGGACGCACCTATGTTTCCATGAACAAGAATGACGATGCCGCCTCTTGCTACAAGGACCTTGTTGCAAAATCCGCAGATACCACAATGATTGCCCGTTCTCTGATAGGCCTTGGAATGATATCGGCCAACCAGAACAAGTTTGAAGAGGCTGCAGGATACTATAAGAAAGTGGTTTCGGACCTTCCGGAGTCCCAGTACACAGAGGATGCCCTCATGGCCATGGAATCTGTTTACCAGGCTATGGGCAAGAGTGAGGAATATGTCGCTTATCTTGACAATCTTGGACCTAAGGGCTCCCGCAGCGACGCAGACAAGGAGCGCATCCTCTTCAGCGGAGCGGAGCAGAACTTCCTGGCCGGCAACTATACCAAGGCCCTGGCCAGCCTGCTGAACTTCCAGGAGAAGTATCCCCGGAGCCAGCATTCCACGGCTGTCCTTTATTATGTTGCCAACTGCTATAACAATCTGGAAAACAAAGACTTGGCTGTTGATACTTACAATAAGGTACTTGCAGACGAGAGCGCTTCTTACAGAGAGGCGGCCGCCCTTGAACAGGGACGCCTTCTTTACGGAATGGAACGCTTTGCCGATGCATACAAGGCTTTTGAACTGCTTCTTGGCATCGGCACCTTTGACGACAATCTTCACATCGCGCGTCTGGGCATGATGGAGTCTGCGTCCAAGGCCCGCCAGGAAGAAAACTGTATTGCAGCAGCTGATATGGTTCTTGCAGACAAGGCCTCACAAGAGGATGAGATACTTGAAGCCAAGTACTTGAAAGCCAAATCTTTGCAGCAGACCAGCCGCCGCGACGAAGCCTTCGTCCTCTTCAAGGATCTGGCAAAGAAACCTGCAACGCAGTATGGAGCAGAGGCTAATTACCTGCTTATCCAGGATGCTTACGACCGGGCAAAATACCAAGAGGTCCAGGATCTTGTTTACGCCTTCGCGGAAAGCGGCTCCGGAAACGGCTATTACCTTGCTAAGTCTTTCATTATCCTGGGTGACAGCTTTGCAGACCAGGATGAATTTGCGCAGGCCAAGGCTACCTTTGAGAGTATACGCGACGGTTATACCAACACCGGCGACGATGTCCTGGAGTCCGTGAAGATGCGCCTTGAAAAACTGGAAGAACTTTCTAAAAATTAACAGATTGATATGATAAAGAAGCTTTATATTTCACTTCTGGCCTTAGCCGCTTTCGGTTACATGGCCGCTGCCCAGGGCTTTGACCCGACCGTAGAGGTGTCAAGGACTTATGAGAGCACCTTGAAGCATACTCCCAAACCCATTCCTTCGATGGCGGTTCCGGACAGTCTCCTGCGCTTTGACCTGGATTTTGACTATTCTGTCTTTGACAGGCCTTTCCAGGGAACGGGGGATTACAAACCTTATCTCCTGGACCTTCGTCCGCAGCCGGATGCCTATAGGGGCAGGAAGCTGTATTTGAAGGCCGGGTTGGGCTATACTCTTCATCCGGAACTGGACTTTGTGTATTCTCCTGATGCCGGAAAAGACTCAGAGGTAAATATTTACGCCCAGCACAGGTCTTACTTCGGAAAGTACGAATTCCCTCATTTTACAGACAATACTGGCTACGACAGCTTCTCAAAAGTGGGTGTGAACGGCAAGACCCGCCTGAGCGCTGTCCAGCTTTTCTACAACGCCAATTACTGGGGACTTCTTACCAAGGACAACCGTCACGGTTATGAGCCGGATAAGAGTTCACTGAACGCCCTTGATGCCATGGTTGGGATACGCAATGCAGGGCCTTCTGACATCTTCTATTCTGCGGGCCTGAATCTTTCCTTTGGCGGAGATCATGTTTCGAGTTATGAAAAGAATCTTAGTTTCTTCAAAATCGGATTTGACGGCGGCATCGGCAAAAGACTGGATGATGCTGTCATTTCCACCGATGTTCATTTTACCCGTACCTCGTATTCATTCGACAACAAGGCTCACATCGGCAATTGGTACATTGCTCCGCGTTATATAACTGAGAAGGACGGTTTCCGCCTGAATCTTGGAGCTAAAATCGGCTCTGTAATGCATTCCGATGTTTCATGGGCCGCAGATAATGTCCTGGATGTACATAAGAGTCAGGTTATCTACCCTGATATCCATGTTGCATATGAACTGGAGCCAGGAAAGATGGATGCCTACGCAGATCTTACCGGCGGGGATGATTTGATCGGGTACGAGGAAATCAGGTCCAGGGACCATTTCGCTTTGCCCCCCATTACTGATAACAGCCTGGTTCGCTTTAACTTGAATGCCGGCTTGCGCGGCAATATTGACGCTGCTTTCCGGTACGATGTCGCTGTTGGATTCAGAAGTGTGGGACATGCCGGTTTGTACGGTGTTATGAACATTTTCACTACAAGAAAAGTATATGAGGATGTTACAGAGCCTTACCTGCGTGCAAGTTTTGCGTATGATTACAAGCCTTTGCTTATTGAGGGACGGCTGATGTTCAGGAGTATGTCGATTGGCAGATCGTCTGAGGAGCTGGAGCAGGATTACATTGCCTTCCAGGTTTATACTCCCAGGAATTTTTCTGCAGACCTCAGTGCTATGTATTTCTGGAAGAGCAGGATTAAAGCTGGTGTTACTGTCCGCATTGGCTCAAAAATCAAAGGTCATATTGAGAATCCTACTGTTTATCAAATGTCGTTTGGGCCAAATGTTGCCTTTAACCATAGTTTTGACGGTTATTTTGATCTTGGTTTGTATGGTGAGTACAAGGTGGATCATATGGTCAGTGTTTACGGGCGTTTGAGTAATCATCTGAATAAGAAGTATATGAATGATTTGATGATGCCTGTTAGTGGTTTGTATCTGACTGCCGGTATTATCATTAACCTGTAATTTTTACCATAAGCTTCCGACATCGCAAAATAGATTTGTACCCTCAGGCCAAATAATATTGGTCCATGGCCTTCGGGTATAAATTATTTTGCTCTGTCGTAGACGGAAAATCTATTTGTACCATTCGCTCCGATTATAAGGGTCTATGTCGCTCAGGTACAAATAGATTATTCCTTTT
>OMVB01000081.1 GCA_900314395.1 uncultured Prevotellaceae bacterium | reverse complement strand
TCTCCCGAACGCTTTCACGCCACCTATGAGAACGCAATGGAGGCCATTAAGAGCCTCAAGAATAAATTCGGCGGCAGTGACCTCTTCGGCGTGGAGAAAGACGCATCCTTCCATAGCAGCATCGGCCAGATTTACCAGACATGGGACGGGAAAGACCTTTACCCCAGCATTGAGGAGAAGGCTGCTATGCTACTATATCTGGTGGTCAAGAATCACTCGTTTAAGAATTAATTTCCCTCTTCATCCCGGGATTTCGTCGGGCTGCGCCCTCCGACATCCCTTGGCCAGGGGTCCTGCAAAGCATAGAATGCAGCTGTCGGCCCTTCGGGCCAACTGGCCGTTTTTGTCTTCCAGCCCTTACGAAAGCAAGCTTTCGACGGACCGGAAGCCAAAAACAGCCGGTCGCTTACGCGACCAGCTGCGTTCCTTTTTGCGGAGAGTGAGGGATTCGAACCCCCGGAGCCTTTCAGCTCAACAGTTTTCAAGACTGCCGCCATCGACCACTCGGCCAACTCTCCAGTATTAAGGGGTGCAAATGTAAGAAGAATTTTAAGAAAAACAAACAATCTGCACCTTAATTTAATTTTAATTCTTGGTTGCCATGATTTTTTTGGCACGGATAGAGGTGAAAACGGAAATGGGACGATGCCATTCTGTGGTACCCTGCCTAAAGAAGGTTTCTGATAATCCACCAGAGAAAGAAGAGGACTACATAGGAAAGAAGCGTGTAGCGACTGGTGACGAAGTTATATAATTTAATGGTAGCGGCTGAAGGTTTCGGCCGCTTTATCATTATTGTGGCGTATGCCGTAAGCAGAAGAAGCGGAACGGCTATGGCAAAAAATAAATTGTAAGAAAACGCCTCTGCAATATGACCGTGCAGCAGTGCGTGGATCGCCCTTTGGGCCCCGCAAGAAGGACAATCCCAGCCCGTAAGCTCTTTAAGTATGCATTTGGGCATGATGAGCGACGCCTTCGGATCTGCAAAATAATAGAATATTCCTGCCGCCAGTACGGCGACAGGAATAAGCCAAAACCATATATTTCTTGTTCTGCCGGACATTCAGGCCATTAAAGGTTGGCGAATGGAACCAGAGAGAAGGCTGCTCCGGCAATGCAAACGGCAACAATCAGATAAATAATCCAAATTCCGACTGCCGATGCTGCGGAAACGATAGCCCATGTGCCTGCTTTCTTTGAGGCGTCCTGGGCTGCTGCATAGTTTCCTGCATACCAAAGACTGTCAACCTTGGCGGCATAAACTATTGATACAATACCAAAAGGAAGGCAGCAAAACAGGGTGGTAAGAATGGCCCAAACCAGATTGGTGTTGGGTTTCATTGCCGGATTGGGGCCGTAAGGATTGGGCTGGGGCGGCTGCTGGTAAGCATATTGCTGGTAGCCGGGCTGCTGATAGCCGGGTTGCTGATACTGGTTGTAGTTGCCAGGATCCTGATTGTAGTTATTGTCTGCCATGGTTATATTGTTTTTGTTTTATCTGTTAAGCAAGAGCAAATTTAAGGATAATTTGTTAAAACCTTGGCTTTCTGGCGATTATTTTCTATATTTGGCTATGATGAAAAATGTTTGCAGAATAATATGTGTGGCGTTGGCCTCCGTTTTTCTGGCTTTTTCGGCCGGTGCCCAGGCTATTTATACGCCATATCCGGTCCCTTCTGATTCCATTGCAACCGTAGATCAGGCCCCTGATGGCTACAAAGTCGTATATGTAAGTCATTTCGGCCGCCACGGCAGCCGCTATCTGCTAAGCAAGTATCTGGACGCCGCCTACGATAAGCTGGACAAGTATGACAGCCTTAAAAGAAGGGCCGTGCTGTACATGTACAGGATTCACAATGGCAATGTGGGCAAACTAGCGCCCCTTGGGGCCATGGAGCAGGAGGGCATCGGACGCCGTCTTGCACAAAGATTGCCGGGCCTTTTCGGGCCCGATGCTCCCATAAGGGCAAAATCCAGCATGGCGGACCGCTGCAAAAAAAGCATGCAGAATTTCCTTCTGGGCCTGGGGCAGGGGAACAAGCTCTCATTGAGTGAGTCCTCTACTCTTCCAATCTATATGAGGTATTCCCGCGGAATCAAGAAACATCAGTTCAAGTTTAACAACGACCTTAACCATCGCATCTGGCATTATGGCGCGGATGCCGTCTGCATAGGCCTGGATAAGGATCTGATATCCAGACTCTTCACTCCGCAGGAGTGGGATGCGTTACAGGCCGACGGAGATATTTATTACCGCAACAAACTGTTCCCTTATTCGCGAGAGGAGGCAAAGATTGCCCTTCCTCTTTTGAATGAGATTATCTTTGCGGCCGATGCCTTCCTGAAGGGGAAACGCAAATATGTTGCGGAATTCCGTTTTGGGCACGACAGCGCCCTGGTTCCGCTTGCCGCCCTTATGGGCCTCAAGGGCTTCTGCCTTTGGCGCGACAAGGCTGCTGCGGTTGGCAGTCTGGTGCCGATGTCGGCCAATATCCAGTTGATTTTTTATCGTTCCGATGCCAACCCGTCCGATGTCATTGTAAAAGTTCTTCACAATGAGGTGGTTACGTCTGTCCCCGGGGTCAGGCCGGTCCTGACGAAAAACTCCGACCCGTATTATAAATGGTCGGAGTTGAAAGCTTATTTCCTTGGCGCCCCGCAATTGGTGCAGAACCTGACTGTGTCATCCTGGAAGGGCTGGCCACAGTTGGTGCAAAAACGGGGAACCTGCGGGGCCTGAGCAGGCTGTGTAGCTTCCCGGTCAGCAGCTTCCTGAGCGGCAGCCTCAGCTTCTACCTGATTATAGTCTTCTTCCAATTTTTTAAGGGCGGCCTGCTTCTCCGGGCCGTCCTCCATCGGGATGAAAAGCCACTTTACAAGGTACTCGTAGCTGGGGGTGATGCCAATAGCTCCCTCGGCGGAAACCATATAGTAATAAGTATCCTCCAAAGTCTTCTTGGCGTCCATCTCCTGCGCCGTGTAGAAGATGTTCAGGAAGTTTACGGGAGTGCCGTCGTTGGTCTTGCGCCATACGACGGTCTTCCTGCAAGCCATAGTCAGGGCCTGGGCCAGGTAGGGGAAGTGGCCCGTCAGAACCATTTTTTCTTCTGTAGATAGTTCTCTTTTCATATCTGTTGCTTTTTTAATTCGGACCAATGATATCGCCTACAAGGCTGTCACGGTAGTCTAAAGTGGCCTTTGCGCCTGCCTCTATATAATCATCCTGGGTGAAGTTGTTCACAATGTTAGCTGTTGTCTCCTTGGCGGCACCAGCATAGAATTCGCCGTTTGTAATCTTGTCTTTGCCCTTGGCTACCCAGTCGGAAACCTGGCTGTCGCCGAACTTATCCTTCATCTTGTCCTTGACGTATTTGTCGGTTACTTTGCCTACGGCGAAGTCTCCGGTTTTCTTGACCATATCTACGCGGGCTTTCTCCAGGGCGTCGTTAAAGTCTTTGCCATGAGAAGTTTCGTGAATGATGGTCTTTACGCCTTCGCTGCCTACTACGGTTACAAATTCACCGCATTTCTCCGCCACCTTGCCGTACTTGTTCCAGCTAATGTCACCGGCATGGTTCTGCAGCACGGTAAGTCCGCCTTCCGCAGTTCCGGTTACGATGGCTTTACCCACGCTCTTGCCTTCATTGACGGCCTCTGATACGTTCACACCTACAGCTTTAACAAAGTTGTGGGCGTCCTTGACGTACTTGCCGCCGGGAACAATCTCTCCAAGAGTATTTACAGTGCCTTCGCTTACGGTATCGATGAATTCTGCGTCGGCTATCTTAAGGGAGGCGTCAAGCTCGTCCTGAGCATATTCATATTGCTTCTGGGACTCTTCCCAACGCTCTTTGTAGATCTGTTTTTCGGTCTCATCGTGAATCTGGTCGATGGTCTTGGGACTTCCGTCATCGTTGACGGTGGATATGCCGTGCTTCCATGCTGTATCGACGATTTTATCCTCCTGCTCCAGATTCTCCAGGTCTTTATTAAGATCGTCGATGAGTCTCTGATTCGGACCGGAAGCGGCTTTCTGGGCGTCCTTGTCAAAGGCGTCCTTGTACTCCTGGGATGTTTTATCATTGGCCTGATGATAGTCGGAGTTGGTGTCACGCTCATCCAGCCATTCCTTGACCTCGCTGTCGGTATAGGTCTGGCCGCTGTCCTCGCTTCTCCAGTTGCCGTTGCCGTCGTCGTACAGGTTAAGGTCCTTGACTCCGGCGGGGTCCCTGACAGTCTTTGTGCCGTCTCCGTTATCCCTGACATACTTGTCTTCAAGGTTTTTCAGGTGGTCCTGGTACTTGTTCCACTCTTCCAGCTGCTTCTCATATTCTTCGTCAGGGTCCGGTCCGTCTCCGCCCTCAAAGTCATCGGAGCCGCCCAATTCACCGTCACCGTACTCCTCCGGGCGCCTCCACTGCGTGTTGTTCCAAGGGTCACCTCCGCCGGGGAACTCACCTGCAGGGCCGCCCGCGCCTCCTCCTCCGGGGAATCCTCCCGGGAAGCCGCCGCTGATGCCTCCGCCGATAGTGCTTCCAAGGCCTCCGCCTATTCCGCCGGCAACACCTATCGCACCGCCCACAATGTCAAGGGCTGTTCCAATGCTTGCCGATTCCCCGGTGCCAAGGTGGGAATCTTCATCGGCAAGGCCTCCGGTCATATAATCTCCGAAATTCTTCCCATCCCCGTCGTGGTGATGGTCGCTGTCACGATGACTGTCGCCATCGTCCTCATCGTGAGAATCGAACGGATTGTTGCGACCGTGGTCTAATGCATCATCATCGTCGTCGCCGGGCTTGTAGTTTTTGTATTTGTTATAAAGGTCCATGGCGTCGTTGACCTCTCCCATATAGAATTTTTCAATCTCTTTGGAGAGCCTTTCCAACTCTTTTTCATCGCCCCGGGCCGATGCTTCCTCTATCCGGCGGTTGAGGTCTTCTACATAGCTGTTGTGCTGCCCCAGGGGATCATGGACAATTCCGTTGTTCTGGGCCATGAGCGGCAGCATCAGTGCCAAGCCCACACAAGCGAC
Organism: uncultured Prevotellaceae bacterium; assembly: GCA_900314395.1. Classification (GTDB taxonomy): domain Bacteria; phylum Bacteroidota; class Bacteroidia; order Bacteroidales; family UBA932; genus Cryptobacteroides. The sequence continues at coordinate 741 of OMVB01000081.1, read as the reverse complement.
CATCATCGTAGCCTGGGTCCTCTTTCCAAAGAAAGAAAGGAAAAACGCCAGCAGCAGCGATCCTGCGGCGAATATCAGGCACCATCGGAGCCCGAATACATTCAGTCCGGCGCCAAGACCGAAGCCTACTGCCATGCCGGACAAGAACCTGGTTATGCCAAGGTAAGAAGGGGTTCTTCCGCCGCTGAAGGCGCTGAGCATACTGAAGAACAGGCTCCACAGAAGTCCGCCTTTCTGCCCTATGTTCTTGATAACCATTATGATGCCGATGAATCCTACCAGGCTCTCTTCCCATCCTTGGGTGATGTTGAAGAAGCTGTAGAATACAAGTGACAGGCCCACGCCGGCCAGAAGGGTTGCAATGCCGCGCATGCTGCTTACGGCCATTCCCTTGAACATGTTTTTGAAGCCGCCGCCAAAATTCTGGAACGGCCGGGCTCCTTTGATGAAGAGTGGCGCTATGAGCGCATTAAGGAAGGCGGCGATGATGATTTTGCCCACTATGCCGCCGATGGCTCCAAGGACTCCGCCGTAAAGGCCGCCCTGTGCGTAGGAAATGAAGTTCAGCACGGAAATCGGCAGATTCTTGCCTACTGTTGTCTGAAGTATTCCCAGGACTATCCACATTGCTGACAATATGATTGTCGGCAGCAGGGTTAGCGGATGCTTCAGCGTGTATACGAAGCCTTTAGCGTAGTTTGCCAGGACTTGCCGTACTGTTGGAGTCGATCTGTTTTCCAT
>OMVB01000053.1 GCA_900314395.1 uncultured Prevotellaceae bacterium | reverse complement strand
GCACCCTCCGCTCCGCCATGTCCGTCCTGGGCATCCAGCTCCCGGACCGGATGTAGTAAAGAAGGCAACTCACTTTTGAGTCACCTTCACGTTTTCAATGTCCCAAAGAATGGGACATTGAAAACATTATCCCTGCAACAGTTTCAGCGCCCAGTCGGCAAGCGGATTGGGGATGTTGTAGAGCCCGCCGTTTTTCTGGAGGTTGTTCATCGAGATGCGGATGCGCTTGGCGGGGCTGAACTTCTGCGTATATACGGAGAGGCTGCGGCCGTTGGTGTTGCCCTCAGCCTTGACTTCTACGGGGATAACTTCTCCGGCCACATCGATGAGGAACTCGATTTCGGCACGGCCTTCGGAAGTCCAGTAGTAGGGCTTATCCGGGCCGATCTGCGGAAGCAGGGCCTGGAGGACGGCATTCTCAGCCATAGCACCTTTGAACTCCGTGTAGCCGGCGTTTCGGTTCTGGATAACGTCGGCTTTCACGCCGGCTAGACGGCGGAGCAGGCCGCAGTCGCAGGCGTAGAGTTTAAATGCCTCGCGGTCCTCATAGCCGCTGAGCGGAATTCCGGGCTTGCTTACGTTAAATATCTGGTACGCCAGTCCGGCATCCACCAGCCAAGTCAGCGCATCCTCATAGTCTTTTGCACGGGCACCTGTGCGGATAACCTTGTAGATGAACTTGCGGTTTTCCTTGCTGAGCTGTGCCGGCAGCGAGTGCCAGACGGCGCGGATTCTGGTCACCTCCGCAGGCTTGGCATATTTGGAAAAATCCACTTCGTCCAGGCTCAAGATGTCCTGCAGGGCAGCATCCACCTCCGCCATTCCGGCCCCGTCCAGCATCAGGGATGCGGCCTCCGGCATACCTCCGCAGATCTGGTAGCGGCGATACTCCGATGCCAGCTTGTTGAAAATGACCGTAGGAAGATGCCCGGGGGCAGTGATGCTTTCCACATAATCAAACGTGGAAGTATCGGCCATCCGGAGGAACTCCCGGAAGGTGGCGGGATACATATCCACTTTGTTTACCTGCCCCACGGGGACCTTCATGTGCTTGCGCTTCACCGCCACACCAAGCAACGAACCGGCGGCGATGATGTGATACTGCGGTGCGTCCTCGCAGAAGTATTTGAGGGAGTTGAAGGCTTCCTCGCTCTCTTGGATCTCATCGATGAAGATGAGCGTTTCCCCGGGCAGGAGCGGGACTTCGCTGTATGCCTGGAGTTCCTTGATGATGCGTGAGGGCTCCTTGGAGATGCGGAATGCATCGACAACCTCCGGACTACGGTCCAGGTCGAACTTCACGAAGTATTTGTACTGCTCCTTGCCGAAGCGCTCCACCGCCCAGGTCTTTCCGATCTGACGCGCCCCCTGCAGCAGCATGGGCTTCCGGCGGGGCGATTCCTTCCAGCGGAGGAAAGTTTCCAGGATATCTCTTTTAATCTCCATAATGCATTGTTAAGTGCAAAAAAGTGTAAACAATTCACATTTTTCTGCGGTTGATTGCAAATATAGCGTCTGTTTTTGAGTTGTGCAAATAATTGTAATTGCATCGAATTCGAGGCAATTGTTTTCATCGAAGATACGCTTGCTTCTTGCTAAGGTTGGGACAAAACCATAGCCTCATTATTTTGCTGTCTTTAGCGTCGCAAATATCTCAAAGGGAATTGGTAAATATACTTATTTATTGTTAAAAATCAGTGCCCTGTCCCCTAAAACCTTCAGGAATGAAAACCACTCCGCTGATGGGGTGGTTTCGTTATTCTCAGTGTACTTTCTTATTTAAGGATTCTACTCATAGTGTCTACGCATTTCTTTTTCTGCTCCATATTGGGGTGAACATAGAGGTTTAGCGTGGTGCTGATGTTGGAGTGGCCCAGGAGGACGCTGACGGTTTTGTAGTCGCATTTGCTTTCGATGCAGCGGGTGGCGAAACTGTGCCGAAGGCCGTGAAATCGCATCTTTGGAAGCCCAAGCTGCTGCTGGAGTTTATTGAAGTATGTGCGGTAGGTACGGGGCTCCGTGGGGTCTGCGGCGTTGGTGAGAACGTAGAAGTCCCCGCGGACTATCTTCTTCAAGGGACGGACCAATGCCAACAAGTCACGGGTCATGGGGATTTCCCGGATGGAGTTCTTGGTCTTGGGTTTGTCGATGATGAGTTCGGTGTATTTCTCCTCCCCATCTACCAGGTAAATTCGTTGGATTGTTTTGCTGATACGGATGACTCCGGCAGCTACATCGATATCATCCCACTGCAGGGCGCATACTTCGCCGATGCGCAGTCCTGCATTAAGGCAAATGAAGATACCCAGATTCTGGAAGGTGAAGTGTTCTTTAATATATGTCATTAACTGCCGCTGGTTGGTAATTGTCAGCACTTCAATATCTTGTTTCTCTCGTTCTGTGGGGAATACGATATCAATCTGATGAAGTTCCTGCAGGCAGTGTTTCGCGCCAAATCGGAGGACCATCTTCAGGACCACGAGAATGTCCCGGACGGTTTTTTGGCTAAGGCCAGCGGCCAGTTTCCTATTCACGAGGCCCTGGACGTCCTCTTCCCGGATGTCTGTCCTCTCTCCCAGTTCCGGAATCAGGTGGCTCTGAATGAGAAGGCTGTAGGCAGCGTAGGTTGATTTCTTGACATACTGTTTCTTGTCGGCTTTCCACTGAGCGGCGACTTCGCTGAATTTTGTGTTCTTTTCCATAATAGTAAAGGTTTAAAAAC
>OMVB01000027.1 GCA_900314395.1 uncultured Prevotellaceae bacterium | reverse complement strand
ACTAACCATTATTGTTTTGATGCTTTCTGCGTTTTCTCTTTGTCCCTGCGTGGATGACGCGGTGTTTGGGTCTGAGGTGAAAAGGATTGTGGCAGTCAATTGCTTATTGAAATATCCGGCACAGGAGCAGACGGTCAAAGTTGTTACTGCGGCTGCGGTAGGAACAACTTCTCCCGGAACACCAGTAAAGGATGCAGAAGTATCTATGCTGGACTTGAGTGATGCATCTGGTTCCCGCATTGTATTTAAACACAAAAGTGGAGCAGATTACACGGCTGATTACGAAGTAATTCCAGGGCATAAGTATAAGTTGGAAGTAAAAATAAGTGGCAGAGACATCATTGCTGGTGAAACAACTGTTCCGGAAGCACACTCATTAACGGTTCAATATGGTAGTGTAATTAGACCGTCGTCAAGTTATGGCGGTTACATGGCTTATACATATGATGTTAATGCAATTAAAGGAAGACCTTTTTGGCTTTATCTGACAGAAAACGGTGACAATCCGGTTGATAATAAAATCGCCGGTCTGGTTGGAGCAATGGATGGTTTTTTATTTAAATTAGAAGCGGAGTCCTTGGACGAATTTAATGTCACAGGAGAATACCGGGAATTTGATGGAAGAAAAGAGTTGCTAGGTGTTCCTACAGAGGTACAAGATGGGATTATGGTCCTGCATAAAAAATATTTGCGATTTACAGGGCAGGAAGATGCGTGGAGGTCTCAGGCCTTATGGAAGTTTGACAGGTTCTTTGTATATGGTAATTTAGAGGACTCTGATTATTCAAGTGTACAAGAAGACAGGGTTGAGGTTTTTCCGGATAAAGAAAAGCCCGAAGGATGGAAACAAGTTGCAGTATTGTCTGTACCATCAGAGGAATATGATAAATTTTTAAAAGAGTTGTTCGTTGTTCAAGAAAAGCTGGAAGATATGGAAGATTTGACTATCCTGTATGAAATGACAGACATGTATACAAATTTTTCGGGCGGCGCAAAAGGAATATTTGGCGCTCAGGTAGTATATTATCTTCCTTGGGTCAAACCTTTAGATATATACAAATGAAATCCCAATTATGAAAAGTAAGATATGCCTATTGTTATTCGTTATGTTCTCTACAAGTCTTCTGGCTCAGGAGAGAACTGATACCATTCGTGCGGCAAAAAAAGTATCCTATAAAAAACTTCCCGACGTAACTGGCAACTATACTATACTTAAGGAAGAAACTTCCCGTGTAATCAGCCCGCTTGGAGAGGGGGATCCGATTAAGTTTGTTCAAACGCTTTCAGGCGTTTCTACAGGACCGGAGGGCTCCTCTGCTGTTTATGTAAGGGGTGGCGGAGCAGGAAATACTGTAATTACGCTCGATGGCGTTCCGGTTTTTGGCCAGACGCATATGCTGGGACTTACTACAGTTGTACCGCAAGAAGTTATAACTGACGTGCAGTTTATAAAGGATGGATATGGGAATGGAATGTCCGGTTATACCGGATCCCAGATAAACCTGTCCACAAAAGATATTATAGAAACCAAGACCCGCATAGGAATTACACTTACGACATTTCTGCCGGGTATTACTTACAGTATGCCCATCCGGAAGGGGAAATCATCGTTGCTGGTAAACGCAAGATGGTCTCCTCTTGGTCAGGAATTCAACCTGGCAAAAGGACTGTTTAAGAAGAATGGTCTTGGTGTAGACTCCCTGAAAACGGCAATCTTTGATTTTTACGGCAAGTATAATTTAAGGATTTCCGACTCATTCAGTTTTCATATATCCGGTTTTTACAGTAAGGACGGATATAACTACGTTACGGCAAGCAGGTCAAAACAAAACCTGAAATGGTCCAATGCTTTAGGGCAAGTGCGACTTGTCAAAAAAGAAGATGACTTTGACTGGGAACTGTCGGCATACTATAATTCTTTCAAAAGCGGACAAGAGAAAACTGCGTATTCCAACAACACATTTAATTTCTTATCGGCAGAATCAACGGTGAGCGATTACGGCCTGAACTTTTTGTATCATTGGCACAAAGAGGAAGACAAGAAGATAAATGGAGGATTGTCTGCTAACTCAACTGTTTATAAACCAGGCACAAACAAGGTTTTATCCGACAAGGTGTCAAATTCGGGGAATGACGATTTGTCTGCAAAGAAAGTATCGGCTTTTGTGCAGATGATATACGATTTTCTTGACGGACGTGCATCCGCTTCCGGAAGCATCCGCGGAACTTTGTATAAACTTGGCTCAACAAGGTTCGCTCCGGAATTTTATATTTCCGGAAGATATTATTTTTTACCGGATTTATTTGCCGATGTCTCTGTAAGCCGGACCGCTCAATTTGTTCATACCCTGGAAGGAATGCCCTTGGGATGGTCTACAGACTTGATTGTTCCGTCAGACAAAGATGTGGCTCCGGAGTCGGCTTTCCAGGTTAGTCCGGGAGTGTACTTTACTGTTCCAAAGAGCACTTTTTACCTGGGAGCATACTATAAGTCAATGGACAAACTGCTCTATTATTCTGACGCAACGTCCTTGTTTGGAGCGAGAAGGTCCGTGTGGAAAGATTTCATAGATGTAGGTACAGGCAAATCCGCCGGAATTGAAATGGAGTATTCCTATGAGTCAGAGCGCCTAACGGTAAAGGGGGCTTATACCCTGTCCAAAACTGACCGCAAATTCCCTGATTTGAACGATGGTATTGCCTTCCCAGCAAAATATGACAGACGGCACATGCTTAATGTGTCCTCACAATGGACGGCAACACCGGACAGATTATTCTTTACAACTGCTTTTACCTTGCAAAGCGGCCACTGGGATACGGCCAAGGCAGACCAATATGGTGTCCCGACACTGGAAAGCATAACTCAGGACAACGCAGATTTTTTGGTGGATTATTGTTCAGGCGTTCATAACTATCGTCACCCCATGTATGTGAGGTTGGATGTCGGCTGCCGATACGAGTTTGGGACGGAAACGGTAAAACACTCCCTTTCGCTTGGTGTTTTCAATGTTTTGAACCGCCACAATCCGTTCTCAATCTATTACGATACCGACGAATCCCGCTGGAAACGGCTTTCCCTGATCCCCATCCTGCCAAACTTCAGCTACAAGCTCCAGTTTTAGTTTAGGGACCAACTTGCTTTAAGGGCCTCAGGGAGCTGCTTGTCGTAGCGCAGGCGGACTTTGATGCCCGCGGCCTGAAAGTAATAACGGCTGGCCAGCTCTTCCTCTATGTAAGGAATAATCTCGTCCTTCTTCATACGCAGGAAGGTCTCCTTGTCTATGTCCAGGGCCTTCTTGAGGGCGTCTGCCGCCTCTGATGCAGCGGCGTCAAGGCCGTCCCTCTTAAGCTCTGCCTGCATCTGGTCAAAGAGAGCCATGGCGCTGGAACGGTAGTCGAACTTCTTGGTTTTGGCAAACTCAATGAAGTCTTCGTAGTCCTGGAACTTGAAGTCGTCCAGAGGGGCTATGTGCTCATGCTCCTTTACATACTTCAAGGTGTACTGCTCTATGATTCCGTTAACCACCAGGGAGTAAACCAGACGTCCGTAAGAGTACGGGGAAAGAGTCACATCCGGGGTGATACCGCCACCGTCGCGCACCGTACGTCCCAGCTTCAAAGTCTTAAATTCATTAGTCAAAGAATCCGGAATATGTCCCACGCTGCCGTCTTCGTTTCGATGAGAATAGTCGATGGCCTGTACGCAGCGGCCGCTGGGGGTGTAATATTTGGAGATAGTAACCTTCATCTGGTTGTTATATGGCAGCGGCTTTATAGCCTGCACCAGACCCTTTCCGTAGGTCCTGCGGCCCATGATAACCGCCCTGTCAAGGTCCTGGAGCGCGCCGGAAACAATCTCTGAAGAAGAAGCAGTTCCGCCGTCCACAAGAATGGCGATGGGAGTCTCCGTATCAACAGGCTCTGAAACAGTATTGTACTTGACGACATCCTTTTCATCGCGGCCCTTCTGGACAACCGCCAGCGAGCCCTTGGGCACAAAGAGGGAAACTATCTTGATAGCCTCTGACATAAGGCCGCCGCCGTTGCCGCGAAGGTCCAGGACGAACCTCTTCATTCCCTGCTTCTTAAGTTCCAAGTACTTGTCCTTCAGGTTCTTGGCAACATTCTCCGTAAATTTTGTCTGAAGGATGTAACCGGTGGTATCGTCCAGCATTCCAGCGTATTCTATGTCCGGCAGGTGGATGCGCTCGCGGGTGACGTCTATCTCCTTAAGCTCCCCTGTATAAACCTTTTGGACCTTGAATTTCACCACCGTGCCCGGCTTGCCCTTCATTCGCTCGCTGCACTGCGCAGCCTCAAGGCCGTGGGTGCTTACGCCGTCGATTTCCAGAATCTCGTCCCCGCACTGGAGGCCGGACTTTACAGCCGGCGAGCCCTCATAAGGCTCATTTATAATTACATTGCCCTCCTTTTCCGGTTTATAAATGATTGCGCCGATGCCGCCGTAAACACGGCTGATGCTCATCTGGAAGTCTTCCGTCTCCTCTTCCGGGACGAACTCCGTATAAGGGTCCAGCTGCTCCAGCATGGCGTCTATTCCCGCCCTGTTCATCCTGTCTACAGGCAGGGTGTCCACGTAACTGGTATTCAGTTCTTTTATTACGGCACGGTACGTCTCCAGCCAGGTTCCCATTTTGAAATTGTTGTTCGATTTGGACTGACCGAGCGCCTGACCGGCACAAATAAGGGCGGCAACTATGGCCGCAGTGGTAAACATCTTCTTCATATCAAACGCAAATATACAAAAATAACACCACTTTAGGCTGTCATTCGGAAATGATTGGTATCTTTGCTATATGAAACTGATTTTTGCAACAGCCAATCTGCATAAGTTGCAGGAGGCATCTGAAATACTGGGGCCGGGCTTCGAACTCTCTACCCCCGCGGCCAATGGCCTGACCGATGAAATCCCTGAGACCGGCAACACACTGGAAGCCAATTCTTTGCAGAAGGCAAGCTTTATAAAAGAGCGCCTTGGCGCTGATTGCTTCGCCGATGATTCCGGGTTGGAGGTGGATTACCTTGACGGGGCGCCGGGCGTGTACACCGCCAGGTACGCCGCCGGAGAGCCGCAGTACAAGGACAACCTTGAAAAACTTCTCTGCGTGCTTAAGGACGTGCCATGGGAAAAGCGCACCGCCCGCTTCCGCGCGGTGGTTACATTAATCATCGGCACGGAAGTAAAGCAGTTCGAGGGCGTGCTGGAAGGCCACATCGGCACAGAAAGAAAGGGTGACGGCGGCTTTGGGTATGATCCTATTTTTATACCGGAGGAGATTCCCGGCCCGGATGGAGCCTTGGTGCCTAATGCAAAGGGGGTTGCCAATGCAGAGCTTCCGGAGGGAGACAAGAACGCCATTTCCCACAGGGGACAGTGTATGAGGGCGATGGCCGCTTACCTCAGAAGCATCGGCAAATAGGATGAGGGAGAGGGCGCAAATATTGGTGCTGAACACCACGGAGTTCGGGGAAAAGTCACTTATCCTGCACTGTATCAGCAGCCTGTGGGGCAGACGTGGGTTCATCGTTAGCCGCGGCGGCAAAACGTCCTCCAGCCTGTATCAGCCCATGACTATCCTGGACTGCGAGGTGTCCATCAACCCTAAGTCGGACCTCTGGCGGGCCCACAACCTGTCGCTCAAGTACCCGCTGGCGTCGGTCAGGGGCAGCATCCCCAAAACAGCCATCAGCCTTTTCATGAGCGAAGTGCTTTACCGGACGGTTCGGGACAGTTCTTTTGCCGATGATGACTTTTACCGCTGGTGCGAGCAGTCTGTCCTTACCCTGGATGCCCTTGGCGACGATTATTCCAACTTTCATATTGTGTTCCTGCTGGGCCTGGCGTCGGCGCTGGGATTCCGGCCGTCGCAGGAGGCTCTGGCCCCTTATGCCGGGGAAAACCTTGCCCTGATAGGCAAGTTTCTTACTTCTGGCACAGCAGAGGCGATGCTTATAAAGCTGAGCGGCACCAGGCGGGCTGATATCTGCCGCAGCATCGTCAAATACCTTGAGTATCACACGGATTCACGCATAGAAATACGTTCCCTGGATGTTTTACATGAGTTGTTCGCTTGATTATCAAAACAATTGCCTATTTTTGTAAGTTATTTTACTAAAACTTATGACCAATCATAAATTGTCCGGCCAAAAACGATCTACCGTAGAGGCACTTATATTCCTGACTGTTCTTATCGGAGGCTTCTGGCTTCTGGCATGGAAGATGGGGGCAGGGAACCTCCTGAACACTATGATGAACACCGCCCACGGCCTTATCCTTAACGTGGTGCTTTACCTTATGGGTATTACCGTGCTGACGGGAGCGCTAAGCAAGCTTATGGCGGAATTCGGCGTTGTAACTCTCCTGGAGAGGATTCTGCGCCCGCTCATGAAGCCGCTGTTCAACCTGCCCGGCGTGGCGGCCCTGGGAGCCGTAATGACCTTCCTGTCAGACAACCCGGCCATCATCGCCCTGAGCAAGGACAAGACCTTCGCTTCTTACTTCAAGAAATACCAGCTTGTGTCGCTGACCAACTTTGGAACCGCCTTCGGAATGGGCTTCGTGGTGCTTATTACCATGATTGGTTTCGGACAGGCAGTGCCCGCGCTGATAGGCCTTCTGGGCGCCTTCTGCGGCTCAATTATCTCTACCCGCCTTATGCAGCGCTCTGTCCTTAAGAGCTACCCGGAGATGGACAGCCCGGTTTTAGAGGAGAGCGTAGAGGAACTTGAGAAAGAGGTTGAGGAAGAGCACAAGAAGAGCACTTTCATGCGTTTCCTTGATGCCATGCTGGACGGCGGAAAGAACGGTGTGGAGCTGGGCTTGCAGATTATCCCCGGCGTGGTTATCATCACTACCATGGTGATTCTTATCACTTTTGGCGCCGGCGATGCCGGTGAGTATAACGGTACGGCCAATCAGGGCGTGCCGATTCTTCCCTGGCTGGCAGACAAGATTGACTTCGTTTTCAAGGGCTTGTTCGGATTCGATGCGATGCAGCTTATAGCCTTCCCGATGACAGCCCTTGGCGCCGTGGGCGCCGCCCTTGGCCTGTTGCCGTCGTTTAATGCCGCAGGCATTCTTGACGGCAACGCCATAGCCGTCTGCACGGCTATCGGCATGTGCTGGAGCGGTTACCTCTCCACGCACACCGCCATGCTGGATTCCCTGGGATACCGTCACCTTATTTCCAAGGCTATCGTTTCCCATACCATTGCAGGCCTGTGTGCGGGCATTATCGCCCACTTCGCCTATCTGGGGTTCTCACTGCTTTAGAAACAATCAAGGCTCCCGTCCGGGAGCCTTAATTGTTTATTCCAGGCCGCGGTTGCGCAGCAGCGCGCCCGGGTCAGGGTCTGCGCCACGGAAGGAGCGGAACAGGGTCATCGGCTCTTCACTGCCTCCCCTCTCAAGGAAGGTACGGCGGAAGGACAATGCGACATCGGGGTTGTAGATACCGTTCTGCTGGAAGAACTCAAATGCATCTGTATCAAGTACTTCCGACCAAAGGTAGCTATAGTAGCCGGCGCTGTAGCCGCTGTTGAAGATGTGGTTGAAGTAGGTGGTGCGGTAACGGGGAATAATCTCGTCGATCAGTCCCATTTCGCGGCATTTATCAACCTCGAACTGACGGATGCTCTCTGCGTCCGTGAACTTGGCAAGGTCCTCTGCAGTAAGCTCATGCCACTTCATGTCCAGGATAGATGCGGCGCAAAGCTCGCCGGTCATGAAGCCCATGTTGAATTTGAGTGCGTTGCCAATCTTTTCTACCAGTTCTGCCGGGATAGGCTCGCCGGTGCGGTAATCGTTGGCGTAGGCGGCCAGAATCTCCTTCTGGAAGGCCCAGTGCTCGTTGAACTGGGAGAACATCTCTACGAAGTCGCGGGCAACGGAGGTGCCGCTGACTGCGGCGTAGTGGCACTTTGTGAGGAAGCCGTGCAGGGCGTGGCCGAACTCATGGAAGGCCGTCTGTACCTGGTCGATGGTGAGCATGGACGGAATGGAATCCGTTGCCGGAGGGAAGTTGCATACGTTTACGATAACCGGGCGCACATCCTCTCCCGAAGGAGTCACGTACTGGTCGCGGAAGTTGTTCATCCACGCGCCGCCGCGCTTGGTGTCGCGGGTGAAGTAGTCGCGGTAGAAGATACCCAGCAGGGAACCATCGGCATCGCAAATCTTATAAGCCTTGACGGTGGGGTTGTAAACCTGTACCTCCGGGGCTTCGTCTATCTTGAGACCGTAAATCTTGTTTGCGGCAAAGAAAACGCCCTTCATTACGCTGTCGGCGGTGAAGTAAGGCTTGGTCTGCTCCTCGTCAAGGTCGTATTTAATCTTGCGGACCTTCTCTGCGTAATAGAACCAGTCCCAAGGCTCTATCTTGGAGCCGGCGGGCAGAAGACCGGCCTTGATGTCGGCGTTCATCACGGCTTGCATGTCGGCCTTCTCTTCCTTGGCCTTGGCCATCGCAGAGGCCATGATGGAGGCCAGGAAGTTGTCTACCGTCTCCGGGTTGCCGGCCATCTTGCCGTCAAGAAGGTATGCGGCAGAGTTGGGATAGCCCAGCAGCTGAGCCTGCTCTGTGCGCAACTTCATGATTTCCAGCACTATGGCGTTGTTATCGTTGGCGTTGCCGTTGTTGCCGCGGGAAGAGTAGGCCTTGAAGGCTTTCTCCCGCAGCGCACGGTCTTCGCAGGAGGTCATAAAGTCTGAGTACTGTGACACCGTTACGCCTATTGCGTCGCGGAATGCGTTGTTTTCCGCCAGGAGGTTGTTGCCGAACTTCTGGCTGAGCTGCGCCAGGCGGGAGTTAATCTCCTTGAAGCGGGCCTGTCCGGCATCGTCCAGGCCGATTCCGTTCCTTATGAACCTCTTGTAGAACTTTTCCGTAACCATCTGCTGCTCACGGGTTAGGCCGTCCATGTTTTCATATACGGCCTTTACGCGGGCGAAGAGGGCTGCGTTCATGAATATCTCGTCGTCGGCCTCACTCATGATGGGAGTGAGTTCATCCATGATGGTGTTGATTTCCTCTGTGGCGTCGGATTCCGCTATATTGTAGAATACGCCGCTGACTTTAGCCAGAAGCTCTCCGCTTCGGTCCAGCGCTGCTATTGTGTTCTCAAAATCAGGGGCCTGCTCATTGCCGATGATGGCCTGGATGTCTGCCCTGCGCTCCTCTATTCCCTTAAGGATGGCCGGCTTATAGTCCGATACTTGAATCTTGTCAAAAGGCGCCGTTCCATAGGGGGTGTTCCATTCTTCCATGAAGGGGTTGGTCCGGCTGTTACATGCTGCAAGGGTCATTGCTGCTAAAAGGATTGATATTGGTTTTTTCATATGAATGAGATTCTTCACTTCGTTCAGAAAGACAAAAAGGTCGTTCAGAAAGACAAGCAGGCCGGTCGATAACGGCCGGCCTGCTTTTGGATTACTTGT
>OMVB01000071.1 GCA_900314395.1 uncultured Prevotellaceae bacterium | reverse complement strand
TATTTGTACCTGAGCGACATGGGCCAATAATATCGGAGCGAATGGTACAAATAGATTTTCCGGCCAAATATTTTGTAATTACAGTAAAAAATAGTACTTTTGTGCCGGGAAAGTCGTACACGACCAGCTCCCTCCAAACTCCCCCAGGGCCGGAAGGCAGCAAGGGTAGGAGGTCGTAGCGGTGCGATGTACTAAGCTTTCCCTTTTTTTGATAGAACCGCCCTCAATGGACAAGCAAAGCAACAACTCCAAGATAAAAGTCTGCGTAGGCCTCTCCGGAGGCGTAGACTCCAGCGTAGCCGCACTGCTCCTGAAGCAGCAGGGATACGACGTCTTTGCCATGTTCATGCAAAACTGGAACGACGCGGAAACCACCCTCCACGGAGACTGCGAATGGGAAGAAGACCGCTTCGTAGCGGAAATGGTCGCAAGGAAAATCGGCATACCATTCTATTTTATCGACCTCTCAAAAACATACCGCAAAAGAGTCGTTGACTACATGTTCTCCGAATACGCAAAAGGACGCACCCCCAACCCGGACGTCCTCTGCAACAGGGAAATAAAGTTCGATGCATTCCTGGCAGCCGCACAGCACCTTGGGGCAGACATGGTCGCAACCGGCCACTACTGCCGTATAGAAAGCGTCCCCGGGCCGGACGGAAAAACCACCTTCCGGCTCCTTGAAGGCACAGACCCCGGAAAAGACCAAAGCTATTTCCTCTGCCAGTTAAACCAGGAACAACTGTCAAAAGCCCTCTTCCCCATCGGACACCTCCTTAAAAAAGAAGTCCGGGAAATCGCCCGTCAGGCAGACCTCATGTCCGCAGACAAAAAAGACTCCCAGGGCATCTGCTTCATCGGCAAAGTAGACCTTCCAACCTTCCTGAAACAGCAGCTGGAGCCCAAGGAAGGCCAGCTGATAGAAGTCTATGACGCATACTACGCCCAAAACGCGCAGTACAAATTCATGGAAGACACCATGGCCTCCCTCTCAGAAGACGGAAAGGCCAGGATGATAACAAGTTACATATCAGAGGATAAGGAACTACCCGCAGCGGAAGGCTCCAAACTGGTACCGGAAAAAATTGCAGCACTCACAGACCAGGATCTCCGCAGGCTGAGCCGCCCCGTAGACTACAACCTTGAATTCCAGACGGAAACCTACCGCAGCGGCAAACACCACGTCAAGAAAACAAGGTACAAAGACAACCCCTTCGGCCGCATCATCGGAACGCACGAAGGCTGCCAGTTCTATACCATCGGCCAAAGGAAAGGACTCGGAGTCGGAGGTCACAAGAATCCGGTATTCATAATTGAAACCGATCCGGTCAGAAACATCGTCTACGTAGGTGAGGGCCACACTCATAAAGGCCTGTCCCGCAGCTGTTTACGCATCGCGCCGGAAGAACTTCACATTATAAGGAAAGGACAGCTCCCGGCAATGGGAGGCATCGGCAGCTACGATGTCCGCATCCGCTACCGCCAGCCGCTCCAGAAAGCCTGGGTGCTCCTGCGGGAAAGCGGCCTGTACGTTGTTTTCGAAGCCCCCCAGAGAGGCATCACCCCCGGGCAGTTCGCCGCCATTTACAAAGAAGGAGAGGTAATTGCCAGCGGTCCCATTTCAGACGAAAGAAACAAGGAATAAATATGTACAACTTTGACAAACCGGTAGACAGAAGAGGCACAGGCGCCTACAAATACGAAAGGATGGACAGAGTCTTCGGACGCAAGGACCTTCAGCCAATGTGGGTGGCGGACATGGAGTTCGAGACCCCTGATTTTATCATCGATGCACTCCGCAAACGCCTTGAACATCCCGTCTTCGGCTACCCCATAACCCCGGACGACTTCGCCCCCACCATCGTAAAATGGGAGAAAGACCGCCACGGCTGGGACATCCGTGAAGAGTGGATAGACTTTGTCCCCGGAATAGTCAAAGGAATAGGGATGGCCGTCCGCGCAATGCTGGAGCCCGGTGACAAAGTTGTCATCCAGCCGCCCGTATACCATCCGTTCAGGCTCGTTCCCCAGGATTGCGGCCACGAGGTCGTATTCAACCCCCTGATTAAACAGGCCGATGGTACTTATTCCATGGACCTGGAAGGCCTGGACAGGATTCTTGAGCAGGACAAACGATGCAAAATGCTTGTCCTTTGCAATCCTCACAACCCTGCCGGCATTGTCTGGGACAAGGAGACTCTTGCCAAACTTGCAGACATCTGCTTCAGGCACGGGGTCCTTGTGATATCGGACGAGATTCACTGCGACATGGCGCTCTTCGGTCACAAGCACATACCTTTTGCAAGCGTCAGCAAGGAAGCGGAGCAGAACTGCATCACTTTTGCCGCCCCTTCCAAGACCTTCAACATTGCGGGAATTGTCAGCTCCCACGCTATCGTCCCCAATAAGGAAATCAGGGAACGGTTTTTCGGGTGGATGGAGGCCTGCGAACTCAATGCTCCGGATATTTTTGCGCCGATGTCGACGATAGCTGCTTTTACCAAAGGCGAACCGTGGAGGCAGGAACTGGTTAAGTATCTGGAAAACAACGTTTTAGCTGTAGAGGAATTCTGCCGTGAGAGGCTTCCGCAGATTAAGCCGCTGCGTCCTCAGGCATCTTTCCTTGTGTGGCTGGATTGCTCCGGTCTGGGCCTGAGCCAGAATGATCTTGTGCGGCTTTTCGTGGAAAAAGCGCATCTTGGGCTTAATGATGGAGAGATGTTCGGCAAGGAGGGTGTCGGCTATATGAGATTCAATATCGGCGCTCCTAAAGCTTTTGTCATCGAAGCTCTCGAAAAACTGGAAAAAGCTATAAAAGCCTAAATCCCAAAGACGTAAAATCCTTTTTTACTCTTCGGTCGAAATGACAGAGAACAGAGCAAATATATTTTGCGACGGCTTTGGACTGAGTGGGCTAGATACTGTCGAAGATGAGGGGCAGGACGTCGTCTACTTTTTGGAATTTCCAGATCTTGTCCTGGCCAGCAAGAATGATACTCATAGGCTTACGGCCAATCTTCTGATATTCTGCCATGACCTGGCGGCAGGCGCCGCAAGGAGTTGCAGGGTCACTGCACAGGGAATACTCAGGGCCCCCGGCGATAGCCATTGCAAGCATCGGCATTCCGGGATAAGCTGCACCGGCAGCGAACATGGCGGTACGCTCTGCGCACAATCCGGAAGGCGAAGCGGCATTTTCCTGATTGGAACCCTTGACAATAGTTCCGTTCTCCATAAGAATAGCAGCTCCTACATTGAAGTGGGAATAAGGGGCATAAGACGATTTCTGAGCCTCAAATGCGGCCTCTACAAGCTCGCGGTCACGGGCCTCAAGTTCATCGATAGAAGAATATTCCGTGTAGTTAATTTCCAGCTTTTTACCAATCATAAAACTTATTAGTTTTTAGTGCTGATTCCAAATATAGGAAATCCCCTTTACAAATGCAAATTATGCGTCAAAAACTTCACCTTTCAGTCTTTTCGCAGCCGCCTCAGCACAGTTTATTCCATCCAAAGCCGATGACACAATGCCCCCCGCATAACCAGCACCCTCGCCGCAGGGATATAGTCCAGGCATCTGTTCGCACTCGAAGGTTTCCTTGTTCCTGACTATCCTTATAGGGGACGACGTCCTGGACTCTACACCAAGCAGAAGGGCATCCCTTGTATAATACCCGCGCATTCCGTGCATATCCACCATCGGGAACACCTCCTGAAGCCTTGAGGCCACGTTTTCCGGGAGCAGCTCATGCAGCGGCGCAGATACAACCCCGGGATGGTAAGAACTCTGCGGAAGCGTCTCTGAAAGCTCTCCCTCACAGAAATCGGTCATCCTCTGGGCCGGAGCGGCGAAAGGATTACCGCCCTTATTGTGCTTGGCCACATAATCGTACATGGAACGCTCCACATCCCTTTGGAAATCCATAAGGGAAAAAGCTCCGGCGGAACGATACTTTTGCGGCTCGTCGCCGGGCTCAACTGAAACCACGACTCCGGCATTAGCCCACAGGGAATTACGGGCAGAATTGGACATTCCGTTAAGAACAACCGTCTTATCCTCCGTAGAAGAAGGCACCAGGATACCTCCGGGGCACATACAGAAGGAATACACTCCCCTCTCTGCCGGATCCCCGTCAGGGCCGGCCCCGACAACCTGCTCAACAAAACTGTACTCAGCAGCAGGCATTCCCGGCTCCCAACTACCGCGGTAACGTATCCTGTTTATAAGCGACTGCGGATGCTCCACACGCACGCCCATCGCGAAGCCCTTGGCCTCAAGCGCACAACCCTTGGCATCCAGCATTTCATATATATCACGGGCAGAATGACCGGTCGCAAGAATAACCGCCGATGCGTTGTAAACAACTGAGCCTGAAGGAGTTGCAGCAGTAACAGCAAAGCTGCCGTCGGCCTTCATGGCAACATCGGAAACCCTGTTTTCAAAATGATATTCTCCCCCGTGGGAAAGGACGCAATTGCGAATATTTTCCACAACCCTGGGAAGCTTGTCAGTGCCAATGTGAGGGTGGGCGTCGACAAGTATAGACCTGTCCGCACCGAACTCAACAAGCTGGTACAGAACCTCCCGGATATCTCCTCTCTTGGAAGAACGGGTGAAAAGCTTTCCGTCAGAAAATGTGCCGGCGCCACCCTCTCCGTAGCAATAATTGGACTCCGGATTCAGTACTCCGTCGCGGCTTAGCAACGCAATATCCTTTTTACGGGCATGGACATCCTTTCCGCGCTCCAGAACAATCGGCTTCAGGCCAAGGCTCAGGAGCTTTAGCGCCGCGAACATTCCGGCCGGCCCGCTGCCTACGACAACTACCGTCGGTGCATCCGTAACATCCTCATACTCAGGTATTTCGTACTCCTTATAGTCTTCACTTGCAAGGTAAGCCTCTACCTTGTAAACCATCTTCACATCCCCGCGGGCATCGATAGATTTGCGGACGATGCGGCAAGTCGCAGCCGCACCGGCCATTGCCGGCTGGAAGGATTTTGACGGGTCGATAACATTGATTACAGCGTTCCTGCGAAGCCTGAGTTCCGCAGCAGCCTTGACGCGGATGTCGTCGTGCCTGAGTTCACGTCCAAAAGGACAGGATATATCGAAAGTCTTCATATTCAATTGTTTATGCCGATGCCTTTTTAAAAGTCCGCCAGCCTGGAAACCGGAGCCACGTCAAGCGGAGCCCTCTCCCCTGCCAGGAAGCGGAAGTAACCGGCAATCGCTATCATTGCCGCATTGTCTGTGGTAAACTTGAATTCCGGGAGATAAGTATTCCAGCCGCGTTTTTTGCCCTCCAACGTAATCCTCTCCCTTAAGGCGCTGTTTGCTGATACTCCGCCGCCGATGGCGATTTCCCTGATTCCGGTCTGCTTTGCAGCCTTGACCAGCTTGTCCATCAGGATATCTATCAGGGTCTTCTGGAAAGACGCACAGATGTCCTCTTTATTCTTTTCCATGAAATCCGGATCCTTTGCCATCTCATCCCTTACAAAATAAAGCAGGGAAGTTTTTACGCCGCTGAAGCTGTAATCCAGTCCCGGGATATGCGGTTTTGAGAATTTGAATCGCTCCGGATCTCCCTGTTTTGCCAGTTTGTCGATTATGGGGCCGCCGGGATAGCCCAGGCCCATCATCTTGGAACATTTGTCGAAGGCCTCGCCAACGGCATCGTCAATGGTCTGGCCAAGAATCTCATATTCCGTAGGACTGGAAACCTTTACGATCTGGGAGTTGCCCCCGGATACCAGCAGGCATAGGAAGGGGAAGGACGGCTCGCAGACAGGTTTGTCGTACTGGCGTACAAATCCCGCAAGGATGTGCCCCTGAAGGTGATTTACCATCACCATCGGCTTGTCAAGGGCGATGGAAAGGGTTTTTGCAAAAGATGTCCCCACCAGGAGTGAACCAAGAAGACCGGGACCGCGGGTAAAGGCGATGGCGTCAATCTGGTCTGCAGTTACGCCGGCCAGTTCCAGCGCGCGGCTTACTACAGGAACGATATTCTGTTCATGAGCACGTGAAGCCAGCTCCGGGACAACGCCGCCGTAATCTTTGTGCACAGCCTGGCTGGCAATGACGTTGGAAAGCAGGTATGCATCCTTTACAACCGCTGCCGATGTATCATCGCAAGACGACTCTATTCCTAGTATAATATGAGACATATTTCAAAAGAACTGCTGTTTTACGGGTGCAAATATACTAAATATCCGCATAAAATGGTTATATTTGTAAATTGCATATGAAGCGCTTTCTTAAAATATCGGCTTTGGTATTAGCCATAATCCTGACGGCAATCATCGTCCTCGGGGTCCTTTTGATGTCCCCGCCGGTGCAGAGCGCCCTGGCCAGGAAAGCGCTTGACATCCTTCAGGAGAAGATAGACGGCAAGTTCGAGTTCTCCTCCCTGTCCATTAGGCCATTCGACGCCATCGTCATAAATGACTTCGTCTGGACGGACAACAATCCCTACTTCAACCCGGATATTCCGGAGCTGGCAAAGGCGGACACCGTTGCCAAGGCAAAGTTCCTGAGCGTGTCGTTCAACGCCATCGGCATGCTTCGCGGGCAGCCGGCGATGGTCAGGGACCTCCGCATCAAGGACGGAGAATTTTTCCTTGTCAACGAGCCGGACGGGAACAACCTGAAGCGAATGTTCTCCAAGAACAAGAAGGATAAGAATAAAGAGCCGATGAAGATTCCGGATATCGAATTCTTCAAGGCAGACTACATTAGCATCGACGGTTTCCGCTTCAGGATGATAAACCACAGGAGTCCCAAACCGCACAGGGACAGGGCCATGAACTGGACGGACCTTGACGTGTCGGACATCCATCTGACCATACGCAACGCCAGCCTTAAGGGAATAGTGACAGAGGCCACCGTAGAGCACCTGGACGGACGGGAGAAGAGCGGATACGTCATAAACAACGTCAGCGGAAAAGCCCGCGTATACAACCGTCAGGTAAGGATAGAGAACCTTGTCATGCAGGATTACTGGAGCGACATCCACGTTCCGGAGTTCAAGATGAATTACGACCGCGGTATCCCCTCCCTGAACAACTTCATAGAAGAGGTCCGCCTGCAGGCCCACATCGATCCGTCCCGCATCAACATGGAGAGCGTAGCCTACTTCGCTCCCACCTTGCACAAGATGGACATCGTCGCAATCATTGAATCAGCCGATATCGACGGTTATGTCAACGACCTGAAGGTCAAGAACTTCCAGTTCCACACACCTGACAACGCAGTCAAGGGAGTCGCAGAAGGAGAAATCATCGGCATACCCAATACCATTCTGATGACAACGAACTACGACGTAGAAAACATGTCCTTCACTCCGGAAGGGCTGGACAAATTCATCAAAGGCTGGGCGCCCGGGGTTCAATTCGACTTCACAAGGTTCCTCTCCGGCGACAGGATGACCTTCAGGGGCAAAATCCGCGGGCCGCTCAACAACGCGAAGATAAGCGGCACGCTCACCGCGCAGGACCGCGGCACCGTACGCACGAACCTTCAGTTCGGGCATCTGCTGGAAGGCGGGCAGGACATAAGCATCGGCGGAAACATAGAGACCAATGAATTCAACGCCGGCTCGCTGGCCGGGACAACGGCGCTTGGCCCCTGCACCATGCACGGAGGCTTCAAGACCACAATCGGGTCCGGAGGCATTTCCGTCAAGCTGGACTCCCTTAAAATCGACCACCTGCGCGCCCTGGACTACGATTACGAGGATCTTGTGGCAGCTGGAACTTATAGCGGAAACGCCTTTGACGGAACGATATTCTGCAACGACCCTAACCTGAACTTCATGTTCAACGGACTCTTCACGCTGTCCAACCGCACCGGCGACGGAGCATATAAATTCGTTGCGGAACTGGCCTATGCCAACCTCAACGCACTCAATATCGACAAACGTGGACGGTCGGAGCTGAGCATGCGGGCATCGGCCAACTTCAAAACCCTGAGCAGCGGAGACCTGCTGGGCAACATCCACATCGGCAATGTTGTACTGACCGATGACGAAGGCCGCCACAACATAGGAGACATCTCCATCAATTCGTATATGAAGGACGATGTCAACAAGATAAACCTTGACTCCAAGTTTGCGACGCTGCGATACAGCGGAACCGGCTTCCTGGACAGCTTTGTACCGGACCTTATTGCCGTCAGCGCCGGCAAGGACCTGCCGTCCCTGTTCAGCCGGACGCCCGCGCAGTGGAGCGGAAACACCTATTCGCTGGAGTTTGAGGCTATCGACACCAAGGATGTCCTTTCCTTCGTCGCTCCGGGTGTATGGATTGCCGATGGTACT
This sequence comes from uncultured Prevotellaceae bacterium, assembly GCA_900314395.1. Classification (GTDB taxonomy): domain Bacteria; phylum Bacteroidota; class Bacteroidia; order Bacteroidales; family UBA932; genus Cryptobacteroides. The sequence goes on along the minus strand of OMVB01000071.1, from coordinate 5,564 downwards.
AAGCTTAACATGACCGTAAACAAGGAAGGCTTCCTTAACGGAAGGCTTACCTCGCAGAGGCTTGCAATCAAGGATAAATACTTGAAGGACATTGACTTGACGCTAAGCAATACCTCCGGCCACCTGGAGGGCGACCTGTTCGCAGAGGAGCTTAAGATATCAGCGATAAAAGCTCTGGACAACAACCTCAAGTTTGTCGCCTCCGACGACAAGCTGGGCCTTAATTACAGCTACGACAACAAGTCCGAGCAAGAGAACAAGGGCTCGCTGGCAATCGGCGGAGAAATCTTCAAAGAAGGAGGAAAGACAGCCCTCATGGCCGGGCTGCTGCCTTCCCAGATTCTGCTGAACGACGCTCTCTGGAAGCTGGAATCCACCCCTGTAAGCATATCGTCAAAGGGTATAAAAGTAGAAAAGCTCACCGCAGAGAGCTCGGACCAGAGCCTTGTGATAGAAGGCGGCTTGTCGTTCGCAGCGGCGGACACCCTGAGGTTTACCATGGATAACTTCAACATGGCGGCGCTGACTCCGTTCATGGGAGGCATCCTGCAAGCCGGCGGACACGCCACCGGACATGCCTTCGTGCTGTCCCCCGCCACCGGAACTCCCGCCATCCTGGCCAACATGAAAATAGAGGACGCCACTCTTGGAGGAGAAAAACTCGGGACCATCAGGCTGGGTTCTATCTGGGACGAGTCCGGCAAAGGCTATAAGGCAAGGTTCCGCGCAGACCTTGACAGTACAAGGACTCTTGATTTCAACGGCTTCATAAGCCCGTCGGAAAAGACTTTCAACGGCAACCTTACTCTTGACAACTTCAATATTTCCTGCTTTGGAACGGCCCTGGCCAGTGTTTTCAGCGATGTCGACGGTTATGTATCCGGCAAGGTTTCAGCCGACGGCACCTTTGGCGGCGGCATAAACCTGCAAAGTTCCGGACTCAGCATTCACGACGGACTGCTCAGGGTTGCCTTTACAAATGTTCCGTACAAAGTAGACGGAGACATAAGCCTTAATTCCAACGGTGTAAGCTTTGACGATGTCTCTGTCCACGACAAAAACGGCGCAAACGGAAGAATTACAGGCGGCATCAGCTGGAAGAACTTCAAGGACTTCCGCCTGAACATCGGCATGGATATAGACAAGATGCAAGTACTTGATTTGGAGGAGAATATGAATCCGGCTTTCTACGGAAGGATAGCCGCAACCGGAAAGGCCAGCCTTGAGGGGCCGATAGAAGCTATCATGCTCAAGGCCGATGCCCAGACTGTTGGTCAGGGAGAGCTGCATATCCCGATGAACGCTTCAAGCTCGATGGCCCGCAGCAACCTTCTTGTCTTCAAGGCCCCGGAGCCGGAGAAGAAGTCGGACCTGTATGAGGAAATGCTCCTCAAGACAAGAATCAAGGAGAAGAGGGAGAACCGCTTTGCAACTGAGATTTCCGTCCAGGCTCATCCCGGAATAGAGGCCGTGATAGAAGTTGACAAGGCGTCCGGAAACGTGCTTACAGGCCACGGAAACGGCAATATCCAGCTGTCCGTCCAGCCTTCCAACGGCATGCTGAACCTTGGCGGAAACTTTACAGTTACGGACGGAACCTACCATTTTGCCGCCCTGGGTATCGCCAAGAGAGACTTTACCATCCTGGACGGCGGAACCGTCAAGTTTGCCGGTGATGTCATGGATACAGACCTTAACATAAGGGCCATGTACCGCACCAAGACCTCGCTGGCAACCCTGCTCTCCGACACCACCAGCACGGCTTCGCGCCGCTGGGTGGAGTGCGGCATCAACATAACGGACAAGATTAAGTCGCCGCGCATAGAGTTCACCATCGATGTCCCGGACATCGACCCTACAACGGCGGCCAGGGTAGAGAGCGCCCTCAACACAGAGGACAAGATGCAGAAGCAGTTCCTTTCCCTGCTTATCTCCGGAGGTTTCCTGCCGGATGACCCTTCGGGCGTTGTGAACAATTCCAGCATGATAGGCACTACGGTGGCTGACCTTATGGCCAGCCAGCTGACCAATGTTCTGCAAAAACTGGATATTCCGATAGACCTGGGACTTGACTATCAGCAGAATGCCAGCGGCGCCGATATCTTTGAGGTGGCTGTTTCTACGCAGTTGTTCAACAACAGGATAAGTATAAACGGCACCTTCGGAAACAGGCAGAACAGCGCTACGTCGCGGCAGGATGTGGTTGGAGACCTTGACGCGGAAATCAAGCTTACTCGTAACGGAAGCATCCGCGCAACTGCCTTCCACCATACCGCAGACCAGTATACGAACTATCTGGACAACCTTAAGCGTAACGGTATAGGTTTGTCCTTCCAGACTGAATTCAATACCATAGGAGAGCTCTTCCACGGCCTGTTCCCGTGGTTGTTCAGGAATGCAATCAAGAACGAGGATGCCATTGTGGAGGAAGAGGAAGAGCGCACGGTAATCATTATAGACGAGGATGACTGAAAGAGGTAAATTATATCTGATCCCTACCCCACTGGGGGACTACGAACCTTCCCTGGTGCTTCCGGCGCCGGTATTTGAGGTTATTGCCGGACTGAAGACCTTTGTTGTAGAGGAGGTCCGCACGGCCCGCCGCTTTCTTTCTGCGGCCGGGCTTAAGGGGCACATTTCAGAGCTGGATTTTCACGAGCTTAACGAGCATACTGCACCCAAGGATGTGGAGGCGTTCGCCCGTCTTTTTGACTGCGGAAACGATGTAGGGCTGCTGTCAGAGGCCGGTTTGCCGGCTGTGGCGGATCCCGGCGCGCTGCTGGTGGCGCTGTGTCACAGGGAGGGAATTGAGGTTGTTCCGCTTACGGGCCCTTCTTCGCTGATGCTTGCGCTGATGGCGTCCGGCCTGAACGGCCAGAGTTTCGCTTTCAACGGCTATCTTCCGGTTAAGCCGGAGGAGAGGCGGACTGCTCTCAAGAATCTTGAAAAGAGGTCCGCAAGCCTGCACCAGAGCCAGATTTTCATTGAGACTCCCTACAGGAACGACTCTATGCTGGCGGATGTCCTGGCCACATGTTCGGGTCATACAAAACTGTGTGTGGCTGCCGATATCACGTTGGCATCGGCTTATATTAAGACAAGGACTGTGGAGCAGTGGAAACGGGATGTGCCGCAGATTGGGAAGCGTCCGTGTGTATTTATTATTTTGGCGTAGGGTATGAAGATAGCACTTCTCACACTTGGCTGCAAACTTAATTACGCAGAGACTTCCACGTATGAACGCGGATTCAAGGCTGCGGGCCTGGAGGTTACGGATTGGCGTGATTCGGGGGCCGATGTTTACCTTATCAATACTTGCAGTGTTACCCAGCATTCGGATAACAAGTGCCGGAATATTATCCGTAAGTGTCACCGTACCAGTCCTGATGCGGCTATTGTTGTTACTGGGTGTTATGCGGAGCTTCGGCGCGATGAGGTTGAGGCTTTGGAGGGGGTGAGGCTTGTTTTCGGAGCGGCGGAAAAGAAGCGGGTCGTGCCGGAGACGCTGGAACTCTTGTTCAGGGCAGAAGGTCTGTCCAAAGACCAGAAATTAGGGGTCTATGGCCATTTGGACAGACCTTCTGTCCCTGAACAGACCGTCGCAGAGGTCCTGCCCAAAGACCAGAAATTAGGGGTCTATGGCCGTTTGGGCAGGACCTCTGACGACGGCCCGTTGGAGGCATTTTCCAGCGGGGAGAGGACGCGGTCTTTCTTGAAGGTGCAGGACGGGTGCGATAATTTCTGTGCGTATTGCACGGTGCCTTTTGCGCGCGGGCGCAGCAGGAATATTCCTGTTTGCGAGCTTGTGAAACAGGCGGAGAGTATTGCGTCGATGGGTATCAAGGAGGTTGTCCTGACGGGGGTCAATACCGGAGACTTCGGGCGGACTACAGGGGAATCGTTCCTGGATTTGCTTAAGGCGCTTAACGCTGTTAAAGGCATTGAGAGATTCAGGATTTCTTCTATCGAACCGAACCTTATCACAGAGGAAATCATTGACTGGATTGCATCGGGGACCAAGTTCCTCCCGCACTTCCATATCCCGCTTCAGGTGGGCTGCGACAGGCTTTTGAAGGCTGTAGGGCGTAAATACGATACGGGGCTCTTTGCTTCACGCATAGACTATATCCGTAAGAAGATGGGAGACAAGGTGTTCTTTGGGATCGATGTGATTGTGGGTCTGCCGGGAGAGACTGAAGATGAGTTCAGGCAGACTTACGACTTCCTTAAAGACAGGATTAAACCGGCTTTCATCCATATATTCCCCTATTCAAGACGTCCCGGGACCAGGGCGGCGGTAATGCCCGGCCAGGTTCAGGACAGTATCAAGACAGAGAGGGTAAAGCGTCTGGAGGCGCTTTGCGAGGAGTTGCACTCGGAGTTCACCAGGTCCTGCAAAGGCATGACCGGGTATGTCCTCTGGGAGGGGGCGGAAAAGGGTGGAAAGATGGCCGGCTACACCGGCAACTATCTTCGCGTGGAACGGCCCTTCGATCCGGAAAAAATCGGCACGATAGAAAGAATTACACTATAATGGAGGCGAAACTGACTTTCCTTGGAACCGGGACTTCACTTGGCGTTCCAATCGTCGGATGCAAGTGCAGCAAGTGCACATCGACAGATAAAAAAGACAAAAGATACAGGGCATCGGCATTTGTACAGTACGGAGGGCTGCGGATTCTGATTGATGCAGGCCCCGATTTCAGGGACCAGATGCTTGCCGCCGGCCTGTGCAACCTGGATGCAATTCTGCTTACCCATAACCACAAGGACCATACGGGAGGTATCGACGATGTCCGCGCCCTTAACTACATCGGCAGGCAGGCCGTGAGTATCTGGTGCGAGCAGCCGGTATATGAATCCCTGAAGCAGTCCTACGGATATATTTTTTCTAAGGTGAAGTACCCCGGAGCGCCGGAGGTGAATATCCATCTTATTGATGACCAGCCGTTTATCATGTACCCGGAGCACCCGGACAAAGTCCTGGAGTGGGTGCATGACGTGGGATACCGATACCGTCTTCCGGACGGCACTCTTCTCCCTACGGGAGAGCCTGAGGTTCATGCAGAAAAAGCCGATGACCCTTCGTATTCCGGCGAGTGCCGTGGCCTTCGCGGCGACGGTCTGGAAATCATTCCCATCCGCGGCCTGCACGACAAGATGCCGGTGCTGGGTTTCCGGTTCGGGCAGATTGCCTACATCACCGATATGAGCATGATCCCGGAGTCTGAATTTGCAAAATTGCGCGGGCTTAAACACCTGACTCTCAACACGGTAAGTTACACCCCACACCATTCGCACTTCTCTCTTGACGAGGCTCTTCTGCTGGCGGACCGGATTGGCGCGGAAAATACCTGGCTCACTCACCTGAGCCACACCTTCCCCTGCCACGAGGACTTTGAAGCGGACCTGGCAACCCTCTGCCGCGAACGCGGCATCCGCTCCCGTGTCCGCCCCGCCTTCGACGGCCTGACAATCGAATAGGGCCTCCCCTGCTGCCGGTGGGATTTCTCGTGAACCACCTGCTGCAAAAATGGCCAAAAATTAAGCAGGTGGGCTTCCAA
>OMVB01000064.1 GCA_900314395.1 uncultured Prevotellaceae bacterium | reverse complement strand
AATTAGTGTAGCTGATACCAAGCTGGATATGCTTGATGCAAGACAAGGTATTGTCCGTCAACGGAAATCACAAGGAAGTAAGTATAAGTATGTTGGAGGCGTTAAAACCCGTACAGTACAGGGAGAATTCCGCTCCGGCTTATTGCTTAAAACACCTCATCGTTGCCCCGTATGTGGGTTTAGCTATGAAGATTTCCTCATCGCAAGTCATATCCGTCCATACGCAAAATGTACGGACACATACGATGCGATGAACCCTAATAATGGCTTGTTAATGTGTCCTGTATGTGATAAACTCTTTGAGAATTCTAACTACATGACAATCGAGCCGACTACAGGAAAGGTTATCTATATTGAGGAGATAAAGGATGAAAAGGATTTTCAATATCTTCACGACAAAACCATCGCTTACGACTACATTGATGGAGAACGCCGCCACTATCTGAAATGGCATTATGAGAATTTTGTCGAGAAGCATCATCTTGAAGGTCAAGCTGTGTAGCTAAGACATAGTACCAATAATAATGAGAAGGACCATTGCCGCTATTTTGCGGAAATGGTCCTTAATAATTGTTGTTGTTCTTACTGACACATCCATTGTAGCAAGTGTTCTATTGTCGTTTCCGCGTGAACCAGATGAAACAACTTGTGCCTGGCGTAGCTGATATTGTCTTTAACAATCTGGTCTCGCAAAGCAATGGCCCGCTGCCGCCATCCGGAAACCATTTCAAAACCTTCCCAGCCACAATCACATCGTCCCTCCAGATCCACGCGGCCACTAAGCGGAGAACCAACATAGCGGTAAGGATAGACCGTCTTGCCACACTTGGGGCATTTGAACTGAAACAACTCCGGATGCTCCAGGGTGCAGCGCACGAAGGAGCCCAGCCAGACAGGATCTGGAGCGATCTCCGCAACCCAGCCGCAGCTGTAGGTCATCTCCATGTAGAGGGGAATGAAGTAGAACTTGTCGATGTCCTTCCACTCATCGAACCTAGCGTAGATTTCGCCGGCGTTGCGGTAGAACAGTTTGGTGAGGCGCCGCTGCTCCTCGGAAGGGCGCACTCCGTCCTTCTTAAAGAAATCGTACTTTTCCATTGTACCATACTTTTTTTGATTGAACAATCCGCATCTCTTTGCCACCGTGGCTTCTGGCTGCTCGGTTGGCGGCCCTCAAAAGGCGCTCTTGATGCACGACACAAAGGTATGTAAAATCCGCGACTTTTCAAAGAAGTGGCTTTGTTTTGATATTCTACCAACAAACAACGAAATAAATTTGTTAATCTATCAACAAATCCATATCTTTGCCACCAAGAAATATGACCGATATGGATTCGATAGAAACTAACCTCAAAGCAATCTGCCGCCAGAAGGGCCTCTCCCTGACTGACGTGGCCAACCGGATGGGCGCCAGCCCCAGCAACCTCCTCTCCAGCGTGAAGGGCAACCCCACCATCTCCAAGATCCAGGACATCGCCAACGCCCTGCAGGTCTCCGTCTCCGAACTCCTGACCATTCACCCGGAAAAGGCCACCGGCGTTGCCATCATCGACGGCCAGGTGTACCAGGTTTCCAAGCCTGCGGCCAATGTCGTCCAGCTGCCCGTTTACGAGCGCTACAGCGACCTTCGGGACGATATTAAGGAATTTGTCGCCCGAGCCGTTGAGGCCGACGGAAACACCGCCAAAATGGCCATGCTGGAGACATTCGAGGTCTTCTCCCTGAGCTACGATGTCCACGACGCCAAGTTCCACCTCAACCTCTGCTATGCCGATGGCAAGACGCTATCCATGGCATACCAAAAGCTGGAATACTGCGACTGGAAGGATGAGGACACCGAAGAATCCGTCAAATGGGACCTCCACGAAGTCACCCAGGAGATCATCAACGACATCGAGAGCGCCGTGCCCACCAAACTGCAGGAGCCATGATTACCAAGCACGACCACGTCCGCCGGCAGACCTGCGCCGATACCACCATCACCGATGTCATCCGGCAGGCCCTGGCCGACAACTTCGAGCGCATCCCGTTCACCAACGAAGGCGGCTTCATCGCCACGGACCTCGGGGAGCAAGAGGGAGATGACTTCCTAACGATAAACATCTGCGGCTTCATGGGCGGCACCGGCCAGATGTTCCAGCAGGTGACGGTCATCTACTTCGACACCCTGGAGAAGGCCAACCGCTTTGTCAACTCAACCGAAGGCGGCCTCTTCGACGACCCCTATGGCGATGGCCAGGACAACTTCGAGTACACCACCTACGCCGGAGACCCCAAGCTGCCCTTCCTGATCACCACCATCCTGAAGAACCACTTCGGCTTCAAGGAGAATTCCCACCTGGTTGCCCACACCTACTGCGAGGTCGATTACTTTCGGAAAGATCCGGACAGCAGCGCATCACACCAGGTGAAGAGTTGAGGCTGTCCACGCCAAACAAAGGTGTCCACGCCTCGTGGACATGGACATGAATGACTACAGGGACTTCTCTGATGGACTATATCACCTCTTATTTTAAAGCAAAATACCTGCCAATTCTTCATATGGAATTATGGCATTAAACTGCCCTTCCGCGCCGCTCCCAATGTTGTATGGATAGTAATAAATGATTAGTCCTTCCTTTATCAAGGCGCAGCCATTCCTTTCATTGAGAATATCTGATGGTTTGATATCTTGAATGTTAGTACGACAATCAACCCACAAATCTCCACTGTAGTTTTTCAAGTGCTTGAAGAGTAGTTCCTCCAGTTTTGGTAAAGAATCGCTTTTGATTAAATCCTCCAATTGCGCAACCTTTCCTGTCGTTTTATTAACAGATAAATAAGCCTCCCGTGTGTTATCTCCACAACTCAACCAATCATACCAAGTGGCTTCGTAAAATGTACAGTAAGTAGGTGTTTCCCAGCAGTCGGTTAGAAGGTATCCGTATTGCTCATTAGGTCCACCGCCATCTTCCGGCCCGTGGCATTCTTGAGCACAATTATTCTTCTTTGCCTGAGATATATAATAATTACAAATCTCTGCAGAAGAACTGAGTTTCGGAACGTTGTATGATTCTGCTTTTCTATAGGAATCATTTCCTCCACAATCAATCAACCATGCTACTCTTTGTGATGTCCACTTCAACAATACATTATTTTCCGGACAGCGGACTGCAAGAACAGTACCTGTCGCATAGCAGGTGTCCTTGGGGCACAGGTTATAGCAAGTCCGGTATTTTATCCCAGGAATCGGTGGGATAGTACTTGGATTTATGCCTGGTGTTCTGTCCCAAGAGTCCTTCTTCCCAAAAAAGACATATTTAAAGTCATTATATGAGAGATTAAAGGTCGGCGTATTCCAAGCCCCATTATAATCCTGAGCGGAGAGATGGCTCGGAAACAATACCGTTAACCAATATATGCTAAAAGCGATGATATTCCTATATGACTTAACCATGATAGTTGTTATTGAATGCTATTCCCAAACAGTCCTACCAATGAAAACACCATATACACTTCGAGCTCCTTTATTCTTTAGCTCATTAGCGACTTGGACGAACGATGTTCCTCTCGTGGTAATGTCATCGAACAGAATGATATCCTTTCCATAAACACTGTTTGAGAAAGAAAGATTGGCTATTGTATTAGAGCTTTTCTGTTCTCGAGAGTCGGCACGATCGTAGACAATTTGAATGAAATTGAATCCATTGGTGAGAGAGTACTTCTCACATATTTGGCGGCACATGGAACTGTATCTGGTAATGTTCTTGGATTGCGTCGATGCAGGAATAACACATAGCGTTAGAGAACGCATCTGACTCTCTGAAAAATTACCCTCTAAGAAGTCACTAAGTATACTAACGCCTATGGAAGATGCGCCATCCTTGAAATTCCAGACAGCATGTCGGTTGGCTTCAGCTGACGCATCAACAGATGGATATCTATTCTTCGGATAATAGTCATATCTATAAGCCACATTATGACCACCTAAAGAAATGTAATGGAACTTTGCTTTTAATTCGTTCCGGCGTTTTTGCTCGGCTAGCCTTTTTTCTTCAGCAGCTCTTCTCGCTTCAGCCTCTTTCTGCTCTCTTATTCTTTGTTGCTGTCTTTCATAGTCCATCCGGTATATGAAATCAGTTCTCATTCTATCCTCATGACGCTGCTTTTGCTCTTCTTCTTGCTTTCTTTTCCATTCTTCAATTCTTCTTTGTGTCTCTTGGGCTTTTCTACGTTCTTCTTCTTCTCTTTTTGCTTTTCCTGCAGTAGCATGATAAATGATAGCAATGATGCTTCCTATGAGGATTCCCCACTCAAGGAAAACGCCCAAGAATTCTTCGAACTCACTCATGAGGGGAAGTATAATACAGGTAGAATTGAACATAATCAGTTATATTCTATAAGTAAAACAAAATATCTTCCGGGTTAGAAATGATTACTTCGGGATTAGACAGAGTCAAGGCATTGCGTTCCTTAGTTCCCCATAAGCACGCAACACTTCTAATCCCGGCTGCTCTAGAAGCTTGAATATCAATCGCTCTGTCGCCAAAACTAATAGTATTAGAAGCGGTCGTATCCATTCTTTGAATCGCTAAAAACATTCCGTCCGGGGAAGGTTTTCTGGCAGCGTCATGATAGCCAACAATAACATTAACTGGTATATTAAAGTAGTTTACGACCCTCTGGACATAGACAGAAGGAGCTGTGCTAACAATGGCTGCTTTTATGCCATTAGAACGTATGAATTGGAATACATCCTCCATTCCAGGATACAAGGTGAAACGGGGTATTAGAGAATAAACCAACTGCCAATCGCGACGGCTTCTGGCAACCTCAGCAATGGTTGAGTCTACCAATGTGAGGTCCAGATCAAATATGATGCTCTTCATGACTAGTCTTAAAAGAGCTCTAATTGTTGAACTTCACCATCCTGTTTTTGAGCTGAGTGTAAACTCGGTTGGTGAGTTGACGAACCTTGAGTTTTGAGTTCCGCTATAGCTTCTTTCACTTGTGCTGCAGAGAGGCCGCGAGCTCCTTTTGATTCTTTAAGATATTGGTTACCCTTAACCTTGTCGGAGAAAATCGGTCTTGAGTACTCTAAAACATATAGAGGTTTGCCTGCTGCAAGAGTCGCATTGACAGCGTGCATAGTACCTCCTTGTACAGCCGTTTGAACGACAATGGTTGCATCAGACAGAGCGGCCTGAAGCCTATCTCTTGCGACGAGATTATAACGATTGACTCCCATCCCAAGGGAATATTCAGTCATGAGCAAGCCTCCATTGGCGACAATGCTATCTGCGAGCTTGCTATTCTCCGGAGGGTAGACTGAATCCAAGCCATGTGCCAGGAAAGCGGTTGTTACTCCGCCTGGGACAGATAGGGCTCCTTTGTGTCCGGCAGTATCACATCCTATTGCTAAACCGCTGACAATATTAAACCCGGCTTGGGCAAATTGGGCGGCAATGTATTCTCCAGCTGCTACGCCTTCTGGGGTCGGCTCACGTGTGCCAATGACAGCTACAGCAGGGTTCTGAGTGATTGATAGGTCGCCTTTGTAGAATAAGAACATCGGAACAGAGGCTTTACCAGCTTCATCTACAGTGTTGAGCAGATTCTTTGGGAACACTGGATCATACTGAGAGACCATTTTAATCCCCAGATTCGATGACTTATCGAGGGTTCGGACGGCACGGGTATTCGCCTCCCGCAATGTCTCCTTATCAGGGAAATGCTTGTTCGCCGCCCCTTTTATTAACTTAGCTTCACGCATCTCTTCAAGTATGTCGAATAAATCGTTGAGGTCCATACTCTTAAACGTAGAATCGGAGATGTATTTTGCTATTGCTTTGACTGTCGCGGCACCGAATCCCTCAAGTGCATTTAACGTTAATATATGTTCGTTCGAGATGTACATAACTGCTTATTCTTGCCAAATTTACAAATAATCTCTGAGATGAATCACTTTTATACCGCCATATTTGCCATTACTGAAGACATGTTGGTTGCAGATAGGGGAAGATCAATTATTTCGGATCACCTGCAGGACGCCGGGGTGAACCGCATCATGCTGCCGGACACGCTGGGG
>OMVB01000063.1 GCA_900314395.1 uncultured Prevotellaceae bacterium | reverse complement strand
TGAGCGCGAGTGGCGAAATTGGTAGACGCGCTACTCTCAGGAGGTAGTGCCTATTACTGGCGTGTCAGTTCGAGTCTGATCTCGCGCACAGCAGCGGCCGGCCGGCTGGCCGGCCGTTTTTTTAATATTTGACGCTATGAAAATTGTGTTCCTTGACGCCCTTACGATGGGTGACACCCCTATGACGGAAATTGCCGCTCTCGGCGAATTTATCTGCTATGAATCTTCTACTGCGGAGCAGGCGCGCCAGAGGGCTGCGGACTGTGATGTCGCCATTGTGAACAAGATTATCGTAAACGATGAGTTCCTGGACGCCGCACCTAAGCTTAAGCTTGTCTGCGAGGCCGGAACAGGCATCAACAACATCGACGTTGAGGCTTGCAGCAAAAGAGGCATTCTGGTCAGGAATGTGGCCGGTTATTCCACGGATTCCGTGGCTCAGACCACCTGGATGCATATCTTGTCGCTCATGGGACACACTTATTATTATCGCAAGAAGGTATTTGACGGCGTTTATTCCCGCGGCAGCGTGCACACTGATCCTGAGAATCCGTTCCTGGAGCTGAGGGGCAAAACCATCGGCATAATAGGTATGGGCGCCATAGGCCGTCAGGTGGCAAAAGTGGCGGAAGCATTCGGCATGAATGTTATATATTATTCAACATCAGGCACTTCGCACTGCACTGATTACCCCAGTGTTTCTATTGAAGAGCTTCTCCGCAGCGCCGATGTTGTAAGTATCAACGCTCCGTACAACAACAGGACCGCCGGTCTTGTGGACTATGATAGGATGAAGCTGATGAAGCCTTCCGCCGTCCTTGTAAATACCGGCCGCGGAGGCATCGCCATAGAGGAAGACCTTGCGAAAGCAATTGATAATGAGATTATTGCTGGTGTAGGCCTGGATGTTTATGTGAAGGAACCTCTGCCCGCAGACAGCCCTCTAATGCATACCCGTTTCCCGGAGCGCGTAAGCCTTACTCCGCATACGGCTTGGCAGAGCGTTGAAGCCCGTGCCCGCCTTGCTCACGAAATGGCAGAAAACATAAAGGGAATTATTCCCACTCGATAGTTGCCGGCGGTTTTGACGATATATCGTAAACTACGCGGTTCACGCCGCGGACTTTGCGGATGATATCGTTGCTCACCTGGGCAAGGAAATCGTAGGGGAAGCGGAACCAGTCGGCCGTCATCGCATCGGTAGAAACTACCGCGCGCAGGGCTACGGCGTTCTCGTAGGTGCGCTCATCTCCCATAACACCCACACTTTGGACGGGCAGAAGGATGACTCCTGCCTGCCAGATGGCGTCGTACAGGTTGCTTGCTTTGCGGGTGGGGTCCGATGCGGACGGGTATTCGTCGCAGCGCCAGCTCCTTAAGCCGCGGATGAAGATATCATCGGCCTCCTGCAGGATGGCGAGTTTCTCCTTTGTTATGTCGCCGATGATCCTGATTGCCAGTGACGGACCGGGGAAGGGATGCCTGCCGATTAGTTCTTCCTTGATGCCAAGGGCGCGGCCTACGCGGCGGACCTCGTCTTTGAACAGCAGCCGCAGGGGCTCAACAATCTTAAGGTTCATCCTCTCGGGAAGACCGCCCACGTTGTGGTGGGACTTGATTTTTGCTGCGGCGCCCTGGATGCCTGCGGACTCGATTACATCCGGGTAAATGGTGCCCTGGCCCAGGAATTTAACGCCTTCTATGCTCTTGGCATATTTTTCAAAGGTCTCTACAAAGAGGCTGCCGATAATCTTGCGTTTCTGCTCCGGCTCTTTAACGCCTGCAAGGGCGGAAAGGAAGGCCTCGGAAGCATCGGCACCTATAACATTAAGCCCCATATCTTCGTATGAATCAAGCACTTGCTCGTATTCTCCCTTGCGCAGGAGGCCGTTGTTTACGAAGATGCAAGTAAGGTTGTGTCCGATGGCTTTGTCCAAAAGGACGGCGGCAACTGTTGAATCTACTCCGCCGCTCAGGCCAAGGACCACTTTGTCGTCGCCCACCTGTTCGCGGAGGTTGGCGATGCAGGAGGTGATGAAACTCTCTGCCGTCCATCCGCCCTCGCATCCGCAAACACGATAGCAGAAGTTGGAGAGCATCGTACCGCCTTCCTCACTGTGGAAGACTTCCGGGTGGAACTGGAATCCGTATACCTTCCTGCCGCTCATCTTGAAGGCAGCGTTGTCAAGACCCTCTGTGCTGCCAAGGAGTTCTGCGCCTTCCGGCAGGCGGGTTATGCTGTCTCCGTGGGACATCCAGACCGTTGAGCCTCCCGGAACGCCCTCGAATATGGGGTCGTTCTTGAGGATTGACAGGTGAGCGCGTCCGTATTCCCTTGACCCGGAGGCTTTTACCTCTCCGCCAAATAATTTGGCCATGAACTGGGCGCCGTAGCAAATACCCAGGACAGGCACTTGTTTTTCTATTGCGGGAATATCTATAAACGGAGCGTTTTCATCGTTTACAGAGCAGGGACTGCCGGAGATTATCACTCCCTTGATGTCGCTGTCGGTGGGGACGGCCTTGTTGTAAGGCTGGATTTCACAGTAGATTCCTGCTTCGCGAAGTCTGCGACCGATAAGTGTGGTTACCTGTGAGCCGCAGTCCAAGATGATGATTTTTTCAAGCATACTGTAAGTATTTACGGATAACCAAGGCGCAAATTTAGTACAAAAAATTTATTATATCTTCAGAAATTAGTAATTTTGCAAGTTTTTTAATAGATAGAAAAAAGATGGAAGTTAGAAACATTGCCTTGATAGCCCATGTTGACCACGGTAAAACCACTATGGTGGACAGGATGATATATCAGGCAGACTTGGTGCGCCGCCCTGAAAATCTGGGCGAGCTCATCCTGGACAACAACGACCTTGAGCGCGAGCGTGGTATCACCATCCTTGCCAAGAATGTATCGGTCGTATATAAAGGCGTAAAAATCAATATCATAGACACTCCCGGGCATAGTGACTTCGGAGGAGAGGTGGAGCGCGTGCTAAACATGGCGGACGGTGTTCTCCTGCTGGTGGACGCATTCGAGGGCTGCATGCCCCAGACACGCTTTGTGCTCAACAAGGCGCTGGACATGAAGAAAAAGCCTATCGTCGTAATAAACAAGGTAGACAAGCCAAACTGCCGTCCGGACGAGGTCCAGGAAGAGGTTTTCGACCTCATGTTCTCCCTTGGCGCAACGGAGGAGCAACTTGACTTCAGGACTATCTTCGGTAGCGCAAAGCAGGGTTGGATGTCAGACGACTGGCGTAAGCCCACCCAGGATATTACCGCGCTTCTGGACGCAATCCTGGAGGAAATTCCCGCCCCTGAAGAGAAGGAGGGTACACCCCAGATGCTTATTTCTTCACTGGAGTATTCCCCTTACGTAGGTCGTATCGCCGTTGGCCGCATTACCCGCGGCACACTGAAGGCCGGAATGAATATCAGCCTTTGCAAAAGATACGATATCGTTGAAAAACAGAAGGTTAAGCAGCTTATGGTCTTTGACGGCCTGGGCAAGAAAAACGTGGACGAGGTACACTGTGGCGATATCTGCGCTGTTGTGGGAATCGAGGGTTTTGAGATAGGTGACACCATCGCCGACTACGAGAATCCGGAGGCCCTGCCGCCCATCGCCGTAGATGAGCCTACCATGAGCATGATGTTCTCAATCAACAATTCCCCCTTCTTTGGAAAAGACGGTAAGTACGTGACTTCCAGACACTTGAAGGACCGTTTGGACAAAGAGTTGGAGAAGAATCTTGCTCTCCGTGTAAAACCGGGTCTTAATGCCGATTCATTCATTGTTTACGGCCGCGGTGTGCTTCATCTCTCTGTGCTTATTGAGACGATGCGCCGTGAGGGCTTCGAACTTCAGGTGGGCCAGCCTAAGGTGCTGGACAAGACCATAAACGGCCAGCGCTGCGAGCCTATAGAGGAACTTTCAATTGAGGTGCCTGAAGAGTTCGTAGGAACGGCAATAGAACTGTCTACAAGGCGTAAAGGTGCCCTTACACACATGGAGCCCCGCGGGGACCGCACTTTGCTTGAGTTCGATATTCCTACCCGCGGTATGATGGGACTGCGCAGCAATATGCTCACTGCTACCCAGGGAGAGGCTGTAATCGCCCATCGGTTTAAAGAGTATCAGCCTTACAAAGGAGAAATCGACCAAAGGAACAATGGTTCACTGGTTTCCCTTGAGACGGGAAATGCTATCGCATATTCAATGAACAAACTCCTGGACCGCGGAAAGTTCTTCGTTGAGCCTGGAGAAGAGATTTACGCCGGTCAGGTAGTAGGGGAGCATACCCGCGAGCGTGACCTTAACGTAAACATCTGCAAGACAAAGAAACTCACAAACGTACGTGCAGCCGGCAGCGATGAAAAGATTATTCTGCCTCCGGCAATCAAATTCTCTCTTGAAGAGGCCCTTGAGTACATCCGCGAGGATGAGCTGGTAGAGGTTACCCCTCACTTCATGCGAATCAGGAAAGTGCTTCTGGACCCCCTTGAGCGCAAGCGTCACGGCGGCGGAGACTTCGAGGAATAAGCCAAGAAGTTATTTCAAGAATTATTTTAGGTTTTTTTGAAAAGATTTACTATCTTTGCAGCCCTTAAAATCTGTTTACTGGAAAATGGACGACAGTTTAGTCATACAGATAAATGGATTGCCCGATGGAATCACCCGGTTTCATTGGGATTTAGGGAAGGAGTTCTTTGCTTCATTTGGAAATTCCGACATCCTGGACGCCGGGGTGGGTGTAGATGCCAAACTTGAAAAATCAGGTGATTATATAGGGTTTGACGTTGAACTTGACGGCACGTTGACTGTTCCTTGTGACAGGTGTCTTGCTCCTCTTGAAATGGAGATAAGGAGCACGTTCAACCTGAGCGTTGGGACCGGCGAAATCCCGGAAGATGCAGAAGAATATGACCTTGGTCAGGACGTATATGATTACGCCTGCCTGGCCATTCCTCTGCGAAGGGTACACCAGGATGGAGACTGCGACCCTGAGGTGGCCGGCAGGCTGGGAGAAGACAAGGCTCCGGTGAGCGGGGATTCCCCGTTTGCGTCACTGGGAGCTTTGCTGGGTGATATGAAGTAAAGAATTTTTATAAAAGAATAATAATTAAAAAGTTATATAACAATGGCACATCCTAAACACAAACTCTCCAAGCAGAGAAGAGATAAGAGAAGAACTCACGACTTCGCAGCAGTTCCCACTCTTGCAACTTGCCCCAACTGCGGTGCAACTGTAATTTATCATCGCGTATGCCCTGAGTGTGGCTACTACCGCGGTCGTCAGATCGTCGTTAAGGACGCTGAGTAATACGTTGGCTCGATAGTTCAACGGATAGAACGGAAGTTTCCTAAACTTTAAATCGTGGTTCGATTCCACGTCGGGCTACTCGAAAAAGCGACCGGTAAGGCCGCTTTTTTTCGTATGTTCAATGAGATGTCGGTAATCTACGGCGTCACCACATAGTACCCCTTCCCGGCGGGGATGGATTCTATGATTGTGCGGTTTTCATTAGAAAGTTTTCTCTCCTTCAAAGTGCTCGAAGAATTCTTCTTCTCACGGAGACGTTGCGCGTAAGCAGCATTATTTTCAAAAAGTGTTGTTTGTGCGCAACATTTTTATTATCTTTGGGGCAGAAAAAAGAAATGGTATGGACGCATTATTTAGAAAAAACGACAGACTCCTGGCTAATACTTCTATGGATATTGTCCGTGAAAAGATGGACCAGATTCACTGGAATGCACAGATAATAAGTATAATGGGTGCAAAGGGCGTTGGAAAGTCAACACTCATTAAGCAGCATCTAAAGCAGACATTTCAGCCAGGAGACAGAAGCGTTCTGTATTGTTCGGCTGATACAGTTGATTTCTCGACCCGAACCCTTGTGGGCCTGGCAGAAGAGTTTGTAATCCACGGCGGAGAATTGCTTGTTATTGATGAGATTCATAAATATAAGCCCGGAACAACTGACTGGAGCCGGGAAGTTAAAGAGATTTATGAACTGTTTCCCGCATTAAAATTGATTGTGAGTGGTTCCTCCTTGTTAAGACTAAGGGAGGGCGATGCCGACCTTTCCAGGCGAGCAATCAAATACACCATGCCTGGCCTCTCTTTCCGCGAAGCATTGCGTTTTTATCACGGTCTTGAGTTTTCTAAATGGTCACTGGATGATATCCTGGCCCATCCTTATGACTTGTGGCAGGCTGTAACGTCAAAGTGCAAACCGGTCGTTCTCTTCAAAGAGTATCTGGAAAAAGGTTATTATCCCTTCCTTCTGGAAGGAGAGGGTGAATACTACACTCGCATCGAGCAGATGGTGAACTATATTATCGAAACAGAATTGCCGCAGATATGTAAGGTGGATGTGGTCAACATCCGTAAAATTCAGGCTCTGGTAAAACTGATTTGCGAAGAAGTCCCGTTTGAACTAAATGCCAACAAGATTGCCGGGGCATTGGAAATCGGCCGGGATACCGTGGTTGAGTATCTTAAGTACCTGGGTGATGCCAAGGTTCTTAACCTGTTGTATTCTGATAAGAAAAAGGTTGGCAAACTTGCCAGGCCGGATAAGGTCTATATGGAGAACGCGAACCTTCTTCATGCCCTGGCGCCGGGTAAAGTTGATATCGGTACGGCTCGGGAGAGCTTTGCCGTTAACAGTTTGTCTGAATCCCATACTGTAGAATATGGCAAGCTGCAAGGAGACTTTCTAGTGGATGAAAAGTATACCCTTGAAATTGGAGGCCGGGGCAAAGATTTCTCACAGATTCCGGGAGTTCCAAATTCGTATGTATTTGCCGATGACTGGGATATGCCTGATGGTGCCAAACTCCCTCTCTGGATGCTGGGGTTCCTGTATTAGTCGTAGTTTAAAGTGCGGTAGTAGTATTCATTTTTGCGTTGATATGCAACTTTGTATTGTTATTTATGTATAATATTGTATATTTGTACTGCTAATATGCAGTATTATAACAATATAAAGAAAAAGAATGAAAGAAAGTAGACAAAGGGCGATACTCCGAATCCTTGGCAGACGCAAAGTTCACAATCAGGAAGAGCTGCTCAAATACCTTGAGAAAGAAGGCATCAAAGCCACCCAGGCTACTATTTCCAGGGACTTGGCACAAATGAAAATCGTGAAAATGCACAATCCGGAGGATGACACCGCGTTTTTCTCGGTTCCATCAGATTCCCTGCAAGTTGTCCCTGACATTATTCATTCCGTATCCGGAATAGTCAGCATTGACTTCTCCGGCTCCCTCTGCGTTGTCAAGACAAGCCCGGGATATGCCAATATGATCGGCGCTGTCATAGATACGAAATGCGGGGAATTGGTTATGGGTACAGTCGCAGGTGATGACACTCTGCTGGTAATACTTAAGCAGAACGTCACCTCCGATGACTTCAAGATTCACCTGATGGAAAAAATCCCCGGTGCAGAATCCAAGTTCGTCTAAATCAAGGAAAAAGGTTTCCGTCCGATGCAAAAGAAAATCCTACTTCAGGTTATTCTGGCAGTGGCACTGCTCGCTGGCATTGTAGCTGCCGTTATCTTTTTGTTCTCTGACAAAGGCTCCGGTCCGGAAAGGCTGGAATCTGTAATGGAAAGGCATGGTTCAACCGACGCCGAGTCTGATTATCCCGGGCTGGCAGCCGTCCCTATGGACGCCGTCATGGTGCTGTGCAACAGCTCTGTACAGTCCGCCCTGGAGATGATGACCGACGGCACGTCCGTTTACAGGGAACTTTTTATCGGCTCCGGAAAACTTAACATCGCTCCTTTCATTGACAGCCTGTGCACTCCTGCATTCAAGAAAGTGGATGCTTCATGCATAATTTCAATGCACTACAGCAGGGATTTGGAACCGCTTGTCGTGTTCTCAGGCTTCAAGAAAAAGGAACTTAGGGACAAGGTGCTCTCCCTTGCCGGACGGTGCCGTCTTGAGGCCGCCCAGGCCCCTGATTCCAGCGGAACGACTCTTGTTATAAGTACCTCCCAGAGCCTTGTGGCAGCATCGGTAAGGCATTTGCAGGTGGGTGAATCAATCGTGGACGATCAGAAGTTCACAGCTACCGCAGGCATGGCCGGGGGAAAAGACGCCATCTTCTTCGTTGGCAAGTACGCTCCCAAATTCGCTGGCCTCTTCCTTAACAGGGATTATTCCTCTGTTGGCCCTTTCTTCGCCACATTTGCCGATGTCATGGCCTTCGTGCCGGAGAAGATAAAGGACGGGCAGCGGCTCAAAGTGCTGTCTGCATGCACCTCAAACCCCAAATACAGAATCGGCAGCATCAGTACGGAAAAATCGACTGTTGCGGCTGATGTCCTTCCTGCAGAGACAGTGTTCGCCATCGGCATGACAACCGGCGGCATCGGACAGTATATAGAAAGATATAAAAATCATCTGGATGCAAATTCCAAACTCTCCGGCTACAGCGATTCTGCGGAAAAGTGGGCCAGGGGCTTGGATATCAAGGAAATAGCCAAGGCAGAGATTAAATTTGGGAATGGCTTTTCACAGATTCTGTGCATAAAGACGGGCCCCAAACCCAGCGCGGATGTGCTTCTGAGGGACACCGGAATATCAACCCTCAAGGAATATCGCACTTCAATAGTCCCTTATGCTTATGCAGGCTATGCATCCAAGCAGTTTGGGCAGGTATTTTCAATCCCGGAAGAAAGTTTCTTCTTCTGGCGCGACGGCTGGATGGTTGTGGGGGACAACAAGACTCTTACGGAACTGCTTATCGGGGATCAGGAACCTTTGTCGGAAGTTCTTGGCAAGGAAGGAATCCGCCTTTCAGAGTCTCCCGTTGTGTATTATGACTTCGCCGCAAACTCAGAGAGACTTGCCGATGTCTTCAGTAAGGACCGCCTTGTTCCCGGGATTTCCAGGACTCTTGGCGGCGTGGCAGGTGAGGTACTGGCGTTATCCGGTAATGAGGCAGTTATAAGCAGGATTGCCCCTGCAAAATCCAACGCCAAGATAGACCCTTCCGCAGTTGAAATCCCCGCCGGACCGTTTACTGTAACCAATTCCGGCACCGGAAAGAAGAATACGCTGTCCCAGAAAGGGGACAATTCCCTTGTACTCACGGACGAGTCCGGCAAGGTCCTCTGGACCAAACCTTTCCCCGGAAAGATTTGCGGCGCGGTTGGTGAAACAGACTATTACAATAACAAGAGAATACAATTCGTTGTTACCATAGGAAGCAAACTGTACATGATAGACAGGCTGGGCAGGGTAGTGAAAGACTTCCCGGCAGAACTTGGAAAAGAGGTCCTCCTGGGCCCGGCTATCTATGATTTTTCAGGTGCCCATGGCTATTCAGCCGTAGTTTTGCACAATGACAACACCATCGGCATGTATGACATACACGGCCGTGTGCGTCAGGGCTGGAAGGGCATCGCTCCTCCGGAGCAGATTGTGACCCTCCCGGAACTTCAGACGGACAAGAACGGCAAGAAGGTCTGGAAGGTGACAACGGTATCAAGAGTTTATACTTATCCTTTTAACGGCGGCTCAGAGCCGATATCAAAAGAAAAACGTAAGAAACAGTAATATGGAATTCAGTTCAGTAAACAAACTCCTGGAGAAGAGCTTCAGGGAGCATTGGGATCGTCCTGCACTTTCTAATTATCAGGGCGCAACACTCTGTTACAGGGATGTAGCCCGCAGAATAGCAAAATTGCAGATTGCCTTTGAGCAGTGCGGCCTTAAAAAAGGCGACAAAGTGGCGATTTGTTCCAGGAACCAGGCCAACTGGGGCGTAAGTTTCCTTGCAGCCCTTACTTATGGAGCTGTCCCTGTACCCATCCTGCACGAGTTCAAGCCGGGTAATATTCACTATCTTGTAAACCACTGCGAGGCCAAGGTCCTCTTTGTCGACGATGTTATCTGGGAAGGCCTTTCCGCAGACGAAATGCCTGACCTTCAGGTGATTGTGCAGATTAACACCTTCAAGTTCCTGTTTGCGCGCACAGAGGCCATGGCCGACGTCCGCGAGCACCTGAACGAGAGCTTCGGCAAGAAGTATCCCAATAACTTCGGTCCTTCAGACCTCAATTATTACCAGGATTCAGCAGACGAGCTGGCAATGATCAACTACACCTCAGGTACCTCCGGTTTCTCCAAGGGTGTAATGATTCCTTACCGCGCACTGCTTTCCAATATGCAGTTCGCCTGCCAGGCAGAGCCGCACATGGGATGCAACGCAGAGGTCGTGGCTATGCTGCCTTCCGCACACATGTACGGATTTATGTTCGAGTTCATCTTTGAAATGAGCATCGGCGCACACGTTCACTTCCTGACCCGCGTGCCCAGCCCCAAGATTATAATGAAGGCCTTCTCTGAGATTAAGCCGAACATTATCATCGCTGTACCTCTTATCATCGAAAAGATTTACAAATCCAAACTAAAACCCATTCTTGACAGGAACAAGGTCTTCTTCCATATCCCTATCCTGGATAAGATGATACTCAGGAAGATACGCACAGAACTTGTCAATACGTTCGGCGGCAATTTTGAGGAGGTAATCCTTGGCGGAGCCGCCTTCAACCCGGAGGTAGAGGCTTTCTTCAAGCGCATCAGCTTCCCTTACACCGTGGGCTACGGAATGACGGAGTGCGCTCCTATCATTTCCTACGTTCACTGGGACAAGACAAGGCTCGGTTCCTGCGGTATGGCCGCCCTTAACAATGAGATAAGGATTGATTCCGATGACCCTGAGAACATCCCCGGAGAGGTTCAGGTGCGCGGTGCAAACGTATTCCTTGGCTATTACAAGAATGAAGAGGCTACCGCCCAGTCATTCACCGATGACGGCTGGTTCCGCACCGGAGACATGGGTGTAATGGACAATGACGGTTACCTTTACCTGCGCGGCCGCTCCAAGTGCATGATTCTTGGTCCTTCCGGCCAGAATATCTACCCGGAGGAGCTTGAGGCCGTAATCAACAACCTTACTTATGTTGTTGATTCACTGGTAATTGAAGAGGATGGCGGCCTTACAGCCCTCATCTATCCGGACTATCATCAGGGAGAACTGGACGGCATGAGCCGCAGCCAGCTGGAGAAACGTCTGACAGACGCCATGCCGGATGTCAACCGCGAGATCCCTAACTATGCAAAGATCAAGAAGTTTGAGTTCCTGCCGGAGGACTTCGAGCGTACCCCCAAGCGCAGCATCAAACGTTATCTTTACCAGAGACAGTAAGCTATGCAGAAGTTCGACAAAAGCTATCTTGATATGGCGGCAGTATGGGCGCGGAACTCATACTGCAAACGCCGTCAGGTGGGTGCCCTCATCGTCAAGGATAAAATGATTATTTCCGATGGTTACAACGGCACCCCGTCCGGATTCGAGAATATCTGCGAGGATGAAATTACAGGCGCTACAAAGCCCTATGTGCTTCACGCGGAGGCTAATGCCATCTCCAAGGTAGCCAAGTCCGGGAACAGCAGCGAGGGCGCAACGCTTTACGTTACTGCTTCTCCCTGCCTGGAATGCTCCAAACTTATAATCCAGTCCGGAATCAAGCGCGTCGTATATCGTGAGCAGTACCGCCTGGACGACGGCATCCAGCTGCTCAAGCGTGCCGGAATAGAGGTTGAACAAGTAGAAGACTAATGAAAGACAAATCCGCACTGCCGATAGCCCTGCTTGGCGTCGCTATCGGCGTTTTGGGAACCGTAATAATCGGCTTTATCGGGAAAAACAACCGTAAGGCAGTAAGCGACAGGGACTGGAGCAAGCTGAATCTTGTCCTGCAGCAGGTCCGTGAGAACTATGTGGACGAGGTCAACGTCCAGGAAGTGACGGAGGCTGCAATTATCGCCGCCCTGTCCAAGCTGGACCCTCATTCCCTCTATCTGCCTCCGACAGATCTGGAGGAGGCGGAGACCGACCTTGCCGGCAACTTCAGCGGCATCGGCATTCAGTTCAATGTCCCTAATGACACCGCAATTGTGCTGGAAGTGATAGCCGGCGGTCCGTCAGAAAAGGCGGGCCTTTTGCCCGGGGACCGCATCCTGGAGGTGGACGGGGAGAATATCGCCGGTGTGAAATTCCCTCAGGACAGCATGGTAAAGAGGCTCAAGGGCCCCGCCGGAACCAAGGTTTCGGTGAAAATCAGCCGTGATAAAGAGCCTGTCCTGTTTGACATCGTACGCGGGAAAATCCCCATGCACTGCGTGGATGCATCGTTCATGATAGGCGACACCACCGGTTATATCCGCCTGAACAGATTCTCCGCAACCACATTCCAGGAGGTATCGGAGGCCGCTGTGAACCTTATGGCCGACGGTATGAAGAAGCTCATCATCGATATCCGGGACAACACCGGTGGCTACTTCAACCAGGCGCTGCTGCTTTCCAATCTTTTCCTTGCCAAAGGCGACAATATCGTGAATCTTGCCGGCCTGCACCGCAAGAGGGAAGAGTATAACGCCGACGGCCGCGGACTGCTACAGAATATCGGGCTTGTTGTCATTATCAATGAGAACAGCGCGTCTTCCAGTGAGATTTTCGCAGGGGCTGTTCAGGACAATGACAGGGGTGTTATCGTAGGTCGCCGCTCTTATGGAAAGGGTCTTGTGCAGGAACCTCTGTACTTCAGTGATGGTTCTGCCGTAAGAATCTCTGTAGCAAGGTATTACACTCCATCCGGAAGATGCATCCAGCGTCCTTACAACGGCGATGAAGACTACCGTATGGATCTTTACAAGCGCTATATTGACGGCGAGATGTTCAGCCAGGACAGTGTACGTGCAGATACCAGCGAGGTTTATCATACGGCTGCCGGCCGCACCGTTTACGGCGGAGGAGGTATCATGCCGGACATTTATGTGCCGATGGACACCACCCGTGCCACTGACTTCTACGTTAAATGCAACCGTAAGGCGCTGCCTGTCCGGTATTCATCCATGATATTCGACAAGTACAAGAACAAACTTGGCGCAATTGACAATTATGGAGACCTTGAGGACTTCCTGGAAAGCATCAATATTCCTGCCGGCTTCCTGTCCTTTGCCGCACGCGAGGGTGTATATGCCCAGAGAGGGGAGTGGGATGCCACGAAGTCTTATCTGCTTCCTATGCTCCGCTCTCTTGTAGGCCGATACTCAAAGTTGGGACAGAATGCATACTACAAGCTCTATCTCCCTGTGGATGATGCGGTTATGGTTGCGCTAAGCGCCGAGCCCCTGTAGAATTACTGGGCGATAAACTGATAGACTATGTCCCCGTGCTGCCGTGCGGGGGCTTTTGCATTTGTAGAGAAACGGGAGCGTTTTGCTGCGTTGACTGCCTTTTCCCGGAGGCAGTTGTCACGGGAAGAGGTGTCGTCCTGCACCTTGGCGTCAATCACCTTCCCGGAGTTGTCCACGACGATGAGGACGGTAACCATTCCGCCCCCGTAGCAGCCGTAGGCCGGAATTGGCAGGCGGGAGGCCTTGCGGCCGTCCAGTGAATAGGAAACGACCGACGGGCCGCTGTACTCCTTCCTGTCCTCTTTCTTGACTGGTTTGTTGTCGGACACATAGTCGTTGTCCGGCTCGTCCGCCTGGACTCCGTCCTTGAGGTCCCTGGCAAGGCGGCGGGCGTCCTCGTACAGCTTGTCCGCGTCTGTGCCGCGGTCGTCCTTGAGTGTGCTGGAACGGTCTGTGGCTATGTTTTTGAAGTCTGTTCCGGATTCGCCGGCTATCATCCTTTCTATACGCCGGGCTATTTCCTCGTCAAAGGAAAGGTCTTCCTCCGGCTCCGGAGCCTTCAGCTTCTGGGCTTCGCTTTCTTCCATGGAAGCGCTGAAGTCCAGCAGGTAAGAATCCGTCTTGCCGGACATGGAACCAAGATGACACAAAAGCAGGATTATAATCACAGCCAGATGAACTGATACCGTGATATATAATCCTGCCTTATCTTCACCGCGTAGGTTCATGACCGGCCGGTTTTATTTCTTTGCGATTCTGCTCATCGCCCTTTCTACAGTGGCGGAGATTACGTCAATCGCAACTTTGTTATGACCTCCCTGGGGGATGATAATGTCTGCGTAGCGCTTGCTGGGTTCGATGAACTGGAGGTGCATCGGCTTAACGGTGTCTGTGTAATGCTCGATAGCGGTTTCTATATTCCTTCCGCGCTCCGCGATATCGCGGACGATGATTCGCATAAGGCGGTCGTCGTCATCGGCGTCGACAAAAATCTTGATGTTCATCTGGTCGCGGAGCTCCTTGCAGGTGAAGATAAGGATGCCTTCCACGATGATGACTTCCGCGGGCTCTACGGTCACGGTCTCTGTCTTTGAACGTGAGCAGGTGATGTAGGAGTACACGGGCTGCTCTACGGTCTTGCCTTGTTTAAGCTCCCTGATCTGCTGGCAGAGAAGTTTCCAGTCGATGGCGTCCGGGTGGTCAAAATTAATCTTCTGACGCTCTTCCGGGGCCAGGTGACTGGAGTCTTTGTAGTAGGAGTCCTGGGGAATGACTACCACGCGGCCTTCCAGCTGCTTGGTTATTGCTTTTACAACAGTGGTTTTTCCGGAGCCTGAACCACCTGCTATACCGATAACTAACATATTGTGGAATTTTAGAATTCTGCGTTCTTGGGTGTTCTGGGGAAAGGAATCACGTCACGGATGTTGGCCATGCCTGTGACAAAGAGCAGAAGGCGCTCGAAGCCCAGTCCAAAGCCGCTGTGAGGCACTGTGCCGTACCTGCGGGTATCTATGTACCACTCCAGGTTCTTGCGGCTCATGCCAAGTTCCTCTATGCGCTTTTCCAGTTTTTCAAGGGATGCCTCACGCTCTGAACCGCCGATGATTTCTCCAATCTTGGGGAAGAGAACGTCCATGCCGCGTACGGTACGCCCGTCCTCGTTCTGCTTCATGTAGAAGGCCTTGATGTCCTTGGGAAAGTCTATGAGGATAACGGGTTTGCCGAAGTGCTTTTCTACAAGGTAGCGCTCATGCTCGCTCTGGAAGTCGGTGCCCCAATGTACGGGATACTCGAACTGCTGGCCGTTCTTAATGGCTTCTTCCAGGATTTCTACGGCCTGGGTGTAAGTAACCTTCTGGAAGGCGATGCCAAGCACGCTGCGGAGCCTCTCAATAAGGCCGTCGTCGTATTTGTCGTTCAGGAACTGAAGGTCGTCCATGCAGTTGTCCAGAGCGTACTGTACAAGGTATTTTACGAATTCCTCTGCCAGGGCCATGTTGTCGTTAATGTCGTAGAAGGCCATTTCCGGCTCGATCATCCAGAACTCTGCCAGGTGGCGGGGAGTATTGGAGTTTTCTGCGCGGAAGGTAGGGCCGAAGGTGTAAATTTCTCCTACGGCGGTTGCGCCAAGCTCACCCTCAAGCTGTCCGCTCACGGTAAGGGAAGTCTTCTTTCCGAAGAAATCCTTGCTGAAGTCTACCTTTCCGCCATGAACAGGAACGTTTGCAAGGTCCATTGTGGTTACCTGGAACATATCGCCTGCACCTTCTGCGTCGGACTCAGTGATAAGCGGGGTATGAAGGTAAACGAAACCCTTGTCATTGAAGAATTTATGGATGGCGAATGCCATGGCGTGACGGATGCGGAGCACTGCTCCGAAGGTGTTTGTCCTGAGCCTCATGTGTGCTACTGTCCTGAGGTACTCCAGGGATGTGTCCTTCTTCTGAAGAGGGAAGCGCATAGGGTCGCATTCTCCCAGGACCTCTATCTCTTTGGCCTGGATTTCCACTGCCTGGCCGCTGCCGATGGATTCCGTCAGCACGCCTTTAACCTGCAGGCTGGCGCCTGTTGTGACCTTTTTGAGGGTTTCCTCGTCGATCACGTCGCAGGGTGCTACGACCTGAATATTCTTTACGGTTGAACCATCGTTAAGAGCGATGAATTTTACCTGTTTGTTACCGCGCTTTGTCCTGACCCAGCCTTTTGCCAGCACCTCTGCTCCGGGTGTGCTGCAAAGGAGGTCCTTAACCTTAGTTCTCTTCAGAGTATCCATTTCTGTTCTGTTTTATTCTAATCTTCCAAAATTAGTCTATAATCGTGCAAAGATAGTGAAATATGTGTAAAAAAGAAAGCCCCTCCGCTATGGAGAGGCTTTCTTTTAAAGATATAAAGTTGTTTTTATTCAACTCTTCTTGCCTGGTACATGATTTTAAGTGCGGAGCAACGTCTGAGCTCCTGCTTAACATCTGTAATGATACCCATTCTCACGTCCATATCACCTTTGATAACAGTGGTCATAAGGGCGCGGTCGCCTTCGCTCATTGACTCACGCTCTGCTGCGATGAAGTCACGGATATCCTCGATGGTCTTGAAGTCGTCGTTGAGCTGGATACGGGCCTCTGTACCGAACTTTGACTGAAGTGCACGGGTAGGGGGACCGATGTTGATGTAAGACGCAAGGTCTTTTCTTTCCAGTTTAACAACCTCTGATGCCTCAGGGAGTTTCACCATAACTTTGTTCTCAGTGTCACGCATCTGAGTGGTAACCATAAAGAAGAACAGGAGCATGAACACGATATCCGAGAGGGAACCGGAAGACATTGCCGGAACCTCTTTCTTGTTGTTGCTGCCACCGAATTTTGACATATTCTATTCCTCCTTATTTTTTACCGGTATCCTTAGGCTCTGCCTCGGAGATGTTCTGAGGTACAGCCTCTTTCACAATCTTTTGCTGGTCTTCGTTCAGGCTTGCGAACTTCTTGCCCCAATTCTTCATTGAGAACTCGTCGCGGAGCTCGTTGATTGCTTTTACGAGCTCATTCTGAACCTCGATGTAGGCCCTGTAGCTGGTACCGCGGTCATTCTGAAGGGAGATAACACCCTTTGTAACCGGGCACTCGCCGTAGCCTTCGATTACCTTGGTCTCCTTCTCCGGGAGATTAGGGTCATCGGCAGGATTGGAAATGAATTCCTTGATTTTATCTTTGAGCTGGCTGATGTCTATGGGTTCGCTACCGGCGAGAAGTCTGTCAGCAGAATTTATCCTGACAATGATGATGTTACGACGGTTGATCTTGATATCCTCAACCTTCTGTTCTTTGTCAGGCATAGGCGGGAGACGCCTCTGCAGACCTGTCTTCGAATCCATGGTTGTAGTCATGAGGAAGTAGCACAGGAGCAGGAACGCGATGTCCGCCGTTGAACTTGAATTAATCGCAGGTGTTTTCTTCTTACCCATAGCGCATTAGTTTTTACGTACCTTGCTGGCAATTTCGCCTACAATGATGGAAAGAATCGCTGCGGCGCCTGCAAACCAGGTAAGATTCAAGATGGTATCAGTGAGCTTGAGAGTACCGTTTGTAACGGCCTCACCATTGTAAGCCACGGGCTGTGAACCGGGAGCCAGAGCGTAAGCGATGCCGCAGATGACAGCAGCCACTACGAGGCCGATTCCGAGCTTGACGAGGCTCTTGGGATTGTTGACAGCCATGATGAAGACACTAACCAGAACTGCGCACACGATAGCTATGATGATCATAGCGTATGCCCAGTAGAGGAGCGGATCAACAGAACCGTTATCATTGGCGGGGCTGTCAGGATATCCCTTGAAGAAGCCCAGAACGACAATGATAAGGCTGATGAACATCAGCGCCAACATTATCCATTTGAATATTTTATTCTGTTTTCCCATTGTAAGGACAAATTACTTCTTGTTGTACTTTGTAAGGATATCAACGAGGGAGATAGAAGCATCTTCCATGTCGATGGTGATAGAGTCGATCTTAGCGAGGATGTAGTTGTAGAACACCTGAAGAATCATAGCTACGATCAAACCTGCAACGGTTGTGATAAGGGCAACCTTCATACCACCTGCAACAACGTTAGGGGAGATATCACCTGCAGCCTGGATAGCGTCGAAGGCCTGGATCATACCGATAACTGTTCCGAGGAATCCGAGTGAAGGAGCGATTGCGATGAAGAGGGAGATCCAAGAGAGACCGTTCTCCAGCTGGCTCATCTGAACTGAACCGTAGGAAACGATTGATTTCTCTACTGTGTCAAGACCCTGATCGTAACGGAGGAGACCCTGGTAGAAGATACTTGCTACAGGACCACGGGTGTTACGGCAAACGTCCTTTGCAGCCTCGATGCCGCCATTGTTGAGAGCGTCCTCTACTTTGGTGAGAAGCTTCTTAACGTTGGTTTTTGCGAAGTTGAGGTAAAGGATACGCTCGATAGCAAGAGCAAGACCAAGGATCAAGCAGATAACGATAAGGGCCATGAAGCCTGCGCCACCCTCGATGAATTTGGTTTTGATTGCCTGATGTAGAGGAACGTCCTCACCAGTACCTTTGAGAAGATCTGCACCGCTTGCAGGTGCTGCGTTCTCAACAACCTCAGTAGCGGCTGCAGCAGCTTCCTGCTCATCCTGTGCAGAGGCAATGTTTGCAGTGAAGGTCATAAGACCTGCAACTGCCAAAAACATGAAAAACTTTTTCATAATTGTTTTTGATTGTTTTGAAATAAATAATTGTATTAAGTTAATAGTATCTTCTGTTTTAACTTACAACGTTAAAATTCGGTGCAATTTAGGGAAAAAAATCGAAAACGCAAAGCCTCAAGGCTAAAATATCGATATTTCTCCTTTAAGGTTTTTTCCCATCAACTCTTTAACCTTTTCATTATCAGCAGTCTTGCCCATAAGATGGAATAATTTTGCAAGACAGCTTTCAGTTGTGGAATCGTAGCCGTTTATGACTCCGGCCTTCTGCAAAGCCTTTCCGGTGGCGTAAATGCTCATGTCTACGGAGCCGGACAGGCACTGGGTTACGTTGACCAGGATTTTGCCCATTCCTGCGGCCTCGGAGACGATATCCGTGAACCACTCTTTGGTGGGGGCGTTTCCTGCTCCGTATGTTTCGATGATGACGGCCCTGGACTCCCTTCCGCACAGGATGTGGCGCACCACTTCCCGGGTGATACCGGGGTGCAGCTTAAGGATTGAAACCCTTGTATCAAGCTCTGTATCCACCTGCAGTGGCGTTCCGGCTTCCGGAGCCTTCATTATATATTCTTTGTTGTATTTAATCGTAATCCCGGCCTGCGCGAGCGGGGGATAGTTGGGGGAGCGGAATGCGCTGAACTCCTCTGAATTCACTTTCACGCTGCGGTTTCCTCTCATCAGCTGGGAGTTGAAGTAAACGCAGACTTCCGGCACCATCGGCCTTCCGGCACTGTCTTTGGCCGATGCAATCTCAACGGCCGATATCAGGTTCTCTTTGCCGTCGGTCCGGGGAACACCCACCGGAAGCTGGCTTCCGGTAAAGATGACCGGTTTTCCCAGGTTGCCGAGCATGAAGCTCAGGGCTGATGCCGAATAGGCCATAGTGTCCGTGCCGTGAAGCACGATGAAGCCGTCGTAAAGGTCATAGCTGTCCCTGATAAGGGTGGCGATTTTCTGCCACATCGATGGTTCAACGTCCGACGAGTCTATCAGCGGGTCGAAGGTGTGGGTTTTGATATCGACGGAGAATTGCCGTATCTCCGGCACTTGCTCCGCGATCTGGCTGAAATCAAAGGGCTTCAGCGTCCCTTCTCCAATGTCTTTCTTCATGCCGATGGTTCCTCCTGTGTAAATCAGGAGCAGCGCGGCTTTTTTGTTTCCGGTCATAG
Organism: uncultured Prevotellaceae bacterium; assembly: GCA_900314395.1. GTDB lineage: Bacteria > Bacteroidota > Bacteroidia > Bacteroidales > UBA932 > Cryptobacteroides. Next base: position 41,253 of record OMVB01000063.1, on the reverse strand, counting down.
TTTGTCCAGTGAGAATAATTCTGTAGCTGAGGCCGTGGTTACTTCCGCAACCTCTTCTATGTCAATTCCTTTAATTTCTGCTATTCTGGCGGCGATAATGGGGATGTAGCAGGGCTCGTTCCTTTCCCCGCGGTGCGGCACCGGGGGCAGGTATGGAGAGTCTGTCTCCAGCAGGATGCTCCCAAGCGGAATGTCCTTAACCGTGGCGGCCAGTTTTGAGTTTTTGTATGTGAGGACTCCGCCGATGCCTACTTTCCAGTCCCCGTACTTCTGCAGGCGGACGAAGGTTTCATAGCTGCCGCTGAAGGCGTGTATGTTGCCCCTGAGTCCAAGGTGGCGGCAATCTTCCATTATCTTGAAAAAGTCTTCTGTGGCGTCCCTGAGGTGGATATTTACCGGAAGTCCGATGCGTGCGGCAAGCTCCAGCTGGCAGCGGAAGGCCGTTTTCTGTTCTTCCTTGAACTCCACTGACCAGTGATAATCCAGGCCGATTTCCCCCAGCGCCACCGTCTGCGGACCTATTGCAGCCTCTGCCTGGGCCACTTCCTTTTCCCAGTCTTTGTCCACTGACCCCGGATACAGGCCGATCATGTGGAACAGCACTCCCGGGTACTGCCTGCACAGGGCCAGGGCGGCTTCTCTTTCACGGCTGTCTACGTCCGGGTGGATGATTCTGTCTACACCGGCGGCCGCGGCGCGGGCTATCGCCGCCGGGGCATCGGCAGTAAAAGCTTCATCGCTCAGATGGGCGTGGGTATCTGTGAATCTTAAGGACATCTCTGCAAAGATAGCAATAATTACTGAAAATTATTCCTTGCGGAGCAGTTGCCAAGCAGATCTGTGAAAATAAGGCCTTCGGACTCCAGGATGGACAGCAATCCTGATATTTGGGGAACCTCCATTCCGGTTTTTTTACAGAGTTCCATCTTTGATACGCCGCGGCTGTGGCGGATTATCCTGAGCAGGGCTTCAAGTGCTTCTTTTTCTTCCGGCGGATACAGGCCTTCGGGCAGTTTCAGGGGCATGTCCCGCAGGCCTTTGTGCCCGCGCCTGGTGCACAGGCCAAGTTTTCCAAGCAGGTCCTCCGGGGTGAGTATAAGCTCTGCCTTGTGTTCTGCAATCAGTTTGTTGCAGCCGCCGGAACGGATGTCGTCGGCCTTGCCCGGCAGGGCGAAAACGTCCCTGTTATAGGAACAAGCCATGTAGGCTGTACTCATTCCGCCGCCCTTGACGCGGGATTCTACCAGAATGGTGGCGCTGCTCAAGCCCGCGATTATCCGGTTGCGTCTGATAAAGTTACCGGCTATGGGGGAAGTGCCTGGAGGATAATCGCTTACGAGCGCGCTTCCCGGCGTGGCGGCAATGCGGTCGGCGTCAAATACATGCATTTTGGGGTAGACCATATCCACTCCGGTTGCCATTACGGCGATGGTAGGGCAGCCGCTGTCCAGGGCGGTCCTGTGCGCGATGATATCGGTGCCCAGGGCCAGGCCGCTTACTATCGACGGCATCTGCTGCGATGTGCAGAGTGCCGCCGTTATCTTGCGGCACCAGTCTATTCCGTAGTGGCTGATGTCCCTTGTTCCTACTACGCCTATGTACGGGCGTTCGCGGAAGATGTCTTCCGGCGGGGAGTCGCTTCTGATGTAGAGGCCGATCGGGGGGTCTTCGCATTCTTTTAGCAGGGCGGGGTAGGCGTTGGCGGTGATGCCTAAAAAGTATGAGCCTTGCGTTGCAAGGTTTTCCAGTTCTTTTGCCGATTGTTCCAGCCCTGCGGCGTCCAGTCCTGCAGGCGGCTGGCTTCCGAGAATCTGGCTCAGTTTCTGCCGTCCCATTTTGAATATTTCTTCAACTCCTCCGGCTGCTTCGATCAGCTTGTTTCCAAGTCTGGGATTGTATCCGAATACTCTGTTCATCTGACAGCACGCGACAGTCTCGGCATCGCCATAAAAAATCTTATCTTTCATATTCTTTCGTTTAACTGTCTATCATTCATTTATCGATTTCTTATCTTTTTTCTGCATCCTGTTTTTCAAAACCATAGCATTCCGTTTTATCAGAACCAATCGCTCCCCTCAAAAGCCAAATAATATTGGTCCATGGTTTTTTAGGGGACCGTTGGTTCTTAAGTGATATTTGTTCTGCATTCAACACGTTGCATCTTCTTAAATCTGTAAGTTTGTTGAAATCTGTAAGTCTGTTTAAAGGCCATGGACCAATATTATTTGGTCTTTAAACAGACTTGCAGATTGGGCTTTTTATGTACAAACGAAACTAAGGTAGGGAAGAAAAGAATATGAAAAAGAAAAAGTGGCTCGAGTTGAACCACTTTTTTACAAATCTTTATAAAATTTTTACAAATCTTATTATTCGTGCAAACAGGCCACTAAATAATCAGCATCGCATCGCCGTAGGGACCAAAACGATACTCCTCTTTAAGGGCCTCCTCGTAAGCCTTCATAACCTTCTCATATCCGCCGAAGGCTGCTACCGACATAAGCATGGTGGAGCAGGGCAGATGGAAGTTGGAAACGATGGCTGTGGGGATGCTGAAACGGTAGGGCGGGAAGATGAACTTGTTCGTCCAGCCGTCGTAAGCCTTGACCTCGTCGTTGGTGGTAACATAAGTCTCGAGACCGCGGATGACGGTTGCGCCAACGGCAAGTACCTTGTGACCGTCGGCCTTGGTCTTGTTGATAAGGTCTGCGGTCTCCTGGGAGATAATCAGGCGCTCGGAGTCCATCTTGTGCTTGGAGAGGTCCTCTACATCTACCTTGCGGAAGTGTCCGAGTCCCATGTGCATGGTAATGAAGGTTTTGTTTATGTCCTTGAGAATCATGCGGTTAAAGAGCTCGCGGCTGAAGTGAAGACCGGCTGCGGGGGCGGATACGGCGCCCTCATGCTTTGCAAAGATAGTCTGGAAGTTCTCTTTGTCCTCCGGGGTGGGCTTCTCTTTGACAAACCTCAGGATAGGGGTTTCTCCAAGGCTGTAGAGTGTCTCTTTGAACTCCTCGTACGGGCCGTCGAACAGGAACCTGAGGGTGCGGCCGCGGGAGGTGGTGTTGTCGATAACCTCCGCTACAAGGCTCTCGTCCTCTCCGAAGTAAAGCTTGTTGCCGATACGGATCTTGCGGGCGGGGTCTACGATAACATCCCACAGCCTCTGCTCGCGGGCGAGCTCGCGGAGCAGGAAGACCTCAATGTCGGCTCCGGTTTTTTCCTTCTTGCCATAAAGGCGTGCGGGGAATACTTTGGTGTCGTTGAGAACGAAGGTGTCTCCCTTTCCGAAGTAGTCTATGATGTTCTTGAAAATTTTATGCTCTATTTCTCCTGTGTCCTTATGAAGTACCATAAGGCGGCATTCGTCGCGCCATCTTGTAGGCTCGGAGGCAATCCTTTCTGCCGGGAGATTGAAGTTGAATTGAGATAGTTTCATACTATATTATACGATAAAAATCCGTGTTTGTTTCAGTTAAGGCTGCGGAATACTTCTATTATAGAGGGATAAGTGTTCTTCAGGAAGGGCGGAAGGCTGGATTTGGCTACCCATGCGGCCTTGGTGATATCCTCTTCTTTCTGGGGAACAAGGTCTACTGGGTCATTGTAAAGCATGTCATACCACCAGGTGTGCTTAAGGTGCCAGACATTGTTGCGGAAATAACAGTGGTCCGTGATGCAGATGAGCTTGCGGAGGGACAGGTTGTCCACTCCGGTTTCTTCCTGAACCTCCCTGAGCGCCGTAGTGCGGATGTCTTCTCCCGGCTCCTGATGGCCCTTTGGAAGGTCCCAGAGGCCGTCCCTGCGGATAAGCAGGAAGTCCCCGCGCCTGTTGGACACCAGTCCGCCGGCGGCGTTGACCTCACGGAACTCTGCGCAGAGCCTGCGGTAGATTTCCTCTTCCTGGCGGCCGTCGGTCGGGATATAGATGCGGGCTAGGGTGGCGGAGGCCTCGAACATGCCTACAAGTGCGTGTATGTCAATCTTTTCCCCCATGTGGAACTCTACTGAGTTGGGATCCGACAGCAAGGCTTCGTTCTTACGGCATATGACAATACACCTCTTTTCAAAATATATTTTGTGCATCGACGCTATTTTCGTACATTTGTAAGTGCAAATATATATCTTTTTTCGGGATTATGGCAGAATTTGAAAGTAAACACGGAATAGTTTCAAGGGCCCCTTATGAGCTTTACATGGCCTTTGTGGATATGCGCAACTTCGTAAACTTCCTTCCGGAAGACAAGAAAGAAGGCGTCACCGCAGACTACGACAGCATCCATTCAACCGTACAGGGTTTCCCGGTGGGCGTAAAAATCACCGAACGCCGTCCGTATTCACTTATTTCACTGGCCGATGACGGTGCCCCCTTCGCCTTTACGGCCAATATCGGCTTCGATGCCGTTGACGGAGAATCCGGCAAAACTGACTTCCATATCAAGATTGACGCAGACCTTAACTTCATGATGAAGATGCTCATCGGCAACAAGATTAAGGAAGCCCTTGACAAGGCAGTCGATTCTCTTGTGGAAATGTCCAAATGACGGACGCTTTTAAACAGCTTCTTACGGAGTCCCTGGGTGCCGATGCCGCCTCCAGGGCGCTTGCTGCGTTGGAGGAAGACCCGGCGGTTTCAGTGCGTTATAACTCCGCCAAATGCCAGGCTCCTTCCGGAGAAACTGTCCCGTGGAACGCGGATGCCCGCTTTTTGCCGGAGCGTCCCAACTTCACCCTTGACCCGCTGTTGCACGCGGGGGCCTATTACGTTCAGGATTCTTCTGCGATGTTTGTTGGGCATATCTTCCGGGAAATCCTGTCCCTGGCGGCCCCGGAGGGGGTTTTAAGGGTGCTTGACCTTTGCGCCGCCCCGGGCGGAAAGACCACGGACCTTCTCTCTTCCCTTCGCGGAAGGGATTACCTCCTGGTATCCAATGAAATATCGGCCTCACGGGCTACGGTCCTGTGTGACAATACAGCCCGGTGGGGAGAAGCCCCGGTTGCCGTGACATCGGCGGACCCTGCGGCCTTCGGCCCCATGAAGGGATATTTTGATATTTTACTGGCCGATGTGCCTTGCTCCGGGGAAGGAATGTTCCGCAAGGACGCCGAGGCCCGGAGGCAGTGGTCGCAGGACAATGTGGCCCTCTGCCAGGCGCGTCAGAGGCGGATCCTGTCCGACTCCTGGCCGGCGCTCCGCGAGGGCGGAATCCTTGTGTATTCCACCTGCACCTTCAATCATTACGAGAACGATGACAACGTGCGCTGGATAGCGGAACAGCTCGGCGCTGAAGTGCTTAGCCCAGCCGCCGGTTTCCCGGGAGTGCTGCGCACTGAGTTCGGATCCGTACTTGTTCCCGGTTTTGTAAGAGGGGAGGGGCAGTATTGTGCCGCGCTCAGGAAAACATCGGCATCGGACACAGTGAAAATCAAAAAATCCGGCCTAAGGCCGGAGGTGAAAAACATCTGGCTGGACGGGGATTTCACCGTTGTTCGCAAGGGTGAGCTGCTCTGCGCCCTGCCCGCGGCGCTTGCCGGCGATGCCGCCATGCTTGAGCGCCTGCGTCCGCTGCGCAGCGGAATAGCCGTCGGCACGGTCAAGGGAAAGGACTTGATTCCGCACGCAGATTTGGCTTTGGCAAGATGTTTGTCGCAAAATGCTTTTGAACGTTATGATGTCCCAAGGGACAAGGCTCTGGCCTTCCTTCACAGGGAAAGTTTTACCATTGCCGATGCTCCCAAGGGATATTTGCTTATAACTTATGACGGCTTGCCGCTGGGTTTTGTAAAGAACCTTGGCAACCGTTGCAACAACCTTCTTCCGCAGGGAAGAAGAATCAGGATGGACTTATGAAGAACTTTAAATCAATAGTTTGCGGCCTTTTGCTTGCCGCTTTCGTGCTGCCCGCGGCTGCGCAGACAGAGACAAGGGAGAATTATCAGGACAAATACAACCGTCTGGTCCAGAAGAACGGAGCGGCAGGCCTGGGTGTAGAGACGCTGCTTAACAAGTGGCTGGCGGATTATCCCGGCGACGCCGACGCCCTGCTTGGAAAATTCCTGTACTATTATGCAAAGTCCCAGACTACTCAGGTGGTAATCAAGGACCAGAAGAAGTTTCTTGGCCAGGACCCGGTGCTGACTCTTGCAGACAGTCTTGGAAAGGTTTCCTATTATTATGAGGAGCTCTTTTTTGACGATGAGCTCTTTGGCCAGGCCATGCAGGCTGCGGACAAGATGATACGTTCTTACCCGGACAGGATAGACCTCCGTTTTTACAAGATTTCTGCACTTACGGGTTACGAGAAAGACAAGCCGGAGATGGCTGTGAGCGAGCTCCGTTCCCTGGTGGATTACCATGTTTCCGTGCGTCCCGCATGGACTCATCCGGAGTACGTGGTAGACGAGGATTTCTTCCTTGCAGCAATCCAGGAGTACTGCATCACCTACTTCCGTTATGCCACTCCCGCGGCTTACGAGGCCTTCCGCGCTCTTAGCCAGAGGGTTCTGGAGTATTATCCGGATAACACGATGTTCCTTAACAATATGGGGTCTTATTACTTCGTGTACAAGAAGGATGACAAGAATGCTTCAAAGTATTACAATAAGGTTCTTAAGCTAAAGAAGGACGATATGACGGCTATCCGCAGCTGTATTCTTATGTACAGGAATGCGAAGAATTCCAAGATGGAGAAGAAGTATCTTGAGATGATGGCCAAGTACGCGGAATCGGACACTGACCGTCAGTCCGCCAAAATGCGTCTGGAATACCTTAACAAAAAGTAGCTCTGCATTATATAAATCACTTTTAGTTAGTTATACAAAGCAATACAAAGCAATACCCCAAAGGCCATGGACCCTTATATTTTGGCCTTTGGGGTATTGCTTTGTATATGTCTTATTAAGTCTGGTGATGCTGTTTTTGGTAGAGTTCCCAGGAGTTGAAGAGGTTCTGCCAGATGGCGTATAGGCCGCCGGCGATGCTGGTCACGGGAGTCATGTATGAGTAGCCGAGCCAGATTAGGAAGCCGGTGTTTTTTTGGCCAAGTGCCTGGCCGGCGGTAATCTTATCCACGTGATTCCTGTGCCCGAAGTGGCGTCCGGCAGCAAACTGAACCGCTGTGCATGCCATGGAAACCAGCACTATGCAGAAGATGCTTCCGGCGGATAACTGACTGTGTACCAGGGCTTTGGTTGCTAACATAATAGCCAGCATAAGGCCCACACCCCAGATGTAGAAAGACTTGGAACTGAAGGCTACAAGCCTGGCGTGAAGCCCCTTGAAGAAATACCTGATAAGCCAGGCCAGGAGGCATGGAACTATAAGCAGCGGGAAGATCTTACCGGCAAGCAGCAGTACGTAAGCCCAGAAGCCTAGGTCGGAAGCCGGCCGTACCATCGGGATAACAGTAGGAATCAGGAGCGTAGCCGCAGTATTGATTATCAAAATGTAAGTCACAGTATCCGACAGCCGGCCGCCAAGGCGCTCGGTGATAACACCCGCGGCAGAGGCGGTAGGGCAGATAAGGCAAATCATCGCGCACTCCAGCAGAATGCGGATATCCGGGGTATCGGCATTGATTGCAAGGAAAGCCGTACCGACGAAGGCAAGGCCCTGGAATAGAATGGCATATAGATGCCATCGGCGGAAGTGCAAATCTCCAGGGGCCGTTTTTACAAACTGGAAAAACAACAGGAACGCAATTACAAGCCGTTGCAGTTCAGATGCGATGCGGTTTCCAACGGGGCCGATGGGCGCAAGAGCCGGAATCGAATGATATATAAGATACAAAGCGGCTCCCGTCACCATGGCAACGGGAAGCATCCAATCTTTAATAAACTGCTTGAAGCCGGCCACGTCCTAAATCTTGAAGCGGAAGAGTTTTCCAAGGCATTTGTCCACCAGCGGGTCCGTCACCTTCATGCACAGGCCTGTGAAAACAGCCAGGATAAGGGTCCCCTCGCGGATGACGATGTTGACGCCGTCGCCGGAGAAAATACCGAAGGCCAGCTGGGCAAAAAGGGCGGAAATCACCACCAGGTATATGTCAAAGACTATTTTTACATTGCTGAAGCTCACTCTTGTAACCTCGCTTACAACGGCGGCAGTCTTTTCTCCTGCAAGCATCCAGGCGTTGCCCACGATTTCCATGCGTACACCAACGGCGGTAACAATCACGGTAAGGATACAGAAAAGCATCTGCATGGCGTAACTGGTGACCTGTACGTCCTTGAGGAGCCATATGCAGGCGTCGCACAGGTAACCGAACACGAAGGCTGCCGGAATCTGCATAAGGAAGGACAGCTTGAACTCGCGGCCCAGCATTATTACCTGAGTAAGGATGAAGACAAGGTGCATCATCCAGGTGAACGTACCCACGGAAATACTTGTGTATTTGAGGTTTAGCACAGCTGGAGGGCAGGAAACCGGTGCCGTGCCAAGGTTGGATTTAAGTGAAAGTGCAACTCCGAAGGCCACAATGACAAGGCCGATGGTAGCTACAAGGTATCTTTTAAACAAACTGTTTTCCATAAATTTTCGCTTCTTTCTGCAAATATGGCTAAAAATTCCTAACTTCGCAAGCACTATGGGAGCATCATCCTTCATAGCAGGCAGACTCAGGTTCAGGAGCAAGATAGCGGTGGCATGCATCGCCGTCTCTTTCCTGGTAATGATAATTGCCGTGTCCGTAACCTCCGGCTTCAGGTCGGAGATACGCAGCGGCATATCGGAAATCTTCGGCGATATCCAGATTACCGCCGACGGTTCCAATTACATCAGCGACGAGTCCGTGCTGGACCTTGATCAGCCCTATATGGCAGAGATTCAGGAGCTTGGCATCGTCAAAAAGGCCGTTCCCGCGGTTTACAAGGCCGGAATAATCAAGAAGGACGATATCATCCAGGGCATAATGTTCAAGGGCGTCCCCGACGGGCCGGACAGCCTTGGTGCAAGCATCCCTTCCGTCCTTGCCGGGCGGCTTTCACTGTCCGTGGGGGACAGGATGACCGTCTACTTTGCGGGAGAGAAGGTGCGTGTGCGCAATTTCACTGTCAGGGACATCTACGGGGCCGTTTTGGGCGGGGAAGACAAGCTGGTGGTTTACACTTCGCTCAAGGACATGCAGGCGGTCTGCGGCTTCGGGGCCGGGGAAGCATCGGCATTGGAAATAATATTGAAGGGGGTTGAGAATACGCCGGAGGCGCTGGACGATGCGGCATCGGAGATAGGCACAAGGCTGTACGCTTCATATAACGGCGACGGAGTGCCGCCTGTGGCAACGTCGTCATTCGGCCGTTTTCCGCAAGTTTTCTCGTGGCTGGATCTTCTGGACGTGAATGTCCTGCTGATTCTGGGGCTTATGACCGCTGTGGCCGGCTTCAACATGATTTCCGGCCTTCTGATTGCGCTGCTGCGGAATATATCGGCGATAGGAATATTGAAGTCGATGGGAATGAAGGACAAGTCCATAGCCGGGGCCTTCCTGGAAATGGCTTCCAAGGTGGTCCTGAAGGGGCTTCTGATAGGAAATGTGGCCGGGCTGGGCTTCTGCCTGCTGCAGAAATACACGCATTTTATAACCTTGAACCCGGAGAATTATTTCGTGTCATACGTGCCGGTGAACATTGATATTGTACGGATTCTGGCAACGGATGTGGCCGCCTTCGGCCTGATAATGCTGCTGCTGTTGCTGCCGTCACTTTTTATCTCCGGCGTAGACCCGGCGCGTACCGTCAAGGTGCGATAATGCAGAAGGCCTTGTACAGGGAGTCCGTCCTCTCTACGTGGGCCATCGTCTCTGTTCCCTTGAAATCTTCCACCATCGGAATAACGGCTTTCAGGTCTTCCCAAGTCGAATGGGGGAGGCCCTTGGACTCAGCCATCTCAATGCAGTCTTTGATGCGGCCTTCGCCGGCGTTGAATGCGGCGAGGACAAAGCGCGTGAGTTCTTCCTGGTTTGCGGCGTCGCCCTCAAACATCCGCTGGAGCTTCTTAAGGTAGTTCACCCCGGCTTGAAGGCTGGCTTCAGGGTCCAGCCGCTCAGCGCTTCCGTTATATGCCACTGCGGTGGATTCCATAAGCTGTAAAAGACCTTCTGCACCGCGTCTGGAACGGGATTCTATGCGGAACCTGGACTCCTGCCATACAAGGGATGCCAGCATTCTCCAGTCCCAGCCTATCTCCTTTGCCTTTTCCTTTAGCAGGCGGTCATACGGGCTGGCATATTTGAACTTCCTGCCCGATGCCGCCCGGGAGAACGGTTCGTAGCTTGGGGAAAAGCGCTCCACAATATCCTTGTAATCCTCTGAATACCTGATGGAAGAGAGGCTCGCATTCAGGTTTGCGGCGGAGAGGCGGCCATTGGGAAGGACCACCCAGACCGTGCTGTCGGCCATCATCGAGCATTGGAGAAGCCGGGGGAAGGCGGCCAGGGCGGAATCGGCAAAAGGAAGGATAACCAGGTCCAGGCTGCCGGCGCTCAGGGTGTCCAAAACGGCCCTCCGGTCTTCTGAAAGGCTTATTTGGATATCGCATTGAAGAAGGTCCGCCGCACGGCGCAGCATCTCGTAGTTGAAACCGGTGCTGTAGGCGAGCCCCTCACTCCGGTAGCCGGAGAGGGCTATTACGCACCTGGCCTGCTGCATCCCGTCCGGATTGGACTCGTCCTGGCTCCTGTGAATATGTGGCGGCCAAACGAACAGTAGTAGCGCAACACAGATAATGTACGCCTTGTATTTAAGTATGAAGTCCTTGAAACTCACTTATTTACCCATGCTGGAAGCCCTGTCGCTCATGGGGCGGTTAATCTGGTGGGAAGTGTAGAAAGGAATCCAGATTCCCAGCTTGATCGCGTTTTGCGAGCGGATGTAACCCTTGGCGCTGAAGTAATCCGGATGATCTCCCCAGCCCATGCTTCCGTTAACGTATTTGACAAAGATGCAGGCCTTCTTCCATTGCATGTTCACGAAGAAGTCTACGTACGGTTTGCCGCCAATCTTTTCTCCCATCTGGTTGGTGAAGACTCCCGTGGACGGGCGGAATGACGGAGCGTACCATTTGCTGGTCCACTGAGCGTTGGCGCCAAGCTGCATCTTCATAACGTCCCCGTTTATGTTAAACTGGAAGTAAAGCCTTGAATTGACGGCTACCGGCGGCAACGGAAGCACTTTTTTGTCCGATGTCACCTGTACCAGCACGCGGTTGTCCAGATGCAGTTTCCACAGGCTCAAGTCCTTCTCCAGGGCGAACTTGGCCACATGCATGGGGCTCGTGTTCTGGTGCACTACTCCCAGGCTGTCGTACCAGATATTGTTCTTAAGCAGGGAGTATCCTGCCGATGCCTTCAGTTTCCAGTGCGGTATGTTGATGCTGCCTTCCAGCTTCGTTACGCTGATTTTGCCGAAGTCATTGTCCCATTTGTCGTGGTTGCCGTAATAATGCAGCTGGTAGAAGTCCGGCCTGTCCAGCGTGGACTCGAAGCTCAGGTGGATGTTTACGGGGCTCTTCCTGGCCTTCCTGAACGGGAAGAAGGTGTAGTCGGCGTCGGCCCGGATTCCGGAATCACCGGATTCATCCCCGACCATCGTCAGGTAAGCCTGGGCGTCCCATTTGAAGCCTTCCCACCGGCCGCCGGCGCCTCCGTAAAGATAGGTGGAGTTCCATGTGGTGTTGCCGGGCTTTATTACGAAGCCCTGCGGCGTGAAGCTGTAATACTTCATGATCCTGTTTCCAAGGCCGATGTCAATGGTGGATACCACTGCGTCCTTGGACCATGGCTGCAACTTCGCGAAGACCTTGTTTTCTATCTTGGTGACGTGAAGGGAGTCGTTTGTATTGGTAGGATGGATGTAGAACTTGTTGTCGTAGTAGGCTCTTCCGTTGGTGTCTGCGGCAGTAATCTCGTCCGTGTAAATCTTTGCGTAATTGGAGTATTCGCTGCTGTGGCCGATGAAAGCCGTCGTAAGGTCCCCGATCCTTGTGCTGTCCTCCTGGTCTCCGAATATCTTTGCCAGGAAGGGGAGGGGGATGCGGAACTGCTGGTCCAGGAAGAGGGTGGTCTTCTTGATTTTGTTCCTGCCGGTTTCAAAGAAGACGGGGATTTCCCTGGAGTCTACCGTAGTGTCCCTGAGCCAGAAACTGTCCGTTATGCCGCCGTTCTCCTTTTTCTTGAGGACATTGCCGATTACACCGCCGTGGGCAAGGTATTTCTTGCCTGTGTAGTTGAACCATGCGGAGTAGCTGCGGTTGCTTGCCCGCTCATTGGAGAGCATGCCGTTGGTACCGTTCCTGTCGTATTCAAGGGTTATGTTAAGCTCCGGATGGATGTTCTGGCTGACAAGGATGTGTATGTTGGATTCCTCGCGTTCTGTGTTGGACAGCAGCGTGCCCCAGTATGCCAGCTCTGTGTACGGAGTCTTTGTATTGTACATGGGCAGGGTTGAGGGGGCGTGGGTGTAGCCTTCGTAGGGCGCATAGAATGAAACTCCTTCGTCTGATTTGCGCTTGAAGAAGTCATAGTACATGTAAGCGGAGCCGTGGGTTCCCTGAGAAACTACGCCTACATCCTCCCGCAGATATTTGTAGTCGTTGAACCAGTAGTTGCTGGTTGTGTCTATCATGTCCGGTTTTACGTTGCTGAAGAGGGGATCCCGGTACCATCGGACAACACGCTTGTACCACAGGGAATCCGGCAGGGCGAAGGTTTCCAGTATCCTGGGAGTGTTCTGCCTTATGCTGTCCTTAATGTGCTGGAGGCTGTCTTTTACGGCAAAGAGGCTGTCAAGCTCCTTCTGCTGGCGCTTGATCTTTTGCTGGGTGTCGTAGCGCTTGCGGTCTTCCTTGCTGAGGCCGTTGTACCACTGTATGAAACGCTCTTTCGCGGCCTTGGTGGAATCGGCGAAGTAAATGGAGTCGATCTGTCTCCAGATAACGGTGTCGCCGGCCTGTTTAAGGGAATCGACAGCCAGCTTGTGGCTAAGGGAGTCCACCAGCGGAATGTACCATTTGTACCGGAAGGGATCCGTAAACTTAAGTGAATCAGGGACTTTGATAGTGTCGCGGGCCAGGATTACAGGGGTTGTGTCCTCTGCCTCCGCTATGCCTTCAAGCGTGTCTTTGTAAGCTTTGGACCCGTCTTTGCGGAACTTGGTGTAAATCTTTTTGTTGCTGTAGATTACGGTGTCCGGCAGGTCTGCGGGCTCCGGGGTTTCCAGCGCCGCGATACGGGCGCTGTCGGCGGCCCACATCTGAAGGCCTGCGGCAATAACTACCGCAAGGGGGAACCATATCTTTGACAGCAACTTACGCATTTCCAATTCTATTTAACCAGTTCTACGGCCTTGTTCCAGGACAGGCTCTTGTAAAAATTGTGAAGGTAGTCTCCGTCTACGGAAGGCAGGTACATTGCCAGGCCGGAATAAATGGTTATCTCATGGGTACTGCCGTCCGTTGCGGAATAGTACTGCCCCGTGTTGCCCTTGTAAACTACGCACTCGTTAAGGGCGTCCTCCAGTTTCCTGGCTTCTTCCGTGGTGATACCGGCCTTGAGGAAGATGTCTTCCAGGTCGAAGAACCAGTGTTTTGTGCCGCCGTATTCCTGGACAGTGACGTAATCCAGGGAGTTTATCCGGGTGCGGTATTTTTCCGTTAGCTGTTTGCAGACGCTTACCAGGGAGCCCATCTTTGCTGGTTCTACAAGAGAGATGGTGGCGGACTTGTAGTCTCCTGTCTTGGCAAGGTACCTTTCTATGTAATCAGAGCATACGTTGGCGGGGGATCCGGCCTGCAGCAGCTGCCTGGCTATCTTGGTGTAATCGAACCCTTCCGTCAGGACCTCCGCGGGGGAAAACCCTATATAATTCACTTTGTCCCTGAAAGCATATGCCACCTCTACGCAGCCGCCAAGGCAAGCGTCAATGAGCAGGTAATCAAGCTTGTAGGGGATTGCAGAGGCCATGTCCTCCACTTCCATTTCCTGCGAGCGGCTTACGCTGTTCTCTATGTAAACTTCCTGCCCGATGGTCTTGCGCATTACCTGGCCGCTGTTTTCAAAAGCGTATGGATTGGCATAGTAACCACTTGGCAGCCAGCCTGTTGCGTGTGAAGAGAATACCATTCCGTAGCTTGCGGCAGGGTACATGCTCTTGATGTCCTGCAAAATGGACTGGAAGCTCTCCTTTTCTACCAGGCTGCGGCCCTTGGTGTACACTTTCACGGTGTCCATTATTACGCTGGAGCCGCTTTTGTACATCCTTATAAGTACGGGCGAAGTCTGGTTGGCATAGCTGCCCTGCAGCGGCTTGCTTACAATCAGGACAACGTCCTGCCCGGTCTTTTTTGTGGGCAGCCAGCCTTCCTGCAGTTCCTGGATATTCCTTCTAAGGTAAGAGCTCAGGCTGTTGTAACCGGCGGAATACAGGATCATCACCTTACGGCTGTCGTCGCTGGCTTTGTTTTCCTTGCCGCAGGATACCAGGGCCATCGTCGCAATGGCCGTCATTATCAATATTTTTGCCGATATTTTCATTTTATCTGCCTTTTAAAGAGTGCGGTAGCGCTGCCCGTAGCTGAGCTGCTGGCCCAGGTAATCATCGGGGTACTCAAGTTTGTAATCAACTATCTTGCCGTCCTTTTCCACAGGGATAATCTCCGGGTTGATGAAACCGCCGTAAGGCTTCAGGTCAAGGGCTGCATAGCGGTCCAGGACTTCTTTGTGAAGGTCAGGGTCGATATCAACCGCATAGGTCTCAATGAGGGCTTTTCCGGCCTCGTAGTCGCCTTCCGACTTGATGCGCTGGATTTCTGCCAGAAGCTGCGCGAAGAGGTCCCTGAGGGCTTCGAAGTCGTTTACTACAAAGTAAGTCTTGCCGTCGCGGACCTTCTTTTCAATCACGTTGCTGTCCGCACCTTTTTCATAGCACCACTGGGCTATAAGCTTGCGGTTCTGCATGTGGGCTTCCGTGTTGGGACGGCCCAGCTCCACGCGGGTGAACTGAGTCATGATTCCGTTGCGGATGTAATCTGAATAATGTGCCTTGTAGGCCTCCAGGTCCGGGATAATTCCCAGTTCAACCATCTTGGGATCTGCCATGTAGTAGAGTCCGAAGAGGTCTGCCCTGGCCTCTTCCAGTGCGGACTGGTATTCTCCCAGTGCGGTAGAGGATACTCCGGGGAGAAGCTGTCCGGATGCGTGGCCCAGGCATTCGTGAAGGTCTGTGTGGACCTCGTCTGCGTAGGCTTCATACTTCTTGCTGGCGTCTATCTCTGCCTGGTCCCATGCGAATTCCCTGAGCACGCTCTTGGGGGCTTCCAGGGCCGCGAACTCGTAGGTGTGGGTTATATTTGCGATTGTCACGCTCTTGGAGCCGTGTTCCTTGCGGATCCAGTCTGCGTTGGGAAGGTTGATGCCGATAGGCGTTGAGGGATAGGTGGCTCCGGATAGTGCAACAGCGTTGACAACCTTTGCGGATACGCCCTTGACGCTCTTTTTCTTGAAGCGGTCGTCCACGGGGGAGTTGTCCTCGAACCACTGTGCGTTTGCGCTAAGGGTTTCCGTACGTGCCGATGCTGCGAAGTCCTTGATGTGAACGTAGCCTTCCCAGGTGGCTTTGCGGCCAAGAGGGTCGTCGTAATCCTCTATGAAGCCGTTTATGAAGTCTACAGTGCCGATGGTGTCCTTTACCCATTCGATATTGAACTCGTCCCACTTGCGCAGGTCTCCGGTTTTGTAGTATTCGATAAGAATGCCGATGGCTCTTTTCTGGATATCGTTTTCTGCAACTTTGGCAGCTTTTTCAAGGTTTTCGCAAATCTTGTCGATGGCGGCTCCGTAGATTCCTCCGGATTTCCATTTAAGCTCTTCCAGCTGACCGTTTTCTCCCTTGATTACCTTGGAGTTGAGGCCGTAAGAAATGGGTTCCTGGTCTTTGGGGTCTTCCATTTTGGCATAGAAGTCGTCCACTTCCTTGCGGGTTACGCCGTCGTAGAAGTTAACTGCCGACAGTGCGACGATGTCCCCGGTCTTCGATGTGGAGCGGCGCTGCTGGAATGCGTTAATGTCGTAGATGAAGTCCAGAAGCTCCTGGTTGGCATCGCCGACTGCTTCCATTAGGCCGGCAAAGTATTCTTTGCTGCATGTGGGAACGAACTTGTCCTCTGCGTAGTGATGGTGTACTCCGTTGCTGAAGAATACGCGTTTTGCGTAGACTACAAAGTCTTTGAAGTCCTGGCACTCACGGTCTCCCTGGTAGTTGTTCAGGATGTCCTCTATGGTGTGCCTGATGGGGAGGTTGTAGCTGCAATACTGGTCCCAGGTAATGTCGCGGCCGAATTTTGCGGCTTCCGAGAGGTAATATGCGTATTCTTTCTGCTGGAGAGACAGACTGTCCCAACCGGGTATCTGATAGCGCATTACCTTAAGGTCTGCGAACTGGTCTACGGTATATTTGAAGTCTTTGTCTTTGTCCTGTTTGTTGCCGCAGGCCGATGCCGCGGCGCAAATTCCAAATGCTAACATCATTGTCTTCGCAATCTTTTTCATATCTCTTTTCTACTGTATTTCTTATATAACCATAGTAACCTGCAAATATAGCACATATTCCACAAATATCAAACTGTCACATGGCAAGGCGGCAGCGGGAGAGCTTTGCGGCGTTTTCCGGGGACAGGACACCGGCGCGGCCCAGGGCCTCCGGCGTAAGTGCCTCCGGAGGATTGTTTTCACGGAAAACCACCACGCCGTGGGCCCTGGAGCGTATATAAGGGTGTTTCCGCAGGCTGTCCTCCGGCAGCTTCCAAAGGTCGTAAGGCTGTGGCTCAGAGACGGTTATAAGGTCTTTCAACCCGTCGAACTTTTCCTGGTCAAAATGATAGATGTCCATGAGTTGCTCCGGGTAGGAATAACCGTGTAATTCCTTTCGGTAGCTGACCATTTTTGCGGCAAACCACGGCCCTATTCCCGGCAGCGCGTCAAAAGCTGCGGAATCCGCCAGGTTAATGTCCACCTTCGGAATCCGGATATAAGGCTCCAGCCGCCGGTAAACGGAATCTGCTACTACATAGGACTTTGCAAAGTCCTCCTTGCGCCGGAACCGCCCGCCCTTTTCCCGATAATTACAGATGGAAGCCGCCTGTTTTTGCGAAAACCCCAGCCGCATCAGCTCCTCTTCCGTAACAGTATTCGGGTCAAAATCAAAACACTCGAAACTCCGTTTAGCCGTATTCCTCCTCACCGCCTCCGCAGCCGCCGAATGCCTCCCGCTCCGCCGTGTGGCCCTGCGGTTTCCTGTTTTGTCCTTTGCCTTTGCAGAACCATCGTCATATATGAAAACAGTGTCCGGGGTATCCCGGTTGGCGGAAATCTTTACAATCGACGAATGATGAATGAAAAGCGCCGTCTGATAACCCACGGCAAGAAAAACCAGAGCCACCACCCCGGTTGCAAAGGAAGCGGAAACCCTCTTCCCCTCATTGTCTTTTCCCATTTTAACCTAAGGCTTTCCCCCTAAGGTTATAACAATCTCGCCTTTGGGCTCAGTCTGCCTGAAGTGCTCCAGTACATCTGCAATACTGCCACGGCGATGCTCTTCGAATTTCTTTGAAATCTCCCTTGAAACGCAGCACGGGCGGTCCTCCCCGAAATACTGCGCAAACTGCTCCAGTGTCTTTACAAGTCTGTACGGGGACTCGTAAAACACCATTGTGCGCGGTTCCTCCGCCAGGGTTTTGAGCAAAGTCTGGCGGCCCTTTTTTACCGGCAGGAAACCCTCGAAGCAGAAGCGGTCGCAGGGCAGCCCGGAGGATACCAGCGCCGGAATGCATGCCGTAGCTCCCGGGAGAGTCTGGACCTCAATGCCCTCTGCTGCGCAAAGGCGTGCCAGGAAGAACCCCGGATCTGAAATCCCGGGAGTTCCCGCGTCGCTGACAAGCGCTATAGTCTTTCCTGCAAGTAATTCATTTACAACTTCTTGCGAGGCCTTGTGCTCGTTGAATTTGTGGTGCGAGCGCAGTGGCTTGTGAATATCGTAGTGCTTAAGAAGCACGGAGCTTGTACGGGTGTCTTCCGCCAGGATAAGGTCTGCCTCTGAGAGTATGCGAACAGCCCTCAGTGTCATGTCCTCCAGGTTTCCGACGGGAGTCGGTACAATATATAGTATTCCGGCCATTATTTGCGGATTTTACGGCGTACCGCCATCATGAACCTGTAAACGTCCTCCGACTCCAGGTCCCACTCCGGGAATGTTTCGCTCAGGTAATCGATTGCTGCTGAAAGGGTTGGGGTGTTGTTCAGTATGTCGATGGTGGACTGGTACAGAGAGCTGTCTTTCCTGAACAGGCGGTTTATGAATACGACCTGGTCTCCCAGTGCGATTGCGCTGCGCAGGGAGCGGACTTCCGGCCCGGGCATATCTACCCTCCAGGCGGCTTTTGCGGACATTGCGTCTATTACGGCTTTTGGTGCCGATGCTGTCTGGTATACAGCTCTGGGGGCTCTGCGACGGCCTTTCCCGGCGTCGCCTACTGGCTCGGGGACATCGCCGAAGAGGCTCTCCGGCATGTCGCCGTCTGCCTCTGGCTCGGGTTCTGCCACTGGTTCGGCTTCGGGCGCCGGAAGAGGGTTATCCTCTCCGTCAATAAATATGGGTCCATTCCTCCGAGGATGACCCTCTTCCGGCTCTGTCATTTCGACCGGAGGCACTTCTTCTGTCATTTCGACCGGAGGCGTAGCCGGAGCGGAGAAATCTTCAATCGACAAATCAATATCTATCGGCTCTTCATCAATCGGCTCATCATCGGCAGCGGGAACCGTCTCCTGCAAGGCCTTAAGATTCTCTATCTCAACACGCAAGGCTTCGACCTCCGAGGACAGATTCTGCCACTTCTGAAAAAGTTCGTTAAATTTTTCTGAAAAGTTAGTATCCATAATGCGCAATATTGACTATCTTTGCTAAGGTTAAACTGTAGCAAAACCTCACAAAAATACAAATATGTTTTCAGAAAACACAAAAAAATCCGGATGTATCGAAGTAATTTGCGGCTCGATGTTCTCCGGAAAGACCGAAGAATTGATCAGAAGGCTTAAAAGAGCGCAGTTCGCAAAGCAGAAAATCGCCACCTTCAAGCCCACTATCGACAAACGTTATTCAGACCTGGACGTTGTGTCACACGACTCCCACAGCATATCCTGCACGCCCATAAAGTCGCCGTCCCGCATGCTTCAGATAGACCCCGACGTAGAGGTTGTCGGCATTGACGAGGCCCAGTTCTTCGATCTTACCCTGATTGATGTCGCCCAGGAGCTGGCCAACCGCGGTGTACGCGTGATTGCCGCCGGCCTTGATACAGACTATCTGGGCAAGCCGTTTGGCCCTATCCCGGGCCTCATGGCCATCGCGGAGGACGTACAGAAGGTGCATGCCATCTGCGTAAAATGCGGTAATCTGGCCAATCATTCACATCGTCTTTCAGAGAGCAAGAAGCTGGTGGTCCTGGGAGAGAAGGATGTTTATGAGCCGCTCTGCCGCGAGTGTTTCAACAAGGCGTTATCAGAGGAACAGTAGTGCTTACTGACCGGTTCCGATATTATCTTAAATTCGAGCGTAAGATGTCACCCAACACGGTGGCGTCTTACGGTAGCGATGTTGAACTTTTCCTGTCGGAAACCGGCGTTAAACCGGAACTTGTCTCCGCCGACGATATCATCGGCTACCTTGGCCGGAAGGATATGTCTGAGCGCAGCCAGGCGCGGCTTCTGAGCGCCTTGCGCAGCTTCTTTAACTTCCTGATACTGGATAAGTTACGTGAGGATAATCCCTGCGACAAAGTGGCCGCGCCCAAGCTTGGCCGGTACATTCCGTCGGTGCTGTCGGTGGATGAGGTGCTGGCAATCCTGGACTCGGTAGATACAACATCCTGGCGCGGCAGGAGGGACCGCGCAATCTTGGAGGTGCTTTATGGCTGCGGACTGCGGGTGTCGGAGGCGGCGTCCCTTCACGTTGCCGATGTCTTCAAGGACGAAGGTTTCCTGCGTGTTGTGGGAAAGGGCGACAAGCAGCGCCTGGTGCCAATAGGGGTGCCTGCACTGGAGGCGCTGGACGCGTACCTTTCAGAGAGGCCCTTTGACAGCGATTTCATGTTCCTGAACGCCCACGGGAAGCCCCTCAGCCGCATTTCCATCTTCAATATGATCAAGGCCCAGGCAATTGCCGCGGGCATCCACAAGGAAATCTCTCCGCATACTTTCCGGCACTCTTTCGCCACCCATCTTGTAGAGGCTGGAGCGGACCTTCGCGCGGTTCAGGAGATGCTGGGGCACGAAAGTATTCTCACTACGGAAATCTATACCCACATAGACCGCGCCACCTGGCAGCGCTCCGTCCTGGAACATCATCCAAGAAAGTAGGTTTTTGGATAATAAGAGAAATAAGTGTATCTTTGCACGATTATTTAGGATATTATGGCAGAGAATACACTTTTGGAGAAAGTACTGAGTCTCCAGGACAAATATCAGAAACTTCAGGAACAGCTCGCAGATCCTGAGGTCATGTCTGACATGAAGAAATACGTTCAGCTGAACAAGGACTATAAGGAGCTCCAGCCTATCATAAAGGCCGGACTCGAGTACAAGGGCATGCTGGAGGAAATGGCCACCGCAAAGGACATCCTCATGAATGAAAAGGACGAGGACCTGCGTGAGATGGCCCGCGATGAGATAGCCCAGATAGAGCCCAAACTCCCGGAAATGGAGCAGAACATCAAGCTGCTGCTCATCCCTGCAGACCCGGATGACGGCAAGAACGCCATCGTGGAAATCCGCGGCGGCGCCGGTGGAGACGAGGCTGCCATCTTCGCGGGAGACCTCTTCCGCATGTACAGCAAGTACGCAGAGCGCAAGGGCTGGAAGCTTGAGGTAACAGACCAGGCTCCCGGTACCTCCGGTGGCTTCAAGCAGATAGTATTCACCCTTTCCAGCAACAACGACGGTGTTTACGGAACGATGAAGTACGAATCCGGCGTACACCGCGTCCAGAGGGTTCCCCAGACAGAGACCCAGGGCCGCCTGCAGACATCGGCAGCGTCGGTGGCAGTGTTCCCGGAGGCCGGAGAATTCGATATCGAATTGAATATGAACGATATCCGCAAGGACCTCTTCTGCTCATCGGGCCCCGGAGGACAGGGCGTTAACACCACCTATTCCGCAGTCCGTCTTACCCATATCCCTTCAGGTATCGTGGTACAGTGCCAGGAGGAGCGTTCCCAGCTCAAGAACCTTGACCGCGCAATGGCCGAGCTCCGTACCCGTCTGTACAACATGGAGCACCAGAAATACCTGGACGGAATCGCAGCAAAGCGTAAGACCATGGTTTCCACGGGAGACCGTTCCGCGAAAATCCGTACATACAATTATCCCCAGTCCCGCGTAACGGACCACCGTACCGGCTGGAGCATGTACAATCTTCCCGTTTTCATGGACGGAGACATTCAGGAATGCATTGACCAGCTGGTAATTGCAGAGAACGCCGAGCGTCTTAAGGAGGCCGGCGAAAATTAAAAAGAGTATGGCAAACAGAGAAAACGAGGGGCTCCAGGCCCTTGGCAAAAAGGTCGTTTATAAAGACAACTACGCCCCCGAGGTTCTTGAAACCTTCGAGAACCGCCATCAGGGAAACGACTACTGGGTCCGTTTCAACTGCCCTGAATTCACCACCCTTTGCCCTATCACCGGCCAGCCGGATTTTGCAGAGATTCGCATCAGCTATATTCCCGATGTAAAGATGGTGGAAAGCAAGAGCCTTAAACTGTATCTTTACAGCTTCCGCAATCACGGCGACTTCCATGAGGATTGCGTGAACGTTATCATGAAGGACCTCATCAAGCTGATGGATCCCAAGTACATAGAGGTCACCGGCTTCTTCACCCCCAGAGGCGGCATTTCCATTTATCCTTATGCCAATTACGGGCGTCCTGGGACAAAGTGGGAGGATCTTGCCGTGAAGCGCTTTGAGGCGCACGAATAAGATTATGGAATTGTCTACGGCAAAGATAAAGGAGATAAGGTCGTTACGGGAGAAAAAATTCCGTGATGAACTTGGGCTTTTCTGCGTAGAGGGAGAGAAAATGGTAGCCGAGGCCCTGGCCTCCGGCCTTGAAGTAGTCGAAGTCTATAAAAAAGAAGACATCGGGGAAAAGGCGATGGAGCGCATCAGCTGCCTCACCAGCCCGTCCCCGGTCCTTGCCGTCATCCGTATTCCCAAACCGGTGAAACCCGCCGCCGGCGGCCTGTGCCTGGCACTTGACGGAGTCCGTGACCCCGGCAACATGGGTACAATCCTGAGGATGGCCGACTGGTTTGGAATAGACACCGTTTACGTTTCCACGGACTCCGTGGAAGCCTTCAATCCCAAGGTCATCCAGGCGTCGATGGGCACGATCCTGCGCCGGCAGCCAGTCACAGCCGACATTCCGCAGCTATGTAAAGAATTCAAGGCCAAAGGCTTACAAGTGTTCGGCACCTTCCTTGGAGGGGAGAACATCTACACCGCGGATCTTCCCGCGGAAGGCCTGATAGTCATGGGTAACGAAGCCCATGGAATCAGCCCGGAAACAGCCGCCCAGGTAAGCGTGAAACTCACCATACCCTCATTCGCGGAAGGCCCCACGGCGGAATCCCTGAACGTTGCAGTGGCAACCGCCCTTACTGTATCTGAATTTAAAAGGAGAAGCCTTTAGACGCTAAGATCTTGTATGGCCTTAAGTAATTGAACCTCATAGGTTTTGGTAACCGGAATAACCGGCAGGCCGGGCCCTTCCAACTCAAGTTCGTATCCCTGATCCCCGTGCCTTAGCACCTTGACTTTACCGGCGTTAACCACGTATTTGCGGTTGCACCGTACCAGCATCGTATCCTTGAAATTATCCTCCAGGCTCTTGAGACGGTTGCGCACCATGTACTTTGAAAGCTCTCCGCCGGCCCCCCTATACCATACAATAATGTAATTGTCGTCCGATTCAAAATAGTAGATGCTTCCCAGAGTAGTTGAGAACTTAAGGGTGCCGCCCAGGTCGTAAAGATTGACCTTGCGCTCTTCCGGAAGGGGAGTGGCGTTCTCTGTTGCAGCCGACCTCTTGCTGGATTTGAAGATGGTCTTGTTCTTGTCCAGGATGGCGAAATACATCCCGGCGATGATGTTGGGTACAATCAGCGATGTGAATGCGTATAGCAGCGCCCTGCCGAAGATTTCCTGGAACGACTTTTCTTCTATGTCGATGATGCCGATCTCGTCTCCCTGAATCGTGAAAGCCGTGTACAGCAGGCAGATTATGACGGCCTCCGCTATAATCCAGAGCACGAAGCCAAGGTAGGTCATCCGCATCCTGCGCGTAGCGTACATGATTCGGCGGCTGATTATGATAACCAGCAGGGCTATCGCAAAGAAGGTTGCCGTGAAGGCGAAGGCCTTGGTAGGGCCGAGCTCGAACCACGCATTATCGGAGAAAGGGATACTGAAAAGCATGAACACAAGGGAGAAAAGCGCCGTGAAAGTAACGGTGCCTATCATCTGGAATTTTCCCCTGAAATAACGGGGCAGTGTATGCTTGCCTTCGGAGTCCATGACTCGCAAAATTAGCAATTTTTTGAAAAAATTTCGCCACATATATGGAAATTTCACCACTAAATGTCTGATTTATAGGCATCATTTGTCACTTTTACCACAAAGTGCCCCAATCATTTTTTTAATTCAAAACATTGGTGTAATTTTGCATTTGATGAATTATGCCCAAGCGGCAATTAATATTAAACGCATGAAAATTTTAGGAACGGGAAGTGTACTTCCCAAGAAAATTGTCACCAACGACGATCTTGCCAAATTCCTTGACACCAGCGACGAGTGGATTTCCACACGTACCGGTATCCGCAAGCGCCATGTCATTTCTGACGAGTACCTGGAGGACTTGGGAGCAGAGGCTGCACTCAAGGCCCTGGAAATGTCCGGCAAGTCCCTGGAAGACATTGATTTGTTTATTTGCTCAAACGTAGTCAATGAATACATAACCCCCTCCCTGGCCTGTGTAATATCAGAGAAAATCGGCCTCAAGTGCAGCTGTTTTGACATAAACTGCGCCTGCCCCGGCTTCTTGTTCGCACTGGACATCGCAGAGACCTATTACCGTGCCGGCAGGGTTAAAAACGTACTTATTGTCTGCGCAGACGAGCCCACGCGCATGTGCGACTGGAGCGACCGCTCCACCTGCGTCCTCTTCGGGGACGGGGCCGGTGCCGTTGTTCTTGGTGAGGGCGACAACATCCTTGCCACCAAGACCCACAGCCAGCCCGCAGTAAGCAAGCTCTGGGAAAAGAGAACCATCGAGCCTACGCCTTACATCACCAAGACGGAGACCAGCGTTCCGCTGCAGATGATGGGCCGCGACGTGTTCAAATTCGCCGTAACCGCATCCACCACAGAGGTAGTGGAACTCCTGGACAGCATCGGCATGAAGAAGTCGGATGTAGACTATTATGTTGTGCATCAGGCAAATATGCGCATCATCGACGCAATAAAGAACTTCATGGGAGAGTCCGACGAAAAGTTCCCCACCAACATCGCGGACCACGGCAATTCGTCGTCGGCGTCTTGCTCCATCCTCCTGGATGAATGCAACCGCAGGGGGCTCTTCAAAGAGGGCGATATCCTGGCGTTCAGCGCCTTCGGTGCAGGCCTTCTTTCCGCCGCGGCAATCGTAAGGTGGTAAAGAAATTAATTACCATAGGTAATTGAAAGAAAATTAGTATATTTGCAGTCTAATCAGAAACATAATTGATAGTAATGGATAATAAGAAAAGAGTAGTCATCAAGAAAAGAGTAGTCATCACCGGTATGGGCGTCATCTCCTCAGTGGGAAACGACGTGGAAACATACTGGAAGAATCTTAAAGACGGTGTTTGCGGTATTGATTTCATCGACAATTTCCCTACGGACAACCTGCCTGTGAAGATCGCCGGAAAGGTTAAGGACTTCAATCCTGAAGAGTACGGGATGGACAAACCCTTCATCCGCAAGCAGGACAGGTTTACCCAGTTCGGTATGGCAGCCGCTTATCAGGCAATGCAGGACTCCGGTCTTGTAGCAGAGGGTGAGGATGCAAACATCGACCCTTTCCGTCTTGGCGTATATGTCGGTTCAGGAATCGGCGGATTCGAGGTTCAGTACCGCGAGACCGCAAAGATGATTGAAGACCCTTCAGGCCAGTGGATTTCCCCTCTCTTCATCCCTACGATGATTTCCAACATCGCAGCGGGCCACATCGCAATCAAGCATCACGCCCAGGGCCCCTGCCTTGATATCGTAACAGCCTGTGCAACATCGTCACATTGCATTGGAGAAGCATTCCATGCAATCCAGAACGGCTACGCCGATGCCATTATCGCCGGCGGCTGTGAGAATGCGACCATTCCTCTTGGCATTGTAGGTTTTGCAAACGCAAAGGCCCTCACAAGGGTTCAGGACCCCAAATACGCATCCCTCCCGTTCAACAAGAACCGCCAGGGCTTCGTAATGGGCGACGGCGCAGGTATCCTTATTCTTGAGGAACTTGAGCATGCAAAGGCACGCGGCGCCAAGATTTACGGGGAAATGGTAGGCTACGGCAACACCTGCGACGCTTATCACGCAACCGCACCGCGCCCGGACGGCCTGACCCAGGCCAAGTGTATCAAGCTTGCCCTTGAAGAGGCCGGCTTCGACAAAGAGAAGGACAACCTCTACATCAACGCCCACGGTACAGGAACACACCTTAACGACGTTGCAGAGACCATCGCATACAAAGCCGCCCTTGGTGACTTTGCATACAAGGCTCACATCAGTTCCATCAAGTCCATGACAGGCCATATGTTCGGCGCTGCAGGTGCCGCAGAGGCTATCGCCACCGTCCTGGCTCTCAAGGAAGGAATCATTCCTCCTACAATCAACCTGGACTGCCCGGATCCGGAGTGCGACCTTGACTACACACCTAACGTAGCCCTCAAGAGCGACATCACAATTGGTATTTCCGATTCCCTGGGCTTCGGCGGCCACAATGCCTGCGTAGCCTTCCGTCAGTATAAAGACTAAAGAAAAATATAAAAGTACTATGACCGAACTTACAAAAGAAGACATAAAGGGTTTCCTTCCCCACAGGGAGCCCATGCTGCTTATTGAAAAATCCTTTATCGACGAAGAAGGCAACGCCCATTCGGAGTACAAGATAAAGGAGGACGAGTTCTTTACACGCGGCCATTTCCCCGGCAACCCGGTAGTTCCCGGTGTTATCCAGTGCGAGATCATGGCACAGAGCTGCGCCGTACTTGTAAAGGATGAAATCCCCGGACATATTACACTTTACGCCGGTCTTAACAACGTGAAATTCAAGAACGTGGTTAAACCCGGAGACGTTTGCAAAGTTACCAGCAAACTGAACGAGCGCCGCGGACAGCTGTTCTTCTGCAGTGCCAAGCTTGAGGTAGACGGCAAGCTTTGCTGCAAGGGAGACCTTACGTTCGCCCTTGTTCCCATCGAAAAGTAATTGGCACGGAATCCTGCATATGTAGAAACCGCTGCCCTGTGCGACAAGATAATCAGGGAAGTCGGGGCTGGAAACTTCAGCCCCGTCTACCTTTTAATGGGAGAAGAACCCTATTACCCGGACAAAGCCTGTGACGCCATAATGGAAGCGGCCCTGGCCCCGGAGGAAAGGGACTTCAACCAGACTGTTTTCTACGGGCTTGACACTGACGCCGGTACGGTTGCCTCGGAAGCCAGGTGCTATCCGATGATGGCCGAGCGGCGTTTGGTCGTTCTTAAGGAGGCCCAGAGCATGAAAAGCCTTGAGGACCTGGCTACCTACTGTGAGGAGCCCCTGGACTCCACCGTCCTTGTCATCCTGATGCGCGGGGCCAAGGCCGACAAGCGCAAGGCCCTTTACAAGACCGTTTCCAAGGTGGGAACCGTTCTGGAGTCCCAGCCTCTCAGGGATTATGAGATAAGCCGATGGATATCAGATTATTACGCGTCCCGCGGCCTGGGCATCGACCCTGATGCTGCGGAGCTGCTGGGGGAATCCGCCGGCACGGACCTTGGCAAAATCGCCCTTGAGACGGACAAAATGCTCAAAAACCTCCCGGAGGGCACAACCCGTGTAACCGCGGAGGACGTGGAAAACAACATCGGCATTTCAAGACAGTTCAATATCTTCGAGCTAACAAAGGCCCTGTCTGCCAGGAACTCACAAAGTGCCCTGTACATAGCTGCAAGGCTTGGTTCGGAGGCCAAGTTCGCCCTCCCCATGGCAACATCGGCAATATTCGGACACTTTTACAGGATACTGACGCTGGAGGCCAGAATGGCCAAGGGACAGCTGTCGCAGCAGGAAAAGGCTGCAATCCTGGGAGTCAATCCGTTCTTTGTAAGGGAATACGACCAGGCGGTTGCCAACTACCCTCTGCCCCGGCTGATGCGTGTGCTTGCCGCGATAGAGGAATATGACTACAAGGGGAAAGGCGGCGCAGGACAGGATACGGAAGACAAGGAACTGCTCCTTGAACTTACTTCTAAAATATTGGCAGTATGATAATTAAGACTATCGACATCTGTAAAAGCTTCGGGGAAAAAGTGGCTCTGGACCACCTGAGCCTGGACATCCCGGATGGCAAGATATTCGGTCTGCTGGGCCCTAACGGCGCCGGAAAGACCACCCTTATCAGGATTATCAACAGAATCACCATACCTAATTCCGGGCAGGTTCTTTTCAAGGACAAGCCTATCACCCAGGAAGACGTAATGCGAATCGGCTACCTGCCGGAGGAGCGCGGCCTTTACCGCAAAATGAAGGTGGGGGACCAGGCCATGTATTTCGCCCGCCTTAAAGGAATGAGCCGCGGCGACGCCATGGACGCGCTCAAAGACTGGTTCGTCCGCTTTGGCATCGAGTCCTGGTGGAACAAGAAGGTAGAGGAGCTTTCAAAGGGCATGGCCCAGAAGGTGCAGTTCATCACCACTGTGGTTCACAAACCGTCCCTGATGATACTGGACGAGCCTTTCTCCGGTTTTGACCCCGTGAACGCAGAGGTCATCCGCCAGGAAATCCTCCGCCTCAAGGACGAGGGCGCAAGCATCATCCTCTCCACCCACAACATGGAATCCGTAGAGGAGCTTTGCGACAGCATCGCCCTGGTGAACAACTCCAAACTGGTGGTTACAGGCGCAACAGACCAGATCCGCCGCTCTTACGGAGACAGCCGCGTGGAACTGGTTTACACTGCCGATGCTGCCCTGGAGAGCGTTCCGGGCGTGTTTACGGTGGACAGCGATATTATAGAGGCCGGCGTGCACACCGCCATGCTCCGTCTTGACAAGACGGCGAACGAAGCCCTGGCCGCAATACTTGGCACTGGCGTAGCAGTACGCTCGTTCAGGGAGCTCATCCCCAGAATGAACGATATTTTCATCAGACTTGTAACAGGGGAGGGCCGGTAAATGAACTTCAAGACAATCAGTACCGTAATTTCACGGGAATACACAACAAAGGTAAGGAAGAAATCCTTCCTTCTTACAACACTTATCGTCCCGATAGTGATAGGCCTGGGCCTCTTCATCATGATTCAGCTGATGTCCAGCATCGGTACACGTGCGCAGAAGGTGGCCGTTATAGACCACACCGGCGGCATTGTGCTGCCCTACCTTAAGGACAACAGCGCAAACACCTACCTGGATTACTCCAATGAGCAGGAGGCGGAAATAAAGGGCAACCTGGAAGCCAGGGAGCTGGACGTGCTCCTGGTAATCTCCGAACTGGATTCCCTGAACAGCGTAAGTTTGCAGGCTTATTCCCGCAAGCCGCTCAACGTGGAATTCTCCAGCATCGTGAACAATCAGGTAAACGAGGCCATAGAAGCCTACAGGATAAGCACTTACAAGGATATAGAGAACCTGCGCCAGATTATTGACGACGTGCGCAGCAACGTTTCCATGACAGAGTTCCTGCTGGATGAATCCGGCAATGAAAGCGTCTCTGAATCAGGTGTTTACATGGCAATTTCCATGGTGATGGGCATCTTTATCTTCCTGTTCATAACCATGTTCGGAACGATGGTTATGTCCAGCGTGATTGAAGAAAAGTCCAGCCGCGTTGTGGAGGTGCTCATATCCTCCGCCCGCTCTACGGAGCTTATGTTCGGCAAAATCATAGGTGTGGCCCTTGTGGCACTCACCCAGTTCCTGCTCTGGATTGTCTTCACCGTGGGAATCTTCGTTGTGCTTAGCGCCGTTTCCGGCGGTTTCGGAGGGGCCGATGCCGCTGCGATGATGGAAATGGCCGGTACGGGCGACATGGCTGCAGTAACCGCCCAGGGTGGCGACGCTGCTGTGATTGTATCCACAATCGCCAAGATTCCATGGGGTACGATGATTCTTTCATTCATCGTTTACTTTGTGCTCGGCTACCTTCTCTATTCCAGCATGTTCGCCGCCATCGGCTCTGCCGTGGATAACGAAAGTGACACACAGCAGCTCCAGATGCCGCTTACCATACCCCTTATGATAGGCTACATGATTGTGTTCTTCGCGTTCAAGAACCCGGACAGCGCCACTGTTTTCTGGAGTTCGATGATACCTTTCACATCGCCTATCGTGATGCTGGCCCGCATCCCATACGGAGTGCCCGCATGGGAGCTTGTTACGTCCATTCTCATCCTGCTTTTGACCGTTGTGGCACTGGCATGGGCATCGGCAAAAATATACAGGGTAGGCATCCTCATGTACGGCAAAAAGTCGTCGTTCAAGGACCTGTGGAACTGGCTCAGGCAAAAGTAAACAGCTTGTAAACAATTAATAATCAAATATATGAAGCGCTTTATACTATTGATTCTTCCTATGACGGTGCTGCTTGGATCCTGCAAGGAGAGCATGACCTGGAGCCGCGTCTCAATGAAGACTGAGCGAACCGGAGTCGTAGCCAGCAATGCAAGCAATGTGGCACAGGCTATGGGAACCATAACAGATTCCATCTACACAGCCCCCAACGGCAAAGTATTCGCCAAGGGCACTGCAACTTACTCTGTTGCAAAAGACCTCATCGGCACACAGCCGGCAATGTCGGAACTTAAGTCCGTGATCGGATACTCCACCCGCGAAATGCGCAAGGAGAAGCCGGAGAGCGCACTGAGCGACTGGTTCATTGACGCTCTTATGCGTGCAGCAGAGGCCAAGTCCGGGAAGAAGGTGGACGTTGGTATCACCAACTTCGGAGGCATCCGCGTGGACATGCCCGGCGGAGAAATCCTCAAGGACGACATCGTCTCAATGTTCCCCTTCAAGAACAGCCTTTGCTATGTAGAGCTTGCCGGAAAGGAGGTCAGGGCCCTGCTGGAGCAGTTTGCGCAGACCGGCTGGCAGGTTGTTGGCGGCGCCCGCTGCGTGGTCAAGGACAAGAAACTTGTCTCCGCAGAGATTGACGGCAAGCCCATCGACGACAACCGCATCTACGGCGTTGCAACCATTTCCTTCCTTCTTAACGGAGGTGACGATATCTTCGTTGCCCGCAATGCAAAGCGCCTGGAGATTTACGACGATATCCTTATCATTGACGTAATGCTCCCTTACGTGCTGCAGCTCACCGCAGAAGGCAAGCCGGTAGAGTATGAGACCGACGGCCGAATCCAAATCATCAACGAAAACTAGGAGGACAGGAATATGAAAAAAGTATTGGCACTTGCAGTAATTATTCTGGCAGCGTTCCTGCTTCTGGCCGGAAGGTCCAACCGTCTTGTAATCCTGCACGTAAACGACACCCATTCGCATTTTGAGCCTATCCGCGCCGGCAGCGACTCGCTCCGCGGCGGCGTCATCGAAAGGGCGGCTTATATAGACAGCGTTCGCAGTGCAGCAGGCGAGGAGAACGTGCTCCTTGTGCATGCAGGCGACTTCAGCCAGGGAACCTCTTACTTCACCCAGCTTCACGGAGACCTTGAGATTGACGTTATCAACGACATGCGTTACGATGTCATCACCCTTGGAAACCATGAGTTTGACAACGGCCCGGAGGAGCTTGCACGCCGCCTGGCCAAGCTGAACTGCCCTGTAGTTTGCGCAAACTACGATTTCTCCTCCTTCGAGATGGGCAAATACGTAAAGCCTTACGTTATCCTGGAAAAGGGCGGAAAGAAGATCGGCGTATTCGGTATGCTTACAAATATCCTCAAGGTTGTGGACAGGAGCGTATCGGACCGTCTTCCCAAATTTGACGACGTTGAGGTTGCCACAAAGTGGGCCGATTATCTTAAGAACGAGGAAAAATGCGACCTTGTGATTGCCCTTACCCACCTGGGATACGATATTTCCGACTTTGACGATATCGACCTTGTGCAGGCGACCCGCAATATAGACCTTGTGATCGGCGGCCACTCCCACACCTTCCTGGAGAAGATGGAGTATGCCAAGAACCTGGACGGCAAGGAGATTCCCATTGTCCAGGACGGTTGCTGGGGCCTTAACGTAGGCAAGATAGAGATTAAATAATTGGAGCTTAAAAGCGAATATATCATCGACCTGGATGCAATCCTGAGGAAGAAGTTCCCCAGGATTCCCGGGTTCTTGGTTCGCTGGATAAAAAAACTTGTCCACATTGACTTCCTGAACGGCTTTATTGGCCAGGGATACGAGGGCGTGGAGTTTGCGCAGGAGTGCATCAAGTACTTGAAAATCAATCTTGTAGTAGAGGGATTGGAGAATATTGACCCTTCCGGGCGATACACTTTTGCCTGCAATCATCCCCTTGGAGGGGCCGATGCCATAGCCCTTGTGAAGGTGATGGGAGAACTTTTCGGAGAGAATTGCCGCTTCCCGGTGAACGACTTCCTGATGAACATCAAGGGGCTTTCCAAACTCTTCATCCCGGTGAACAAGGTGGGTGCACAGTCTCGCGAGTTGGCTCTTGGAATGGAGCAGGCGTTCGCCTCTGAGGTGCAGATTGGCACATTCCCGGCGGGGAAGTGTTCCCGGATGATTGACGGGAAAATCCAGGACGTGGCCTGGGGAAAGTCGTTCATCACCAAGAGCGTGAAATATAACCGCCAGGTGGTTCCGTGCCGGTTTTTTGGCCGGAATTCCAAACGGTTCTACCGTGTGGACAAGATTGGAAAGCTGCTGGGAATGAAGTTCCCGCTGGCTATGGTGCTTCTGCCGGACGAGCTCTACCGCGCACAGGGAAGCACTTTGCGGCTGGTGATAGGCAAGCCTTTGCCGCCGGAACATTTTGATAACACTAAAACACCGCTGGAGTGGGCGGCGGAAGTCAGGGAGTTTGTTTATAATGAAAAGTATAATTGAACCTGTAGAGAGGGCCTTGCTTAAGGCCGAGCTGAAGCCGGAGCTTTTGCTGCGGCAGACAAACCGTGCGGGTAACGAGATTTATGTCGTTACCTGGGAACAGGCTCCCAATGTGCTCCGTGAGGTTGGGCGCCTGAGGGAGATAGCCTTCCGCGCAGGCGGCGGCGGAACAGGGGAGGAACTGGATCTGGACAGGTTCGATTATGACCCCGTTTACGGCTACAGGCAGCTTGTCCTGTGGAGCCCGGAAGAAGAGCAGATTATAGGCGGATACCGCTATGTACCTTGCTCCAATGCCGTTTTCAACATCGAGGGCCAGCCCATAATAACATCGGCCCACATGTTCAATTATTCAAAAAAGTTCCTAAAGCACTATCTTCCGTATTCGATTGAACTTGGGCGCTCGTTTGTGTCAGTAGACTATCAGAGCACGCGGCTTGGCAGCAAGAGCATCTATGCGCTGGACAACCTCTTTGACGGGCTGGGCGCGCTTACGCTGCTGTACCCGGATGTAAAGTACTTCTTTGGCAAGATGACCATTTATCCGGATTATCCGCGGGAGGCCCTGGACATGATTCTGGTATTCCTGCGCAAGTACTTCCCGGACCACCAGAAGCTTGCCAGCGTGGCTATCCCCGTGAAGCCGGAGCATCCGCAGAAATATCTTCACCTCTTCAGGGGAAAAACATACAAGGAAGGCTACAGGATACTGAATTCGGAGATTCGTGCGATGGGCCTTAACATCCCGCCACTGGTGAACTCATATATGAATTTATCCCCGTCCATGAAGTATCTTGGAACAGGGATAAATGATGAATTTGCCGATGTCTACGATTCCGGAATCCTGGTTTCATTCGAAGACCTTTATCCGGAGAAGAAGCAGCGTTATATCGATACGTTCATAAAGAACGGTTGGGAGCGCATTAAGCAAGCCCTAAAAAAGAAGAAATAGCTTCTACCTGCTCTTTTGCAGACTGAACGGCCTCGACTACGGTTTTGGGGCCGTAATTGTAGTCGCCTGCGGTGAATACGCCCTCAAGGCCGTCCGGGTAGGCGCCCTCCATGAGGTCTTTGTCTACGCCCTCGCTTACTGCCACTATCATGGTGTCGAAGTCCATTTCAAAGTCTGTTCCGTCAAG
Source organism: uncultured Prevotellaceae bacterium (assembly GCA_900314395.1). GTDB lineage: Bacteria > Bacteroidota > Bacteroidia > Bacteroidales > UBA932 > Cryptobacteroides. Next base: position 7,762 of record OMVB01000063.1, on the reverse strand, counting down.
GATGCGGGTGGCCAGTGAACCGTCCTCGCGGGTGTAATTCTCACACTTGCGGACGATAGCGTAAGTCCTTGAGCCGCTGGTCTTTACCTCTACCGGTACGGTGAAAACCTCATATTTTACGCCTTCTTCCCGGGACTCTTTTACCTCCAGTTTGTTGGCGGGCATGTTCTCATAGGTCTTGCGGTAAACCACCGTGGTGTCGCAGCCGCGGCGTACAGCCGTGCGGCATGCGTCCATGGCCACATTGCCTCCGCCGACAACAAGCACTTTGTTGCCAAGATTGTATTTTTCCGGCTCCTTGAGGAATTCCAGGGCGTGGATTACGTGCGGATTGTCTTCCCCGGGGATGCGCATTTCCTTGGCAACCCAGGCTCCCGCGGCCATCAGGACGGCATCGTGGCTGTCTTTGAGAGCCTTAACGGTTATATCCTTGCCGATCTGCACGCCGCCATGGAAGACAACGCCGATTTCGTCCAGGATGCGCTCATATGCGTCTACGTATTTCTTGTCCAGGCGGAAGTCCGGGATGCCGTAGCGGAGCACGCCGCCTACGCGGGGGAAACTGTCGTACAGGTCTACTGCAACGCCTTTCTGGCGGAGCCAGATGGCGGCGGCGACGCCGGCAGGGCCAGCGCCAACGATGGCGGCTTTCTTGCCGGTTTCCTGTGCGGGGAGTTCCACATGGGCGTCTCCCAGGATATATGGCATGGAGATTTCCTGCTCTATTTCATACCAGCGGACGGGAACCTTCTTTGCGTTAAGGACGCAATGTCCGTAGCAGAAGAGTGCCCAGTCGCATACCTGGCAGGTAATTGCGCTGAACGGATTGTTTTCAAAGAGGGCCTTTGCCGCTTCTGCTGTCTTACCCTCACGGTAAAGCCTCATTGAATCAGGGACGTTTGTGTGTACGGGGCATGCGTTCATGCATCTTGCATTCCTGCACAACAAACAACGGTTAGCTTCAGTATTCATAATTAGTAGTCATTAATGCTTCATTTGTGCTTGCAAATATAGGTAATATTTTGCATTAATCGTTTCAAAAAACTATATTTGCAAAGATATGCCGCAATATCGGCATATCAGGAACAGTAAATACAAACAAATTTAATAGTTATGCGTAAATTAAAATTCCTTGCCATGGCAGTCATGGCATCCTTTGCGCTCTCCTGCGGAGGCGGGGAATCGGACGAACCGGGTACCGGCGGCGGAGGCGGAGGTACTCCTACTACCTTTACAGTTGCCATGACCCAGACTACCTTCAGTCCCCAGGCAACAACAAAGCCTATTACCATTACCTGCAATGCAGCATGGACTGCATCGGCAAATGTAGACTGGATTACTATCAACCCTTCTTCAGGAAAAGGAACTACTGCTGCAACAGCTGCCACAGTTTCACTGGGCATGAACAAGACTGCTGAGGCCCGTACCGGTGTCATCACCGTTACTTCAGGCTCATCCAAGCAGACCGTAACCATCACCCAGAAGGCCATTACCGAAATGTTCCCTGAGACAGAGATTTTCCTTATCAAACAGGAAACCGTAGACTTCAAGATCGTTGTCAACGGTGCATGGAGCGCAGCCATTCCTTCAGACGCAGAGGCATGGCTTTCCGTTACCCCCAAGAACGGTACCGGCGACGCATTCATCAAGCTCAAGGGCAAGGATGACAACGAGAATGTAGGCGACCGCAAGACCAACCTTACCTTCACTATCAGCGGTGAAACAATCAATATCCCTGTTACCCAGAAGCAGAAGAACGTGATTGTCTTCACAGAGGGCAGCACCAACCGCGACTATCAGGCAGGAACGTTTGACATCGCCACAAATACCAACGTAAACTTCTCCGTAGAGGTTACCCAGGGCGCCGACTGGCTCCACTTCGTAGAGACAAAGGCCCTCAACTCCAAGAAGAGCACCTTCAGGATCGACCAGAACCCTGCAAACACCGCCAGGACTGCCCAGATCAAGTTCAGCTACGAGGATCTGACAGAGACCCACGACGTTATCCAGGGCCCCTTCAATACCGTTATCCTCAAGACCGAGCCCGGTGTCTATGACTTTGCAGGCAAGGACTACACCTATACCAAGGGTGCAGACCAGCTTTCCGTATTCAAGTCCTCGGAGACCGTAGGCTTCAGGATGCTGTCTCCCAAGGACCTGAGGGTCGTTGAGATTTCCGGACTTCCCGCCGATGCCAAACTGGGAACAGTTGCAACTGTAGCCCTGAAGATCCTGGAAGGCCGCGAGACCGTTGCAAAGAACTCCGGTCCTGCTTATGTTGTAAAGGAAGATGAGAACTACTTCTGGCTCTCTCTCTCCGATGGTTCAGGTGCAATTATAAAGAAATAGCCTTATGAAAAAGATATTAGCCACACTTACAGTTCTGGTCTTGAGCACTCTTTACATGATGGCTGTTGTAGCCCCCAAGACCCCTTACCAGTACAAGCAGCCGGACGGCAGCGTAGTTACACTTGTCAACCACGGTGACGAGTTCCACAGCTGGACCACCATGAACGGCCAGGTTGTAAATCTCGGTTCCGACGGTTTCTGGCGTCCCACAGCGGACCAGCGTGCCGCAAAGCGTGCATCGGCGCAGAGCAGGAGCATGCGTCAGGCCGCAAACCAGATGCTTATGCAGGCCCGCCAGTCCAATATCGCCATTGGTGAAAAACCTTTCCTTGTCGTTCTCGTTGAGTTCAGTGACCTTCCATTTACTGTGGAAAACCCCAACGAGGCATTTTCAAACATGCTTAACCAGGAGGGTTATTCCGCAAACGGCGGAACCGGTTCTGCAAGAGACTACTATGTACAGAATTCCAATGGCCAGTTCAAGCCCAGCTTCGATGTTTACGGCCCTGTAAAGGTTAACAAGACGTACAGCTACTACGGAAAACAGTCCGGAAGCACCAACGACGAGCATCCTGACGAGGCTCTCTACGATGCCTGCGTCCTGCTTGACAGCCAGGTTGACTTCTCCAAATATGATATCGACAATGATGGTTACGTAGACAACGTATTCTTCTACTATGCCGGTCACAACCAGGCAGAAGGCGGCGGCGATGATACCATCTGGCCTCACGCATGGAGCCTCTACCGTTTCAACGCCAACTTTGACGGCGTCCGCGTTTACCGCTACGCCTGTACTTCTGAGTACAAGGGCTCAAGCGGCACCACAATGTGCGGTATCGGTACATTCTGCCATGAGTTCGGTCACGTGCTTGGTTTGCCGGACTTCTATGATACTGACTATGAGGACAACGGAGATGCACACGACATGGACTACTTCGACCTCATGTCTTCCGGTCCTTATCTTAACGAGGGCCGCACTCCTCCTTACCTGACCGGACTGGAGCGTATCATGCTTGACTGGAAGAAGGATTACAGCAAGTTCCAGAAGGGTAGCAACACCCTTGAGTCAGTAAAGAATGACGTTGCATATTACACCCCTGCCGCCAGCGATGAAAAAGAGTACTTTGTTTACGAATTCCGTGATGGAACAGGCTGGGATGCCTATATTCCCAAGGGCTTGCTCATCTATCATGTAGACCAGACAGACAATTACATCGACCTCTGGAACAGCAATGACCTTAACTGCTATGCAGATCACCCGTGCTGCTATGTTGTCGCTTCCTCAAGCTACAACAACAGGAACAAGATGATTTTCCCCGGTACCGACAATGTCACTAAATTCATCCCGACCGGATGGGACGGCAAGGAACTGTCTGTCAAACTCAGTGACATCACCGTAGGCAGCACTTCAGTTTCCATTAATGTGGAGACCGACCTTAAGCGCACCATCAGCGGTAAGGTTTACGATATCGACGGCAATGTATTGCAGGGTGCCAACGTTTTGGTTGCTCCTTATGTCGCTTCTGTAAAGCAGGCAGCTGCAAACAAGGTTTCTGCTTCCGGAATCAGCCGCAAGGATGCTTCCTACAGCGTCACCACCGATTCAGAGGGTGCATATAAGGTTGTTCTCAATGACGATGACAAAGCTGTGAAGTACGAGGTTACTGCCAGCAAGTCAGGCTTTGTAGAGAAGACTATTCAGGTTGATGTTGAAAGTTATGACGTTACCCTGGACCTCTATCTTCGTCCTATAGGTACCGTAGAGGATTACGTGCTGTCCAAGTACAGCGATTCTCCTGCCGTCTACAACCTTGGATATAATAACAATAGCAGCATCATGGGCGGACTGCCTTTCACTGCAAGTGAAATGGCTCCTTATGCAGGCATGAGGTTTACGGAGCTTAACTTCTATGTTGGCTGTGCAAGCGCAACTAATGTCTATGCCCTTATCGATATAAACGGCCAGCGTGTCCTGTGGCGCAAGGTCGATAATCCTGTATACAAAGGCTGGACTAAGATGGATATTTCCGATGCGGAAATTGTTATCCCTGCAAATGCCAAGGTAGTGATCGGATACGCCGTAGAAGGACCGTCAGATAAGCCTCTGGCGTTCGACTACAATTATAAGGAAACAGGTGCATTTGTATATCAGTCATTCTCTGAAACTGCAACAAACTGGTATGATTACAGTTACGGAGCACTCATGATTGCTGCCAATGTGATGGGTGACATGGATCCCGGCACAGGCGAGACCTCTCTTGCCATTATGGGCTTCAACAGCATCGACAATCCTAAGGACGGTGTTTACAGCGCAGGCGATGTATTCACATTCAAGCTCCTGGAGGCCTATACGAACAAGCCTTCCAATGTTGTATGGTTCTTTGACGGAACGGAGACATCGGCCGCAAATGTTACCCTTACCGCCGGTTCTCACAAGGTTGCTGCCAAGCTTACCTTCGCCAACGGCAACACAGAGGAGATAACCCTTGAAATTTCAGTTAATTAATGAAAAAAATTCTACTTACCCTTGCTACTCTCTGCGCTGCCCTTATAGGGCGTGCGCAGGAGAGCGACATCGTTAAGCAGGCCGACGGATATGAGTGGCCTACGGACCCTCAGGTGCTTGCCAAACTGTCTGACTGGCAGGACCTTAAGTTCGGGGCGCTCATCCACTGGGGCCTCTATGCTGTGCCCGGTATCGTGGAGTCATGGTCCATCTGCAACGAGGACTGGATCACCCGCCCCGCCGGCACCACCTACGAGGGCTATAAGCAGTGGTATTGGGACCTTTACAAGGTCTTCAATCCTTATGCCTTCGACCCTGTACAGTGGGCCGATGCCGCCCAGGATGCGGGAATGAAGTATGTTATCTTCACTACCAAGCATCATGACGGCTTCTGCATGTTCGACTCGGAGTATACCGATTTCTCCATTGCCAAGGCCGGGCCTTTCGCCCGCAATTCCAAGAAGGATGTGGCAAAGCATGTGTTCCAGGCTTTCAGGGACAAGGATTTCATGATTGGCGCTTACTTCAGCAAGCCGGACTGGCATCATCCGGGGTTCTGGAACCCTTACTATGCCACTCCCAACCGTATGCCCAATTACAAGCCCAAGTCTCATCCGGACTGGTGGCAGTCTTACGTAGAGTATACCCAGAACCAGCTTAATGAGATTACCGGCGGCCGCTACGGCCAGATTGATATTCTCTGGCTGGACGGCGGCTGGATTACCGGCAGCCAGGTGGGCATTGAAGGCGTCCTGGAGAACGCTCGTGCGCGTTATCCCGGAATGATTTGCGTAGACCGTACCATCCAGGGTCCTAACGAGAATTACCAGACTCCGGAGCGTATGATTCCGGAGGCTCAGGTTAATCATCCCTGGGAGTCCTGCCTTACCCACAGCAATGACTGGGGCTGGGTTCCTGACGCTCCCTACAAGAGTGCCCGTAAGGTGATTGGTATTCTTGCAGAGATTGTTGCAAAGGGCGGTTGCCTTGTTCTTGGCATAGGCCCTAACGCCCAGGGGCTTGTAGAGGAGAAGCAGGTTTATATCCTCAAGGAGATAGGGGAGTGGCTGCGCCGCTGCGGTGCCGCTATTTACGCTACCCGTACCACCGAGGCCTACCATCCTGCCGACAAGCTTTGGGTGACTGCTTCCAAGGACGGCAAGACAAATTATGCCATTTATGCCCTTGCCGATGGTGAAAAGGTTCCGGCGGAGCTTTCCTGGGAGGGTTCTCTCCCCAAGGGCGGCAAGGTTACGCTCCTTAATACCGGAGCCCGCCTAACCGCCAAGGTCAAGGACGGCAAAGTAACCGTAGCCCTTCCTAAAAACCTCAAGGAAGAACCCATAGCAATCAGCTTCAGCAAATAACTATCTTAGCGAGTTGCCAAGAGCAATTCGTTACAAGCAATAAAAACAAATACCAAAGTGCAAAAATCAAGGGTCCATGCACTTTGGTATTTGTTTTTATTGCTAATACTGAGTGTTAATATACATGGTATTCATCGGCGTTTTTATCATTTTCAAGAGCAACAAAGGTTGCGATGCCGTTTTCATCGACCAGCACACCATCTATACTGTGGTTTTTCAGCCACTCTTTCTCGACAGAGGTATCCGCTTGTTTGAATAGTTTCACGATATCATCATCACCATAAAACAGCCCGGAACTATCGTCCCGGGCTGAAATTCTATTCTTTTGGTGTTGTCTGACGTTGACCTCTTTTCTTTTTCCAATTATCCGGCACGGGTTCCAGCCCCTGCTCTATTGCTTCTTTATAAAAAGAAGGTGCCCAATACTCCAAATCATGATTCGCATATATTAATGAATCCAGAAATGAAAATAACTCATCATTGTCTTCCATTTCAACGCCATCATAACTTGTACCCCCAATATACCCAAAACATAGCCTGTGTTTTATGCCTTCTGTCGTTGTAATTGAAGCAATTATTCTAATATCAAGACCTGCTTTTTCTTTAGCAGGCTTAAGGCTGTTGACCAAAGAGACAAATCTATTTATGGTTACACTATCTGTAATCAGCGTATCTCTATACTCATCCCAACCCAATATTTGAGACGGATCTTCTATATCAAAAGGGGTTTCAATTCCGTAAGGTACGGCACCAAAATAAATGTGCATCACGTTCTTGGTGTCTATTATTTTAAAGTCTTTGGGGGTACAAAAACAGGTAAAAAATACTATCATAAGACTATAACTCAGATGATAAAGATTTCCATTCATCTTTCTTCTTTTGGTTATTATACTCATTTGTCCTGTCCTTATTAATTACCGTTGAAGTAACACCATTAACTATAACTGTTGTACCATTATGATTGGTTCTTGTTTTTTGGTTTTTCTTTATTTCACCATTTGCTCTAGCAGTTTTTTGCTCAGATCCTGTTCTTACCCTTTTTTCTTCAGCAGTTCCATATTTTTTATCCGAGGTGTCTGATTGCGCATTATTTTTTTGAGGATTATCAAAAAAATCGTTTGCATGATCTGCTTCATGCGCTAATCCAGTAGCAGGAGAAAGAACAACCCCATTATCAGTAACTATTCCAGTTTCGTGGTTCCAATAAATAGTTTTATACTCATCATTAAAACGATCTCCAGCCGTTCCGCTATTCATAACTTTAACCGTTTCACTTCTCTCCACAAGACGTGATGTTGGTTCTTGACCATCATAGCCGGCTTTTTCCCAATTATCCTTGTTGTAATGGTAGGCTTCAACAAAACTTTTAACAAAACTATTATCTGGGATATTTGTCTCTTTCCCAGTGAAAATGAAACTATATGTTTTTCCATTTTCTGTGTAAAAAATCTGCACTTTCTTTCCTTCCGGATCCACGAGGTTTACCGGATTTCCTGCGCAGTAGGCGTAGGGGCTAATCCCGTAATACTTCTCGGCCATA